>NZ_JBJDRF010000001.1:0-298937 GCF_044987305.1 Novosphingobium sp. ZW T3_23
TTCCAGTTGTACCGCGAAAGTCTGGGTGTCGGCCTCGTCGCCGGGACGCAGGGTGGGCGGTGCGCTGTCGAACGCATCAGGGCCCGGGTAGCACCGCGCGGCAGCTTCCCCGCTCAGGATGCAGGCGGCGTGGGTGCCCTGGGCCAGCCGAAGCATCCGCAGCGCGGACGCGCGGCGTCCCGCGTTCGCCGGGCTCGCGGGAGCCGCTTCTCCCGGAAGCGCATCGCTGGAGGGCACGTGCACGACCATCGCCTGCGGCGACAGCGCTTTGACGGCGTCGGCCAAAGCCTCGGCCTGCTGCTCGTCGTCCGCGAGGAATGCGATGGACTGGTCGGCAAGGGTCTTTGTGATGCGGACCGCGGTGAAGGCCAGGTTCATGGGGTCACTGGACCGCTGACTTGCCAATGGTTCGCTGCCGGAACCGTTGTCCGTTCACCGGGCTCGCCCCGCCAGGTCATGTTGGTCAGAACGTATTCCTCTCCGTTGGAAGCAAACTACCTGCGCGCTGCGGCGGCCATCGTCACGTCACAACGCACGGAGAGGGCGAAAGGAAAGGCAGCCTGCCAGCTATATTTGATTGATCTATGTTGATGGCCGCACTGCTACGCCGCCGTGCATCGTATCGGAGGTTAGGCAAGGCCGTGAAAAGCAGGTGCCCTTGCTTGGCAGCGGATCGATAATAGCTTGGCCGAACTTTGCCCAGATTGCCGCGAGACGGTTCGTTGCCGCCGGATTTGAAGTCGGATCGGAAAAGCGGATATTCGTCAGGCACTCTGAAACTCTGCTCAATCTTCACTTGTTAGCAACGGCAACAGGAGGATGTGTTGGCTGATCAAAAGACAGATGACCGACGAGGATTGCAGGCGACGAAGCCGACGGCAATCTCGGCGCCGGGCTGGAAGCAAGTTCTGGTCCGCGCTTGGCGTGAGGCAAGCCAGGACAACCTCGGGCTCATCGCTTCAGGCGTTGCTTTCTGCGCGGTTCTGGCGCTCGTGCCTGCACTGGGCGCCATCGTGATGACCTATGGCCTGGTTGCCACGCCCGAGACGGTAGCTTCCAACGTGGCCTCGCTGACTGCGATGATGCCGGACGACGCAGCCCGCCTCATCGGGGAGCAGCTCTCTAATGTCGTTCATACCTCGGACGGCAAGAAGGGTATCGGCCTGTTTGTCGCGCTTGCAATTGCGCTCTACGGGGTAATGAAGGGAGCATCGGCTCTCATTGTCGCTCTCAACATCGCTTACGACGAAGAGGAAGGCCGCGGCTTCTTTCGCCTCAACTTCCTTGCGTTCAGGATCGCGGCTGGCAGCGTCACTGTGGCGATAATCGCCATGGTCGGCATCGCCGGGTTGCCGGCGTTGACCCGAACGTCGAATCCGGCACAAGGGTTCGTTGCTGTTTTGGTCACCATCTTATCGTACACGCTGATCGGTCTGGTCGGCGCGGCGCTTGCTGCCACGATCTACCGCTACGGGCCGGACCGTGCTCACGCCAAATGGCGGTGGCTTACGCCGGGATCGATATTCGCTTCGGTATCATGGATGGTCATGACTTTTGGCTTCGGGCTCTACGTCGCGAATTTCGGCAATTACGACGCCACTTACGGCTCGCTCGGAGCGGCAATGGTATTGCTTACCTGGCTATACCTTTCCGCTTATGTGCCGCTGCTTGGCGCCGAGATTAACTGCGAACTTGAACGACAGACTTCGCGAGACACGACCACTGGCGCCGAGGTGCCGCTTGGGCGGCGGGGTGCTTACGCCGCCGATACGGTCGCAAGTGCGCCGTAAGGCATGACAGTGTTTGATGCCGCACTGATCAGAGCGGGGGCGAGGGCTTGGCTGGACTCTCCCGGGCTCCCCCGGAATGTAGCTTGATCTCCGGTATTGCAGACGCCGCCGGTTACGCTCTGACTTCCAAGACGACGTTCCAGCCGACGTGAGTGTCGGAAACGGAACCAATCACGTCGTGCACCTTTGATACCTGACAAGGAGACGAGACATGATTGGTAAGATTTTTGGAGCGATTGTAGGGAATAAGGCTGCCAAGCATGTGAAGGGCGTTAGTGGCACGAGCGGTACCCTGCTGGGCATTGCTGCGCCTGTGGTGGTGCGGCGTCTCGGTCCCCTTGGAGTGATCGCCGCCGCAGCCGGAGCCTATGCCTACAAGAAGTACAGCGACCGGCGCGAAGTCGAGAAGACGAGAGGCGGCCGTTCTTCCGGTCTTGCCGAGCCTACGCGTACACAGGCCTGACACTCACGATCGAAGATGACGTCGGAGCATGGCCGAATGGCTGGCACCGGCGTCACATGCTTTTTAGCGTCAAGCCGGTGGCCGATGACCCCTCTTGGCCGGCACGGCGAAAGGAACATGCGACAGGCGGGCACTCTCTATCTGCGCTGCATCCGGCTCGCGCAGAACGGTGATCCCGCTTTCACTCCAGGCGATCAGGCCGGCCCGCTCGAAGGCGGCCAGCCAGCCGGGCATCGGCCATTGCTCCCATTTTTGGTGAAATATGCCGGCGTTGCGCAGGATGTCGCGGAAATGCTGGAACGGTGGGTCGAAGGTGTCATGGAACTGATGGAACACTCCAGGACCGCCCATGAACAGCAACGGCAGTTGCGCATCCTTTGCTCGGAAGCCGAAATCGGTATCTTCGGCGCCGTAGCCGGTGAAGGCTTCGTCGAAACCGCCGAGCCTGAAAAATGTATCGCGACGAATGGCGAATACCAGCGACCAGAACAGTCCGGGATTATCTTCCACGCGAAGCCCGGTAGCGGGAAAATCGCGAACCGGATGGCCGGACGAGCGCGAGAACAGATCGGCTTCCTCCCAATCGCCCCGCGCATCCTCGGGGCCGAGGTAACGGACCGGTGCACCGATGAGCGCATCGCGGCCCACGCATGCTCTGCCGATCGCGGCGATCAGACCGCGCATGGGAATGCAATCGACATCCAGAAAAAGAAGGAGTTCCCCTCTGGCAGCGCGCGCGGCGGCGTTCCGTGCCGCGGCGAGGGGAAGACCTGAGGTTTCGGGCCGCACGATTCTTGTGGGAAATGGCGTTTCCATTGCCGCCACCGGAGGATCGCTCGCCATGTCGACGATTATCAGCTCCATCGGAGCGACCTCGCTGCGGCGAAGGCCCTCGATCGTTTGAGCGAGATGCCCGGGGCGGTTTCTTACGAGAGTGAGAACGCTGATATTCATGGCTGCCGTCGCCATAGATCGAGGCGATATTTCGCCATGCGTTCGGCCCTTGTCACTTCGATGCGATCTCCCAGCAATGCCCTCAGCTTGAGCACGGCTTCATCGCCGCTCTGAGGATAGTCGGTTTTCCCGGTCCAGTGGACCAGCAGGAGATCGCCTCCGGAAACGAGATGCGAGAGCAGCCAATCTGCGGCCGCGCCCAGGTCCTGATCGGACCAGTAGTAGGCGACTTCGGAAAGCACCACGAGATCAAATGAATTTGCGGGCGCCAGGCCGGGGAAGGCCATGTTGGCGAAAGAAACATGATCGCTCGCTTCGCAGCGCGTGCGCGCGGCCCGTAGCGCGGTTCCGCTGACGTCTACTGCCAGCAGGCTGCGGCAACTTGGTGCGAGCAGACCGGTGAGAACGCCTTTCGCACATCCGACTTCAAAACCGCTGTCGTACCGGCGATTTTCCAGAGCGCGGATGCTGTGGGCGTACTTCGCTTGCTCATAAGCGCTCGTTTCCAGATCCCACGGATCATCGGCGGACTGGAACATTCTCTCGAAATATTCCGGCGGGAGGCTTGCGGACGGGCGCGTCATCGGGGTTTCCCAAGATACAGAATGTCGGTGGCCGGCATGCGCTGACGGTCGGCGGGCAAACGGAAGCCCGGCCCTCGGGCGGCCGTAAGTTGACTGCGATGAGCCTGCAATGCCCGCCGCCGTTGCCCTACGGGCATTGGCAGCGTTTCGACGGAGCGATAGCCGCGTCCAAACCGCGCCTGTGCCCAGACCTGGTACTCGGCGACCAGCAAACGGCGCCTCGCTACCCTGCGCGCGGCATAGGCGATCCGGGCGGCGGCGCTATGGTCGCAATGAGGCTCGTGCAGGGCGGTCACGGCAATGACATCGACCCGCAGCCGCCGGCACAGGGCGCCCAGCCAGAGCGCGGTTCGGATGAAAGGCAGTGTTTCCGGGGTGGCGGGAGCTGCGTCCTTCCAGCCGAGGTGAACAGGCGCCCGATCGCGGCTGCCGGTAAGACGGAACAGCGCGGTTGCGGCTTCACGGCGGCGCTGCGCGACAAGTCCCGTGGAGACCTGGTGCGAACCCGATCCGTCGGTGAGATAGACGATCCCCGCGAAATGGCCCGTTCGGGCGGTCTGGCGGATGAGCGCGCCGGCGCCCAGTGTCTCGTCGTCGGGATGAGGCGCCAGGACCAGCCATCGCTTGTCGCGCCACGGTCTTTGGGCAAGCGAGAAGTTCACCACAGCGCATCTCCATCGCCCCAGACGTCGCGATCGAGCCAGGCCCGCGCCGCTTCGTCGCGCGCGTGGTCCGGACCCGCCTGGCGCAGGTAAAGAGCCAGGTCGCGGCTGATCTTGTCGATGCGCTCACCATCCATGGCGCTGCGGGTGCCGACGATGCGAGCGCAAAGTTCAAGGACGTCGAATGCCGCGCGCTCGACGACGCCGCGTGCCATACGGACGAATGCGGGAGCGTCCATGTTCCCACTTTCGTCGCCGCTCTCGTCACACCGTGCCGCGCGCCGGGCGCTTTCGCGAACCCAGAGATAGGCCGTGCGGGCGGGGTGATCTGCGCGGGGGAACCGTACCATTCGAAGAGGGCGAGGGCATTCACATGACCTTCGTAGAGACGCCCAAGGCTCAGGTCCGCGCGGCCAAGGATGCGAAGGACGTCCATCAACGCGCGGTATCGGGAAAATGTATCGAGAAAGCTGGTGCCTCCCGCAGCGACGGGGGCAAATTCGCTGTGCAGTCCGGCCGAGGCGAGACAGCGCATGCTTTCGGCGGGAAAGACCGGCGCGGCATCGTATCGTGCGCCAAGATCAGCAAGCCGGGTGGCGATAGCCGCGGCTCTGGCGGCCGGCCCCTGCGATGTGGAGGCGCCCCCGTGCGGCTGCGTCATCCGGCATGCTCCAGTTCGGACGGCAGGCTCTCGGCCATTCGTGCGAGCCATTCTCCTGCCCTGATCGCGCCATCCGGGTGGTGGAGCGCATTTTGGGCGTGCGACGGGAGGTGCTGGACCTCTTCTAGCAGAGCAGGCCAGGACGTTGCCTCAGGCCATTCGGGCAGGGTAAGCGCGGCCTTCGTTGCCGCGAGGCCTGCGGCAGTCGCTCGCTGCTCACCGAAAGGCCGATGCTCGGGAATGCAGATGAAAGGGCGGCTCGCTGCCAGGACGGCCGCGACGAGGCCGTCGCCTGCCGCTCCGACGACGATCTTGGCTCTAGCGATCTCGCGTTCATCGCAAGCTCGAACACTTCGTCCGGGATGCCATCGTACAGGATGTTCGTGGCCATGGACTAGAAATAGTGGGTCGTCGTTGCCGTTTCCGGGGTACCTGGGGCACATCGTCGTCGCCCAGCGCGGCCGCAGCCAGGAGCTGTTCGAAGCGCGATTGCGGGAAATGGGACTGTCCCGTCGGATTCAGCTGCAGTCGCCCCACTTCATGAGCGTCCCGCTGCTGGTCGCCGGGCCCGACCGTCAGTACGGTCCCGGCAGCCGTCGGCGGCATTTTCGCGACTATGGCGCATCTCAAGGTGATCGCGCCGCCATTGCCGTCGCCGATCATCAGCATCCAGCAGTTCTGGCACCGCCGCGCGCAGGACGTTCCTTCGGTGCTGGCGTTGCGCAGATTGATCGCCGAGCTGTTTCTGGGCCGCGACCCGTCTCCGACAGGCTAACCACGCCCGCCGGTTAACTCTTGTCCGCGCTCCGGAGCCCGCCGAGGCTCCACGGCCCGCCGCCAGTGAAGGCGAAGTAGAGGAACACGAAGCAATAGAGCATTGCCGCTTCGCCGCCGTTGGTGGCGGGAAAGAAGCCCTGGGGCGCATGGAACAGGAAGTAGGCCACCGCCATCTCGCCACTGAGGACGAAGGCGACCGGCCGCGTAAACGCGCCGAATAGCAGCAGCGCCCCGCCGAGAAGCTCAAGCAGTCCACCTGCAATGACGAACGGTGGAAGCGGTCCCGGAAAAGGGAGCGCCGGGAAGCCGAAGAACTTGGCGGTGCCGTGCTGGAGGAAGCCAAGGGCCGCGACGATCCGCAGGACGCTCAGCAATCGCGCCGACCATACCGTGCCGGTGCCAGGAAAAACTGCGGAAGCCTTGCTGCTCATCTCATCGGCCCTCTTGAGGAACTACACCGTAAATCTGTGAAAGCCCGAGGAGGCTTCGACCGGCCCGGTGGGAAGGCTCACCACTGCGCGGGAATTGCCGGGTACGGTAATTTCCAGCACACGACTCTGCCCGGTTCTAACCCAGCGCGTTTCGATACGACCGCGCACGGTTTCCAGACGTGCAACGGCCGATGCGATGCGATCGTCCAGGACGGGCGATACCGCAAAGCGGGCGAACCCCGGCTCGATAGGCGCGATACCTGCAACCCGGCGATAGAGGAAACCACAGACCGCACCGAGCGCGTAATGGTTGAACGAATTCATGGCGATGTCGCCGGTATCGCCATTCCAGCGTTCCCAGATCGTCGTCGCCCCATGGTCTGCCATATAGCCCCAGGAAGGGAAGTCGCGGCGCAGCAGGAGATCCCAGACCAGCTTGTCCTCGCCGATGTCCGCCAGGGCGTCGAGCGCCAGAGGCGTGCCGAGAAAGCCGGTCGAAAGGAGGGTTCCGCGCCGGCGGATATCGGCGGCGAGGCGCTGCCCGGCCACGGGCCGCTGCGCGGCGGGAAGCAGGTCCAGGCCCAGCGCAAGGATGAAACCGCACTGGCTGCCGTTGCCGACCTGGCCATCGGCGCCGACGAAGGCCTGCTGAAACGCGCGTCGGGTCCGTTCGAGCTGAGCGTGCCAGCGCCGCGCCTCCCCGGTTCGGCCCGTCCACTGCGCCATCCGGGCGACCTGACCGATCGACCTGGCAAGCATGGCGGTGCCGATCAGGGCCTTTGGCGTGGTTTCGTCCATCGGGCTCTTCGCGTCGAGGGCCAACCAGTCTCCAAGGTCGGCGCCGCGATCCTTCGCCCAGAGACCGTCCGGGTTCGTGGCAAGAATGCCCTCCAGATAACCCGTCATCGCCTGCCAGTTCTCATCGACGATGGTGGCATCGCCGCTGTGCAGATAGCTGACGTAAGGCAGCATCACACCCGCATCGGCCCAACCCGGCGTGGCGCTGGGCGTGCCCCAGCCCAGCCCGGTCGGGTTCGGCGCCCAAAGCGGGAAGGCGCCGTTCCTGCCCTGCGCATCGCGCATGGCCCGGCAGAAGGATCGGGAGAAGGCACCGGTGTTCATGTTGAAGCTGGCGGTATCCCAGAACACCTGGGCATCCCCGGTCCATCCCAGTCGTTCGTCGCGCTGCGGACAATCGGTTGGTATGCCCATGAAGTTCGAGCGTTGGCTCCAGAGGGTATTGAGCCACAGCTTCTGAACGTGCGGCTGGTCGATCCGAAACGTCCCGGTTTCGCCAAGGTCGCTGGAGAGGACAAGGCCGGTGATCATGCTCTTGTCGAGAGCGTCCAGGCCCTCGATCCGAGCATAGCGGAAGCCCTGACAAGTCAGCTGGGGCGAAAGCTCGTGGTTGCCACCACTCAGGACGTAGCGGTCCTGGGCCCGCGCCGCCCGCAAGTTGCGACGATCGAGATCGCCGTCGCGGCCCAGCACTTCGGCATGGCTTACCGTCAACACGGCTCCCGCCCGGCCCCGAACGCGAAGCCGGACGCGCCCGGCAAAGTTCTGTCCGAAATCGACGATGAAGCGTCCTTCGCCCAGCTTCGTTATCGTTTCGGGGGCACGCTCCAGGACGATCCGTATCGGTTCGGAGATGGCAGGCGACAACGGCAAGCGCGGGTCGGGAGCATCCCAGACCCTGTCCCAGCCGGAGTCGTCATACGCGGCCGTGTTCCACCCTTGCGGCCATAGTCTCAGGTCCTGGTCTTCCCCGGCATAGTTTTCCGACATCGTGACATGCGATGCCTGGTGCCGCCAGTCGCCGTCGCTGACGATACGCTGGATTGCGCCGTCCGAACCGGTGATGTCCAGCACGGCCTGAATACGGCGCGGTGCCGGCAGATAGGCGTAACGACCGTCCGGCGCTTGATAGCTCGCGAAGTTGCCATCCCCGACGAGTGCGGCCAGAACGTTGTCATCCTGCCGGATCAGGCGGGTCACGTCATAGGTCTGGACCGGGACGCGCCTGGTGTAGTCGGCAGGTTCGGCTTGCAGGTCGTCATCGCCGACGCGCGTGCCGTTCAGCCAGAAACGATAGCCGCCAAGCGCGGCAACGTGCAGGCGTGCCCGCACGACCTGACCCTTTCTGGGAAACCGCCGGCGCAGGAACCGGGCAGGCTTGGGCGGCCAGGGGAAGTTGGGTTGTGTTTCCGCTTTCGCAGCCTCGGTCCAGTCGTTCTCCGGACGCAGGCGCGTCAGCCAGCCACGCGCGATCCGGGTGGTCGTCCCGTCCCTGGCGGTTACGCGCAGGAGAGCGGCGAGCATGACGGTGGGTTTTACGAAGAAGCCGGGAACCGGTGCGATCCGGGCTTCGAGAACGTGCTTTCCTTCGGCAAGCTCGACTTCGATCTCGGAGGCGGGGGCTCCCCCGAATGCATTGGCGTCGCGCGGCGGCAAGGCCAGCGGCTTGCCGTCGATCGTCAAATCTGACAGCACGCCGTCCGCGACGATCGTGATCGATGCGGCGCCCCGTCCGCTTTCGAACGCCAGGCGGAAGTCGCGGGGCTGGCTTACCGCCGGCGCAGTGCCCACCACCCATTCGGGCCGTGCCGATCGATCGTCGCGTTCATCCGAACCTTCGACCGCAAGCCACCGTCCGGTCCAGTCCGAAGCCGCAAGAAGCCCCATCTCCCAGCTTGCGGGTGCGCTCCAGGCCTGCTGCCCCGCGGGGGTCCAGACGCATACCCGCCAGTGGCAAAGCCTGCCGCTGGCGAGGTCCGCGCCGTCATACCGAATTCCGGTCGAGGCGGTGCCTTCCACGCGGCCGCTGTCCCACAGATCGCCCTGTCCGCGCGCTAGTTTTTCAAGCGACGACGAGACGAGAACCCGCCAAGCCGTCTGCTCGGACCCCGGCGGGGCTTCCATCCGCCAGGAAAAGGCAGGACGGTGGTCGCCGATACCGACCGGGTTTATGCGCCCCGCGACCGTGAGCCCGGTCACCTGCAGGACCCGTGTCGAGAGCGGCGCTCCCAGCGCGGCGCGCGGTCGTGAAACCGCGGCCGCCGTAGCGGCGAGCGCTCCGCTTCCGACAAGCGTGCGGCGATCCATCCTGGGCATCGGTTCCCCCTTCATATGGTCGGTCGGACGGCCACACTGGAGAGCCGCCCGACCGTAGCGCGATCAGATCCTGTTGGTCCTGGCATAAGTGCCAAGATGCGACCCGCTGGGCTTGATCGTGCGTGCAAACGTGTTCCGGTCGACGCTGACGAGGCCGAACCGGGCAGTGTAGGCCCGGTTCCATTCGAAGTTGTCGAGCAAGGACCAGTGTATGTAGCCGCGAACGTCCACTCCGGCGTCGACGGCTCGGCCGAGCCCGGCAAGTGCGCGGTCGATGAAGGCGATGCGCCGGCTGTCATCGCCCGTCGCGACGCCGTTCTCGGTGACGATGATGGGCCGACCGGTCGCCTTTGCGGCCCATTTGACGGTCGCTTCCAGGGCTTCCGGATAGAACTCCATGCCGGTTTGTGTAAGCTCGACGCCGCCAAGAGGAGGCAGGTCCCCGTCCGGGCCGACAACCGCGCGGCCGTATGTCTGCACCCCCACGAAGTCGTCCTTCGCCACGGCTTCGAACCAGGGCGCGTAAACCTCGGCGATCTTGCGCTGCAAGGCACTCTTGCCGGGTCCGGCCTGCTCGTCGGCCATGGACAGGCTCAAGCCCAGTTGCAGGTCGGGCCGGACGGACTTGATGGCTTCCACGGCACGCTGGTGCGCGACGATCTGATGGGGGACGGCGCGCGCCTGGTCTGCCGTCAGGGTCGAGGAGAACCTGTCCGATCCCACTTGCCGGGCAGCCGCGGCGTTGCCCATCGCGAACATCGGCATGGCCTGCCGGAACTCGGGCTGCCACGAAAGCTGCGCCGCCAGATTGGGTTCGTTGAATGTCAGTGCATGACTGTACCCATCGCCCAGTGCGCGCGCTGCCTTCTCGCAGAAGCGGACGAACAGGTCGACATTGCTCGGCTCCTCCCATCCCCCGGCAGCGGCGAACCAGCGCGGGACGGTGAAGTGGGAATAGGTGACCAGCGCGCGCAGGCCGAGCTGCGCGCAATAGTCCAGCATCTGCCGGTAATGCGCGAGCGCGGCCAGCGACCATTCGCCGCGCTCGGGTTCGATCCGCGACCATTCGATGCCGAAACGGTAGGTGTTGAGACCGAGACGCTTGACGATATCGATGTCCTCGCGCCAACGGTTCCAGCTGTCGCAGGCATCGCCGGACGGCTCCGCGAAGGCACTGGGTTTCAGGTGCTCGGAGACCCAGCTGTCGGAATTGACGTTACCCCCTTCGACCTGATGCCCCGCCGTGGCCGCTCCCCACAGGAAATCCGAGCGCAGAACGCGCGGCTTGCGGGTGGCGGCGGCGAAGAGGGGCGTTGCGCCCGCCATCATCGCTGCCGCTCCAGCGACTTGCATCAACCTGCGGCGGGACATGATGTCGACCACGATAATTTCCTCAGAAACGGAACTGGAGGGACGCGCCGATCGTGCGCACGGAGTCGAAGCCGAACTGCTGCTGATAAGTCGCAATGCCCGCAACGGAATCTCCGGCATCGAGGCCGATGAAGTTAGGATTGTAGTCGCTCGTGCAGTTCTTGCAGAACACCGAAATCCGCATGCCGTTGTCCAGCCGGACACCCGCGCTGGCGCCGATGGCGTCGAGCGTGGGAACGCCGGCGCCCGGGGCGCGGTTGATCAGATAGTTGATCGCGGATCGGTGATACCAGTTCGCCTCGATGAACGGATGTACCGAGCCGGACGTCTGGATTTCGTAGATGCCCTGGAGCGACGAGGTGAACTTCGGCGCCGTCGGCGTGCGATAGCCCTTGGCGTTGAACGATCCGGTAAGCGAGCAACTCGCATCGGCCTGGCCGGGATAGCATTCCGCACCCGCGAAGTCCCCGAACTTGGAACTGAGCAGCGTCGCCGCGGCATTGATCGTCAGTCCCGGCAGCGGCGCGGCATTGATCGTCGCCTCGATCCCCTTGCTGGTCACCGAAGCCGCGTTCTGGACCACGAAGGCCTGGAGCGCGGTGTCGAGCGACTGTACCTGGTAGTTCTTGAACTTGGTATGGAAGGCCGAGACGTTGAACACCAGCTTGCGCTGGAACCAGCTTGTCTTGAAGCCGATTTCAGCCGTGTCGGAGGTTTCGCCGCGAACCAGGAGGTCGGCGTCGGGAGTAGCGGCCGTATCGTTGAAGCCCGGCCCCTTGTAGCCTCGCCCATAGGACGCATAGAACATTGCATCCGGCGTTATCTCGAACTGGCCGCCGGCACGCCAGCTGAAGTTCGTGTGGCCGTAATCCTGGGCGAAGGCGCCGGGAACACCGAGCGGAACGAAATAGGCATCCTCGATCTGGACGAGGTCGATCGAAATCTCGTCGCGGGTCACGCGGCCGCCGGCAAATACCTTAAGGGCGTCCGTGACGGAATAGGTCAGCTGTCCGAAAGCCGCGTAGCTGTCGGTCTTCATCCGATAGCGGTTATCGCGCCCGAGAAAGAAGTCGTTGCTGGCGGCACACCCCGTCGCCGCGCTGCCGCCCACGCAGAAGGGAACGTTCGGCAGCAGGAAATCGGGGAGGTAGTTGTTGCCGGCGATCTGGCCTTGCTGGTCGATGGTCGAGTGGAAGTAATAAAGACCCGCCTGCCCGGAGAGCCGGCTTTCAGAGGGCAAGGCGATGCGCAGCTCGTTGGAAAACTGGTCGTAGTCTGCATTCGACCAGTTGCGGCTCGCGCCGTTGCTGTTGGTGAAATCCGTGTCGAGCTGGGCGTCGAAGTCGTAGAACTTCCAGGCCGCGATATTGCTGACCACGATCCCGCCCGGGCTGGTCCATGCCAGCGAGGCCTGCGCGCCGCCCAGTTTCAGGTCCCGCCAGAAGCCGCCGTCGCCCGCGAATGTGAAATTGTCGTCGCCCGGCACGATGCCCGATGCCGCCAGCGGATCGGTATTTACGCTGCCGGCTCCCAGGGATCGATAGGTGCGATCGTAGATCCCGGCGACCCCATGCGCCTCCGCGTATTCCCCGATCACGTAGAGTTCGAGCGATGGCGTGATCTCCTGAAGATACTTCGCGCGGACGCCATATTGCTCGCGATTGAGGTCGTTGCGGACATTGCGCAGGCCGACGAACGTGGTTCCCGGCTCTTCGTAGGAATAGGTGCCGTTGATGCGCAACGCACCGTTCTGGCCGACCGGCACGTTGATCGTCTGACGCGCAATGGCCGACCAGGAGTCCGCGTCGCCGCCCGGCGTTTCCCGGTTGGCAAGCTCGAGATTGGTTTCGCTTTCGAGCAGCCCCAGCTTGGGACGGGTCGAGACGACATTGAGCAGCCCCGCCGAGGCATTTTTGCCGAAGAGAAGGCCTTGCGGGCCATTCAGCACCTCGACGCGCTCCACGTCGTTGAACAGGCCCTGGGCCAGGAAAGGACGGCCGAGATTGACCTCGTCAAGTGAGGTGGCGACGCTGGAATCGATGGTCGTGGCGAAGGCCTGGGTGCCCACGCCGCGCACGGCGAAGGTGTTGTCGTTTCCGACCTGGAGACTGGGGGCAGCCAAGGCGACCTGGGTCAGGTCGTTCACATTGCGCGACTTCAGCGTTTCCGCGCTCAGCGCGGTTACGCTTACCGGCACGTCCTGCAGACGCTCGGTGCGGCGCTGCGCACTGACGACGATTTCGGCGAGACCGCCCACTTCCTGCGTCGAGGCATCGCCCTTGGTCTGAGCCCATGCCGGACTGGCCGTGACGATCAGGCTCGCGCCCATGAATAATGCTGCCCTGCGCATCGAAATCCCTCCCATTTATGTGCCGCTTGCTGGCCCTCGTCTGTTCGGATAAGGATCAACGATACAAACGGTCAAGCATGAATGTTTTTGATGCGCATCTATCGAAATTGTCGCTTGATGCGGACGCCAGGAATGGCCTTGATAGTTGGAGCGGCGGATGAAGGATGGAAGATGGCGGATTTACCGCGACCACGGCGTACGCAAGAAGAAAGAACGGCGCAGACGCGACTGGCCTTGGTTCAAGCCACGATCGCGGTAGTCCACGAGCACGGCTATGCCGGCACGAATACGCAAACCATCGCAAGGCGCGCCGGCGTCAGCCGCGGCGCCATGCTTCACCACTTCGGCACGCGCGCGGCCCTGATGGCCGAGGTCGTGCGCCACGTCTTCGATGGAGAAATGGCGGAGTACGAGGCGACGCGTCTCGCGACCGGGCTTGGCAATCGCCTCGAAGACTGGCCGAAGATCCTTTGGTCGGTTCTGGGCCGTCCTTCGGGCATGGCGGTGCTGGAAATCCTTCAGGCGACGCGCAGCGATGCCGAACTCGCCCAATCGGTTATACCGATGCAGGAAGAGGTCGAGCGTTCGGCGCTGGCGGTCATGCGCAGCGCCTTCGGCGGCGACGAGACGCTGGCCCGAACGGTCATGCGCCTGATGGTGTGGTCGGTGCGAGGCCTGTCGATCGCGGAGCGCTACCTGCCGCATCGCGAGGAGAATGACGCGGCGATCGCGCTCCTGTCGGGTTTGCTGGGATTGGCTGCGCCAGACGGAAAGATGGCGTCGCTCGCCCGGATCGCGAACACGCCGTGAGGGCCATCCCCGTCTCGAAAGGGGCAGCGCGGTATATATTTTTGAGCCTGCGTGCTATCCTATGCGCGGAATGAAGCGTCATCGAAGCCCAACTGCAGTTGGGGAACTCGCAACCCAGGCGCGCTCCTACGGCATAGAGCTGGGAGAAGTCCGGCTGCGCGGATATCTCGATGAACTCAAAAGCATTCAGGATGCTCTCGATCATAAAAGCCATAGGGCCGCCGCCTGATCGATTCTCATCCCTGCTGCGGTGAGCAGCAGCCGGTAATCCAAAAGGCTTTGGTCTGGTTTGTTCGACACAGAACAAGCCGCGAAGGATGATTCTCTCGGTTTGCTCCCGTGCTATTGGAACTGGCTGAAGCTCGTCGGTAGATGTCCACTGTCCACCAATCGCAGTCGGGGCGGCCGTAGTTTCGCGGCCTGATACCGGTCTGGCTGCTTTGCGATAGCGCTCATGCCATTGACCGCTTGGAATGGCTACCTGGGGTGGATTTCAGACTGGCGGTTTTGACACCGGAAAGCATGAAAGCTGCCGCTGTAACGAGCAGTGGCCCGTGGCTATCGACAAAATTACGCTGTTCGAAACCACGAAGGCCCTTTGGCCAGAAACTGTGAATGTGTCTGACAATCCAAGTGCCGCTTACGAGATATACAGAGCCAAAGAGCAGGCGTTCCCGCAAGACGACGAGTGGCGGCAACGCGGCCTTTGGGCCTTTCATCAGGCACTACAAGATCATGAACGGCGCGCGATGGCGAAGGGCTTGCCACTTCGGCCCGGCGAGATCGCCTTTGCTGAGTTCGATACGTGGAGGCGGACAAACCTGAATGGCGATGACTGCTGGTTGGACGAGCAGGCGGAATATGAACGTAGCTGATCCTGCCATTGCATTGCTGCTTCGCTGAACAATTGTCCGCAATCGGGAAGTGTGGTGACAACCGGGAACGGCGAGGATGGGCGCGACCTGCCGGCAAAGCGAAACGTCCACAACTGGGAACGGAAAGCATGGCGCCGAACAGCCGCAAATGGGTCGCCTGCTGCCGGAACAGCTGCCTGTCCGCACCTCGAGACCGAAAATCGGCTCCTGAACGACAGAAAGGAGTCGACCGCCGACGTCCATGCTCACAGCACGCAAGAACAATCTCGGTCAACGGATGTTCGGAAATTGCTCGGACCGGCTCGACGACGTATATTTGCTTTGCTCATAGGCAGTCCACAAGCGCATTGTGTTGGTCTAACGGTCGATCCCAACAATACTCGTATCGATGACGACAACCCCTACGCGACAAATGAACTTCGGCTGCCAAGGCAGCGAGGGCCTTTAAACGCGATCGCCAGACCATCGGGCGACTGCCCAGATAACAGCACCTTCCGATCGGGAATGGATATCGGTGGTTGGGATTGAGCATTCCCGAGTAGGAGGACCGCCGATTTCTACGCGAAATGCGGTCTGGCACGTTTCTTGTTTGGCAGGGCCCCGCACAACCTCGTGGGGGCCCTATGAACAAGTTTCTGAATACCACTGCCACTCTAATGCTAGGCAGCATTCTCAATCCGGCTTTCGCATCTTCCGCTTTCGCGGCCGATGCGGCTGACAGCGCGGCGGCTGAAAGTGGCCCGGCTTCCGAAATCGTCGTCACTTCGCTCAAGCGCGAGATCAGATTGCAGGATGCGCCGGCCAGCATCACCTCGATTTCAAATGATACCCTGCGTTCGGCCAACATCGATTCCGTGAATGACCTCGTCCGCGTTGTCCCAAGTCTCACAATCACCGACGCCGGACCGGGCCAGCGCCGCATTACCCTGCGCGGCATCCGGAGTGCCGGCGATGCCCAAGTCGGTATCTACTACGATGAGACGCCGGTCGCCGGGCCGCCCGGCACCACCAGCGATCCTGGCGGCAGCCAGTCCGATTTCAAGCTTTACGACCTCGAACGCGTGGAGGTGCTTCGCGGTCCGCAAGGCACGCTTTACGGTGCAGGCGCGGTGGGCGGGACGATCCGCCTCGTCACGCGCAAGCCGGATTTCGAGTTCGGCGGCAACATCGACGTCTCGGGCACGACGACTGAGGGGGGTGGGCCGGGCTATCAGCTAAACGCCGCGCTGAACCTGCCGATCGTCAAGGATGTGCTGGCGGTACGCGGCGCCTATTTCCGCCGCGACAACGATGGCTGGGTCGACAATCCGGGACTGGGTCTCAAGGGCATCAACTCGGAGCGCAGTGATGGTGGCCGCGTGCTGGTGCGCTTCATTCCCGCGCCATGGCTGACCATCGACGGCGCGGCGCACTTCCTGTTCACCGAAGGTGGTGCCAGCACCTGGTCGCCGAGCGCGGGCAAGTACAATGCCGTCAACGCCTCGCAGGTACCCTATACCGACAAGCAGCGGCTCTACAGCCTGTCCGCGCGTGCCGAACTCGGTTTCGCGGACCTTGTGGCGACCACGAGCTACCAGGACCGCGATACGCTGGTGACGCGCGATCCGACGCCGCTGTTCCGCAGCTTCAAGACCCGGGCGACCTGCGCCACGCACTTTACCTCGGCGGTCTGCGCCACCAATGCCGGGTTTGCCGCCTACAACGCCTATGTCGACGGCCTGCTGCCGGTCATCTACTACCAGCCGCAGTCCGTGACCGACTGGACCAGCGAACTGCGTCTGCAATCGACCGGGACGTCCTGGTTCCAATGGACTCTTGGCGGCTTCTACGAGGATCGTGACGCCAAGGTGCTTTCCGAGGCGCGCCGCACCAACGCTTCGGACGGATCGCAGATCGCGGGGGCCACGCCGCTGCTCCAGCGCCACGTGGTGGATTATCTCAAGCAAAAGGCGGCCTTTGGTGAGGTGGCCGTCACGCCTCTCCCCGGCCTGACGCTGACTGGGGGCCTGCGCTATTACAGCTATGACAAGACCGTGGGCGGCGACACCACGATCGGGCTGGACATCCTGCGCACCGCAGTCACGCCCTGGGCGCTCTACAAAACGAAAAACAGCGGCTGGCTCTACAAGGGCAACGTGAGCTGGAAGGCGGCGGACAACGTGCTCGTCTACGGCCAAGTCGCTACCGGCTACCGACCGGGGGGCGTCAACCAGGTTCTGGGTCTTGCGCAGGCACTCTCCTACGCGCCGGATAAGCTGACCACCTACGAGGGCGGCATCAAGACTTCTTTCGGCGGCGATGCGCTTATCCTCAACTTCGGCGGCTACATCACCGACTGGTCGGATATGCAGGTGAGCATCAACAGCGGCAGCTTCCTCTATCTCGGGAATGCGGGCGCAGCGCGGATCAAGGGCGTGGAAGCCGAGGCAACCCTCAATCCCACGCGCGGGCTGACCTTCAACATCAACGCCGCCTTCACCGATGCCAAGCTGACCCAGGATCAGGTTCCTGACGGCGTCACTCCGCTGGCTTCGACGGCGCGGCGCGGCGACAAGATCCCGTTCATCGCCCCTCAGACCGTGAGCTTCGCCGGGCAGTACGACTGGGCGCTGGGCTCGGGCGGCTGGAGCGGTCTGCTGCGCGGCGATCTCAGCTATACGGGAGCCTCGCGCGCAGATTTCCGTCCCACTTCGGCCAGCTACCGCAAGGTAGGCGACTATATCCTGGCCAACGCCCGGATCGGCGTCCGTAACGAGCGCTATGGCGTGTTCTTCTACGTCAACAACCTGACGAACACGGTCGCGCGCACGTCCGCCGGCAATACCTTGGGCGGCACCACCGAGACGGTCACCACCCTTCCGCCGCGCACTTACGGCATCAATCTCACCGGCTCGTTCTGACCCGAAGCGAAAGAGCATTTTCATGAAGCACGCTTATCTTGCCCGCGCCGCTTTCGGCGCGCTTGCACTCGCATCGGCGCCCTCGGCCCATGCCGATACCCTGTCGGACAAGGACACAGCCGCCATTCTCGCCGGGATCGACGCCCGCAAACCCCAGCTCGCGGCGAATGCCCGCAAGATCTGGGAACTGGCGGAGATCGGCTTTCACGAGGAGCAGAGTTCGGCGCTGCTCCAGCAGCAGCTCAAAGGCGCCGGCTTCCGGGTCGAGACGGGAACGGACGGTATCCCGACCGCCTTCACCGCCACATACGGAAACGGGGGGCCAGTGATCGCGCTGCTGGCGGAGTACGATGCGCTGCCGGGTCTCTCGCAGACCGATCAGCCGGCGGAACAGTCGCGCGGCGGCGTGGCGGGCCATGCCTGCGGACACAATTTGCTCGGCACCGCCTCGGTCGAGGCGGCGATCGCGCTGGCCAAATGGCTCAAGGCAAGCGGCACGCCCGGCACCGTACGGCTTTACGGGACGCCGGCCGAAGAGGGTGGTTTCGCCAAGGTCTACCTTGTGCGCGACGGCTTCTTCAAGGACGTGGACGCGGTGCTGAGCTGGCACCCCAGCAGTTCCAACGGCGCGTCGCAAGGCCAGCTCCTGTCGATGGTGACGGCCAAATTCCGCTTCACCGGCGTCGCCTCCCACGCCGCTGCCGCACCGGAGCGGGGGCGTTCCGCGCTTGACGGCGTGGAAATCCAGAACGTCGCGGTGAACTACCTGCGCGAGCATGTCCCCTCGGACGCCCGCATTCACTACACGATCACCGACGGCGGCGATCAGCCGAACATCGTGCCTGCCCACGCCGAAAGCTTCTACTATGTGCGGCACTACGATCCGGAAGTCGTGCGGGACGTCTTCGAGCGTGTCGTGAAGGCCGGGGAGGGCGCGGCGCTCGCCACGGGCACGAAGTTCGAATACGAGATCATCGGCGGCAGCTTCAGCACCTTGCCGAACGATGCGCTTGGCCGGGTTGTCGATGCCAGCCTGCGGCAGGTCGGCGGCTACAGCTACACGCCGGACCAGCAAAGCTATGCCGATGCCATTGCCAAGACGCTGCCCAAGGGCGCGGCGAAGGGCGGTCCTTCCGAGATCGGCGCCTACGATTTCGGGCGCAAGGGTTCCGCTTCGTCGGATGTGGGCGATATCAGCTGGGTGGTACCCACCGCCAGCCTCGGCACCGCGACCTGGGTGCCCGGAACTGCACCGCACAGCTGGCAGGCCGCCTCGGCCAGCGGCACCTCGATCGGCGTGGAAGGCGCGGAAGTGGCGGCCAAGACGCTGGCGATCTCCGGCGCGCAGCTGTTCCTGAACCCGGCAAAGCTTCAGGAGGCCAAGGCGGAACTCCAGCGCAGCCAGGGGCCGGACTTCAAGTATGCGCCGCTGCTGGGAAGCCGGAAGCCGCCGCTGGACTATGCTCGCAGCGCGCTGCCGCAGGGGCGCTCGGGGAAGTAGACGCTATTCGGACAGGAAAAAGCCCGCCGCGATCCCAGGATCGCGGCGGGCTTTCCCTTGCGCTTGCTCAGCGGTTGCGTTCGAGCCGCTCGTAAGCGGCCTCCAGCGGGCGAGGATCGACCCAGTCCGCAAGGGCGAAATCGCGTTCAAGAAAGCCGAACAGGCCCAGCGCCTTCTTCTGCTGGTCGAAGAGCGCCAGCCGCTCGGCATCCAGCGTGGGATGCAGGGTCTTGTGGAAGTCCGCCCCATAGGCCTGCGTGACCGCCTCCACGCTGCCGCGCGTCTCGGACTGAAGAATTTCGTGCACCTGGGCGACATTCTGCGCCGCCCAGTCCGCCGCACGCAGCGTGCTTTCCAGGAACCGGACCAGATAGTCGAAGTGATCGTCGATCAGGCTCTGGTGAACTGTGATCGGGCGGGGCGTGCCGTTGTTCACGCGCGAGCTGCGGTTCGGCAGGTCATCGAGATCGATGCCCACGACCACACCTGCCTCGCGCGCGCCATCGAGTGCGGAAGCGCCCTTGACGTAGACCGCATCGACCTCGCCGTCGGCCAGGGCGTCGATCGCCCAGAGCTTGTTGAGGCTTCCCCGTCCCTGCTGGCTGTCTCGGCCCGCCCCACCGATGTTGCGGATGGTGCCGTCTACCTCGATCAGTTCCACATCGTCGAAGGTCAACCCCGCGGTGTGCAGCGCGCCCTTGTAGCCCAGCAGCGACATGCCCCGGCCGATACTGGTGCCGCGAATGTGGCTGGGGATCTCGTGATCGGTCCAGCCGGGCAGGGCTAGCCGCTTGCCCTTGAGATGCGCCGGTTGGGTAATGCCGGAATCGGGACGCACGAGGATGACCTGGCTCTCTTCGATCCAGGTCAGGCCAACCAGTTTGGTCGGCTCGCCTTGCGCGCGCGCCGCGAAGGCGAGGATATTGCCGCCCTCCCGGATCAGCGTGGGCAAGCGATGATCATAGTGCCTTAGGGCGATCTCGGGCGTCGATTCCTGCAAGGTGCGCACGGGAATGCCTTCGGCGGCGAATTCCTCGGTCAGCCAGCCCAGTTTGTAGGCCAGGCCGGTTGCAGTAGGCACGGGGCAGCGGGTGAACCAGATTTCATCCGGTGCCGAAGAAGCGGAAGGGGCAGGTTGGGTAGCCATGCAGGTTATCCTTTCTCTCAGAAATTCACGGAAACGGCACCGCCCCACACGCGGGGCTCGATGATGTACTTGATGTATCCGAAGTTCGCGGAAGGGATGATCGTCGAGGCCGCGTGGCTGTTGGTCACGTTGCGTGCGAAGATCGAGAACTTGATGTCGTTGGGCAGTTTCCAGCTGAGCGCTGCATTGCCCAGCCATTTCGGGCCCTGTTCCAGTGGCGCCGTCTGGGTGCCGGCATTGAAGTAAAGGTGTGAGCGGTAGGACCAGTTGGTTTCCGCGACGATGCGGTGGCCGTTGCCCAGCTCGAACGTGTAGTCTCCGGCCACGCTGGCGGTAACGTGCGGCGCGCGCACGAACTGGTTGCCAGAGCAGTCCACGCCCGCCTTGCAGTTGGGGAATTCGGTATATTTGGTATCGAGCAGGCCTAGCGTGCCGGTCAGGTGAAGGGCATCCACCGGTCGCGCGGTGAGAACGCCTTCGATGCCCTTGGACCAGCCTTTGCCCGCGTTGGATAGCTGGCTGAGCGGCAACTGGATAACCGTCACCTGGATATCGCTGTAGTCGTTGTAGAAGGCGGCGAAGTTCGCGCTCAGGCGGCCGCCGAACCACTCGGACTTGAGGCCGATCTCGTAGCTTTTCACGTACTCCGGATCGACCGTGGCAACCTGGGTCTGGACGGTTGCGCCGGTGTTGAAGCCGCCCGAGCGGAAGCCCTTCGCATAGCGGGCATAGACATTGAGGTCGCGGGTGAAATTGTACTTGGCCGTCGCGTCGTAGGTGAACGCGCGCCAGTTGCGCTTGGTGTCCTGCGCCGAGCGCGTGGCAATGCCGGTGCCGGTCACCGAATTGCGCGACCAGAAAGCCACCGTGTCCAGGTAAGTCAGCGTTCCGGTGCCACCGGTAGCGGTTCCGATGGTGTCGAGGTCAATTGCCTTGTCTTCCCAGGTATAGCGGCCACCAACGATGATTTCCAGGTTGTCCAACGGCTCGTACGTGACATTGGCGAAGAGGCCGTAGCTGTTGTTGGTCTGGGTGAACTGTGTGTTGGTCCAACTGGTGCGCAGGCCGACCGTGTTGGGCAGGACGGCGGTGGCGGCTTCGGAATCCAGCTTTTCGTAATAGTAATGCGCGCCAATGATCCATTTCAGGCGCCCCGCGTCCGGCGAGGCGAGCCGCAGTTCCTGGCTGAAGACATTGGCGTCCAGACTGCTGTACGTGTGGGTGCCTTCGTGGTTGACCTGGGTGCCGAGTTCAGATCGGTGCTTGAACTCATTGTAGCCGCTGATCGAGGTGAGGTGCAGGTCACCCACGTCCCAGTCGAGATTGAGCTGCACCCCGCGCTGGCGCAGATCCTGGCCGCTGTTGCCGAACGAGGAATTGTTCCGGTAACCCTGCGGCACCGCAAATCCAGCGCTGTCCGTTGCATTGACGCCCTGGTAGATGATGTCGCCGACGTTCTTGTAATCGCGGTACTGTACGCGCAGCAGGGCTTCGAAGGTGTCGGTTGGCTTGGCGAGGACCGAGAAGCGGGCTGCCGCCTCGCGGTTCTTGCCCATCGGCGTACCGTCGTGCTGGTTGGTGGCGAACCCGTCGTCATCGCGGAAATGGCCGGCGAACCGCACCGCCACCTTGTCGCTCAACGGCCCGCCCCAGGCACCTTCCAGCAAGGTCGAGCCATAGCTGCCATACTCGGCGCGGGCATAGCCGCTGGCGTCGAACGCCGGCTTGCGCGAGATGAAGTTGACAGCGCCGGCCGTGGTGTTCTTGCCCCAGAGCGTGCCCTGCGGGCCGCTGAGTACTTCGACGCGCTCGAGGTCGTAGATCGGGAAGCCCTGCGCCACCGGGATGCCCAGGTAGACTTCGTCCTGGTAGATGCCGACCGGGCTGGTCTGGCCGTTGCCGGGAACCGAGTTGCCGATGCCGCGCAAGTACCAGCGGGGCGTCAGGTTGCCCACGGACGTGTCGGCGCTGAAGCTCGGCACGAAGCGGGAGATGTCGCTGGCGCGCGTGATGAGGCGATCGCGCAAGGCGTCTCCGCCCAGCGCCACGACCGAGGCGGGCACATCCTGCACGCTCTGGGTTCGTTTTTGCGCGGTGACGAGGATCGCGCTGCCGCCCGCATCGTCGGCGGCATCGGTGGAACCGGCGTCGTCAGCCAGGTTTTCGGCACCGGCTCCGTCGGCTGTGGCTTCCGCATGGGCCGGGGCGCAAAGCGCTAGTGCAAGCGCGAAGACGCTTGTCCCGCCGATGCGGTGCGCGAGAAGAAATGGGGAGGGCTCCCTGAATGCCATGACGTGCCTGATTCCTCGATTGCGAACGTGTTCGCGATCGCAGGAGCAAGGCGCGTGCCACTTGGGAAAACCGTACCAAACCGGCCGGCTGGTTCGTAACTTCGGGGTTTATTGCGCAGAATGAAGCAGCCGGTGTGCGGATATGAACCGTTTTGCAGGCGGCGCGGGAAAGTTCAGGCAGCGCAGTCCTCTGCGCGCAGCGCGAGGGCAGCGGCGAGGGGGCGAGAGTCGACCCAGCCATCGATATCCACTGCGCTTTCCAGGAAGCCATGGAGCCGAAGGAACTGTTCCTGGGCGCGCAGCATGTCTATCCGTTCGGGTGACAGATCTGGATGCAGCGTGCGGTGGAAACCGTCTCGATAGGCTGCGTCCACACCTGCGGGGCCTGAGAACGTCTCGCGCTCGAGAATGTGGCGGAGCTGCGCAGGATGGCGCGCGGCCCAATCTGCCGCACGCAGGCTGCACAGCAGGAAGCGCACAACCACGTCGAAATGCTCCTCGATCATATGGCGATGCGTGACAATCGGGCGCGGGGTGCCATTGTTCACTCGCGTCATCCGGCTGGGATAGGCATCCAGATCGATGCCGACTACCAGTCCCAACTTCTGGGCCGCCCCGGCAGCGGCGGCGCCCTTGACGTAGACCGCATCGACCCGTCCGTCCGCCAGTGCCTGAAGGCCCGACCACATGCGCTGCATCATCTGCGGTTCGGAGAAATCGACTTGCGGTGTCGGAACATCCACGAACTGCACGTCTTCCAGCGTGAGGTCAGCCAGGCGCAGGGCGTTCTTTATCCCGTGTAGCGACATGCCGCGCACGACGGAGGCGCCACGGGTGGAGACATAGCCCGGCAGGGCGAACCGCAGGCCGCGCAATTGTCGCGGGTCGAATATCTCCTCTCCGGGACGGACCATGATCGCCTGACGCTCGTCGATCCAGGTGAGCCCGATGACGCGGGTTTCCGAACCCAGCGCGCGTGCGGCGAGAGCGGGAATATTACCGCCCTCACGAAAGAGGCTACGGACCATCGCGTGATGGTTCTGTTCGGCTAAGCGCATCCTGTCTTCGCGGATCCATTCCACGGCGATGCCGTTGGGCGCAAACTCCTCGTCGAGCCAACCGAGCGACCAGGCGATGGACGAGGCGGCCGGTATAGGCGAACGCACCAGCCAGATCCGATCCAGTTTACCTGCGTCGCCCATTATCATCGAGCACCATCTCCATCCGCCGGTCTTCAAGCCAGGCCGGTAGCTTCTGGCAAGGCCGGTGTAGCAAGGCCTGTGCCAGCGCGGTATCGTGAAAACGCGGCGGTCAGGACGATGCGTGCTGCGCGAAATCCCCCTGTCTGTTGCGCAGAATTGCGCAGCCGGCGAACCTGTCCAACAGGCTAGAGCGGTTTCAAGCCGGATGGTGTTGCATGGCATGATCCATGCTTTCCCTTCTTCGAACGGAATCTTTCGAAGGAGAGCAAAATGGCGCTGAGTTTCTATTGGCATCTGTCAACGGATGCGCCGGCCGATCGTGGGCGCGGCGAGTGGGCCGATGGGGGGCGGCCCTGGGCTCCGACGCGTGACGGTGCCAGTCGCCGCCTCCAGATCAATCACTACGATTATCTGACGCAAGTCGCACGTGCCGCCGAGTTGACCGGCTTTGACGGCATCGTCGTCCCCGATGAGCCACTGGGTGAAGAGCCCTGGATCGTGACCGGCGTGTTGCTGCGCGAAACCCGCCGCGTCGAGATCGCCACAACAGTCGCCTCCGGATCGGCCTCCGGGGTCTATCAGGGGAAGATGGCTGCAAGCGTCCAGCGTTTCTCCGGCGACCGGCAGAGCTGGTTGATCGACAGCGGCGAAGGGCCGGCCGCCGGGGATACCCTTCCGGTGGAAGATCGGGCGGAGCGCACCAGCGAGTTGCTGACCCTGCTGGACGGTATCTGGAGCGATGGGCCCTTCGATCAGGAGGGACGTCATTTCGTGGTCGAGAAAGGCGGGTTCGCGGGGTTGGTGAAGGGACGGAAGCGGCCGCCGATCTGGCTGCGCTGGTCAGATGAGCCCGGCCCCGAACTGATGCGCCATGCAGACGTGCTCCTGATCGATACGGATGTGCCGCTGCGTTCGTTGACCGAGGTTATCGCACCGCTGCGGCAGAGCCATCCCGCGCTCAAGATCGCCGCGCAGCTGCCGCTGTTGGCCCGTGCCGAGGCAGAGGACGTTGCCCTGGAGCATCAACGCCGCAACCTCTCACCTTCTGCCTTGGTGGGTACTTTTGACGAATTGGCCGCGAAACTCGGCGAGTTGGAACAGGCCGGGCTCGATATCGCGGTGCTGTCCGCGCCCGACCAGATACAGGAAGTCCACATCGCGGGCGAGCAGGTCATCGGCCGCTTCCGCGCCTCGGCTGCGCTTGCGGCCTGACGGAGAACCAGACACATGAGCATCGATTTCTACTGGCGCATTCCCACGCACGGATGCAGCAGCTCGCTGCGCGAACGCAGCACCAATCGTGGCGACTGGACGCCGCTGGCACCCGGAAACCAGGCGCCGGGCTGGGTGAACGGAGAACCGGACGGCACCAGCTATCTGGATCACATGGCCGAGATCGCCCGCGCTGCTGAAATTTCCGGGTTCGTCGGCGGATTGCTGCCGTCTTTCCCGATGACCGACGATCCCTGGGTGATTTCCGCCGCGCTGGCGCGGGCGACCAAGGCGTTCCGGTTCATGATCGCGTTCCAGCCCGGATTTCTCAATCCGGTCCGTGCGGCGCGCATGTCGGCAAGCCTCCAGCGCGCGACGAATGGACGGGTAGTCTACAACATCATAACCGGCGGCGGTGGACCCGCCCAGCGCTGGTGGGGCGATCCTTTCGACCATGACGACCGCTATGGCCGGACTACCGAGTTCCTCGACGTTATGAAGGGCGTGTGGAAGAACGGCCCGTTCACGCACAAGGGCCGCTTCTACGAAGTGGAGGATGCCGCGCTGGCGCCGGCGCTCTCGCGTGAGGATCTGCCGACGATCTACTTCTCCGGCTCGTCCGAAGCGGCGCTGCAATCGGCGGCACGTCACGCCGACTATTACCTGTCCTGGCTCGAACCGTTCCAGCAGCTTGCCCAGAAGTTCGATCAGGTGAAATCGCGCACTGCCGAGATCGGCCGGGGGATCAAATGCGCCATCCGCGTCGAAGTCGTGGCCCGCAAGACCGAGGAGGAAGCCTGGCGCGAGATCGAACTCGGCTTCGCCAACGTCAAGGCAGAGAGCCGGGAGGCATTCGGCGAGCGTCGCGGCGATTCCGTGGGCGTCAGCCGCCTTGCGGGGCTGGGCGTGGCCGATGCGCGCGACTACCGCGATCTCATCGTCTCGCCCAATGTCTGGGGCGGCTTCAGCCTGCTGCGTCCCGGCCCGGCACTCGGCATCGTCGGCAGCTACGAGAACGTCGCGGCGCGGCTGGACGAGCTGATCGGCCTTGGCGCGGACTCGTTCATCCTTGCGGCCACCCCGCACCTTGAAGAAGCCTACCGCGTGGGTGAGGAAGTCCTGCCACTACTGGGGCATCAGGCCGTGCAGCGGCTCGAAGCGGCGGAGTAACGCCGAACGATGATACAAAAAGGCCCGGCGCGACCGTCCGTCGCGCCGGGCCTTTTTTGTGTTACCCGCTCTAAGCTTATGGTTTGCGCGCATTAGCGCGCGGTGGGATCGCTCCACCAGCCCTCAAGCTTCAGGTCCTTGATCGCCTGGTCGACATAACGCCGGTCGATCAGGTTGGAGACGTCCACCTTGCTGCGCGTCAGCCCGGTGCGTGAAGCATAGTCCGCCACGAAGTCGAAGTGCTCCTGGATGGCGGGCCCGGGGAGGGGCGAGTAGCGTTGGCGCCAGGGCAACGGGTTGTTGTCGGTATCCTTGATCACGGCGGCCAATGGCGTGCCGCCCAGAGTTCCCCACGACAGCACGGTGTCCCTGTTCTTCTCGTCGCTGGACCACTGCGCCTGCCGTACGAAGGCGGTCACGACGGTCTGCACGATATCGGGATGGGCATCGAGGAAGTCCTTGCGGGCGAAAGTGCCGGCGGTCATCTTCCAGCTTTCCGGGGCATTGCTGGTGGACCAGAGGATGCGCGCCAGCCCCTTGTCCTGGAGCACGTAGGCCTCGGCCTGGATGAGGACGATGCCGTCCACCTTGCCGCTGGTCAGCGCGGCCTGACCCGCCACGGCATTGACGTTGATGATCTTGAAATCGTCGAGCGTCATGCCCTGCGACTGGACGTAACGGGCAAAGCCCGCCTCCCAGGGGCGCCCCCGGTGCAGGGCGATCCGCTTGCCCTTGAGGTCGCGAAGAGTGCGGGCGGTGGAATCCCTGCCAACCGCCAGATAGATGTTCGTGCTGGCGCGGCTGGGCACGACGAGGCGCAGGTCGACGCCGCCGGCCATGGCGATCACCGAGGGCAGGTCGCCGTAAGCGGCAAGGTCGATGGTCTTCGCCGCGAAGCCTTCGTTGACCACCGGGCCGCCGACCGAGGCCGGCACCGGCACCCAGCGCGCCTTCCAGCCCTTCTTGGCGAGTTCGGCATCAAGCCAGCCATCCTCCTGGATGCGGGCGAGACCGCCGATGAATTCGTTCTTGCCGTCCTTGGGCGAGACGATGCCGGCGATGTCGACGATTTTCTCCTCCGCTTCGCCGCCCTTGGGAGAGCAGGCACCGACAAAGGCGAATAGCGGAAGCAGCAGAGCCAGAACGGCACGGCCTTTGATCATGGTGGAACTCCGAAAGTAAAGGCGTTCAGCCGCGCGGGCGGGCCGGGAAAGTGACCAGCGTGCCGTCATCCTCACGCGGTTCGTGGGTAAGTTCGGCAAGGATTTCGTCCTTCAGGCGATGCAGCAGCGACGAGGCGCGGTCACGCGGATGCGGCAGGTCCACATCGACGATCCGCGCGATCCGGCCGGGACGGGACGACATGACGACCACCCGGTCGCCCAGGAAAAGCGCCTCGTCCACGTCGTGCGTAACCATGATCATGGTCGTGCCGGCTTCCATCCAGATGCGCTGGAGTTCCGCCTGTACCTTGACGCGGGTGAGCGCATCGAGAGCGCCGAGGGGTTCGTCGAGAGCGAGTACCTTGGGCTCGTTGACGAGGGCACGGGCGATCGCTGCGCGCTGGGCCATGCCGCCGGAAAGCTGGTGCGGATAGGCGTCACCGAAGTCCGACAGGCCGACGAGCGCGAGGTGCTCCGCGATCAGCCGGTCTCGCCGCTCGCGCGGAAGTTTCTGGTTGAGCAGGGCGACCTCGACGTTTTTCGCCACGGTCATCCACGGGAACAGGCGGTGGTCCTGGAACACCAGCCCGCGCTCCAGCCCGGTTCCGGCGACCCGCGTATTATCCAGCCGTATTTCGCCCTCGTAATCGTTGTCGAGCCCCACGATCAGGCGGAGCAGGGTGGACTTGCCGCAGCCGGATGGCCCGACGATGCTGACGAACTCGCCCGGCCGGATCGCGAGGTCGATGCCGTCGAGTACGGTCATCGCCTTGCCGCCCATCGCATAGTGCTTGGACAGGCCGGAAATCCGGACGGCCCCGGTTCCGTCCTGCGCGGGCCTGGGTGCGGGATCGCGAAGCGTTCGGTGGTCGGTCATGGCCTGTCCTATCTTGCGGCGGCGCCCTGCCAGCGCAGCAGACGCGCGCGCAGGAGAGCGAAAAGCTGGTTGAGGGTGAAACCCATCACGCCGACGCAGGCGACGCAGACGAGCACGACGTCGGTGCGGGCAGCGACCTGGGCGGCCATCATCTCGGTGCCGAGGCCGGCCGTGGCGCTGAACAGCAATTCCACGCCGATGGTGGCGATCCAGGAGAAGGCGAGCGCCTGGGAGATGCCGGTGAAGATCAGGGGCAGGGCACTGGGCCAGGCGATCAGGCGCAAGGCCTGCATCCGCGTGAAACCATAGAGCCGCCCGACTTCGGCATAGCGCTTCTCTATCGCCTGCATGCCCTTCTGGGTGTTCAGTACCGTAGGGTAGAAGGCGGAAAGCGAGACGAGCAGCAGCTTTGCGCCGTCGCCATTGCCGAACCAGAGCGCCACCAGCGGTAGCCACCCGAGGATCGGCACCTGACGCATCGTGGTGATGAGTGGCGAGGCGGTACGGTCCAGCAGGCGGGAGAGCCCGGTCGCGATGCCGGTCGCCACGCCGATCGAACCGCCGATCAGCAGGGCGGTGAGCGCGCGTTGCAGGCTGGCTCCGGCGTGCAACAACAGCGAGCCGTCGGCGAGCATCTCCGCGAAGCTGCGACCGATCTGTTCCAGCGGGGCGAAGGCGTAGGCATGGCCGGCGCTCTGGCGCGATTCCCATTCCCACCAGCCGAGCACCAGCGCGGGGAACAACAGCGCGAGCGCCAGGGAGCGCAGGCGCGAGGTGAAGGGTTGAGAAACCTGCACTGTCATGCCGCCCTCCAGCGGGTCAGGCGGCGTTCGAGGCGGACCATCGAACCGTCGAGCAGAAAGCCGACCAGCCCGGCCACGAAGACTCCCGAGAGCACCACGTCGATCTGGAACAGTTGGCGCCCCATCTCCATCATCTGCCCGAGCCCGCTGTCGGCGGCGAGCAGTTCCGCGGCCACCAGCGAAAGCCAGCCGCGCGTGAGGCCCAGACGCAGTCCGGTCAGCACTTGCGGAACCGTGGCGGGCAGGATCAGCCGGCGCAGGAATGGCAGCAGCGGCATGCGGTAGAGGCGAGCGACTTCGCGGTGGCTCTCCGGGATGTCGCGTACGGCATCGTGCGTGGCGAGCGCCGAAGGAAAGAAGCTCGCCATGGCGACGATCACGATCTTGAAGCTGTCTTCCACATCGAAGAACAGGATCAGCAGCGGAATGAAGGCGATTACCGGCACCTGCCGCACGCATGTGAACGTCGGCCAGAGCAGCCGATGGACGCCGCGCGAGAGGGCCATGGCGGTGCCGATGGTGATACCGAGGATGCTGCCGGCAACAAACCCGTTCGCCAGCCGGTAAAGACTTGCCAGGAGGTGACGTTCCAGTTCGCCGCTGGTGGCAAGCGCCAGCAGAGTGGCGCCGACCTGCTCGAGCGGCACCAGCACTTGCCGGGGCCAGATGCCGCTGAGGGCCGCGATCTCCCACAGTGCAAGCAGCGCGGCGAGGGGGGCGATCCGAAGCAGCACCGCCAAGGGGGCCGATGCCGATCTTCGGGGACTTGTGGCTTGCACTGCGGAGCGACTCCCTGCGCCGATGCGGACTGCGTCGATTTCAGCAAGGTCCGTGCCAGTCGCTCTAAATGGCGGTTTGGAGAGCGGGGGACGGATTTTCAGGGAGTGGACTGTCGAAAATTGCGCAGCGCGTGTTCCGATACGACCAGATCGCCGATTGGCTGTGGAATGCTGGCCCTGCGCTGCGCATATCGGCGCAGCCACGCGGGTTTTCCAAGTGCAGTGCTGCGTCCGGCGGACTGTTTTGGCCGAACGGCACGCATGTTGCTTCTCAAGCGGGACTAACACGCCGAGAAAGGTCCGCGCTCATGTCGATCTCCGATACTTCATTTCCCAAGGCCGGACGCCGTTATGGCGCACGATGCATCGCGCTGCTGCTCATGGCCGCGTCATTGGCACCGCCGCTCGCGATCGCGCAGAGCGCACCGCGCGCCGACCCGGAGCAGGGCGACGGCCGGGTCTCATCGTTCTACGAATGGAGACAGGGGATACCCGAAACGCCGGGCAAACTGCTGCGCAGCGAGCCGCTGCCGGAAACCATCGGCCTGTCCAGCGCGGGGCGGCAACTTCGCATCCTTTATACATCGACCAGCGGGTTCGACAGCAAGACGCCCATCGTCGTATCCGACGCCCTGTTCCTGCCCAAGGGCAAGGCCCCCGCGGGCGGTTGGCCCGTCATTGCCTGGGCGCACGGCACCGTGGGTCTTGCGGATATCTGCGCACCGTCCTGGGCTGGCCGGTCCTATCGCGACACGGCTTATCTCAATCGCTGGCTGGAGCAGGGCTACGCCATCGTCGCCACCGATTACGAAGGGCTCGGCGTGCCGGGGCCGCATCCGCTCATCAATATCCCCGCGGTCTCCTACGGCGTGCTCGATAGTATCCGCGCGGCGGTGAACGGCGTGCCGGAGATCGCCAATAACGCCGTGATCGTCGGCCAGTCGCAGGGCGGCGCCGCCGCTTTCGGGGCGGCGTCCTACGCCCCGACTTACGCGCCCGACATTCACCTCAAAGGCGCCGTCGGCACCGGCGTGATCTACAATCGTTCGCCTAACTTGCCGCCGCTCCCGCCGCCGCCCGTCAAGCCCAACCCCAACGTCTTCGATGGAGCCATCGTCTACAGCCTGTTCGGCTTCGTGGTTTCGCAGCAGTTCGATCCAGCGCTGCAGTTCTCCGATGTGTTCACCGAGAAGGGCACGGCCCTCGCGGAAAAGGCGCGGACGAGTTGCCTTGCGGCGGTTGACGCCGATGCCGAGTTCGGCGGCTTTACCCGCGCCGAGACCTTTCTGGCCACCCCCGGCGAGCGCTACCGCCGCTTCCTTGCGTCTGCCGACGAACGCGCTGCGCGCTACAGTCGTTACCCCACCCTGAAGCTGCAAGTTCCGGTCTTCATCGGCACGGGAGCCTCGGACCTGACGCCGTCCGCGCTCAATCAACTGGCCCTGATGAAGGACGCCTGTGCTGCCGGCTCCGTGGTGGAAGGGCACGTCTATGCGGGGCTGGGACACAGCGCGACGGTCAACGCTTCCTTGCGCGATTCCATACCATTCGTGAAGAAGCTCTTTGCCGGCGAGCGGATCGAGTCGATCTGCGAACCGCACTTGCAATGACGGGAACGGGAGCGCTTCGTCGCGAAGCGCGCCCGCTGGAGCTTGCGATGTCCGATCAGGGCTATTCGTCTGGCTCTTCCGCCATGACGATCGACAACAGGCCCGGGAAGCGGAGGTCAAGGTCATCCCTCCGCAAGGTTGCGGCACGGCTGTTGCCGCGATCGACCTGGCGGATCAGCCCCGCGTGCCGCAGAACCTTGAAATGATGGGTCAGCGAGGCCTTGCTCACCGGAAAGCCGAACGAGGCGCATGTCCGCTCGCTGCCATCCGGCAACCGCGCCAGAGTGGCGACCACATGGCGGCGCAGCGGGTCGGCAATGGCCGAGAGGACGGCACCCAGTTCGATCTCGTGACGATCCGGGTGTCCTTCTTCGTCGCTCATGACAAGGTAAGCCTTTCGTATTACCTAAAGTGCAGGTATGGCCATCTTCATACCAATGGAGGCGAAAATGTCCAAGAATGCACCCGATCTTCCTCAGCCGCAGGCCGGAGAGGTGGGTCCTTACGCTCTCGTGGGAACGGCGCGCGCGCTACCCGGTCGCGCCGATGCACTGGAAGAGCGATTGCTTTCGATGGTGGCGCCCACCCGTCTTGAGGAAGGCGCGCTGGCCTATCACGTTCACCGGAATCGGGACGATCCCTTGCTCTTCGTATTCTACGAGGCATGGCGTTCGCGAGCGGATCTCGAACTGCATCTCGAAATGCCCTACGTCGCCTCGTTTCTTGCGGAGCGCGGCGACTATCTCGACGGAGATCTCGAGATCACCTGGCTGCGCATGGCGAGCCCTTACGCGGACTGACCGTGGGATCTGATGATCAATCTCCTGGGAATCGTCGGCCCCCGATCCGAACGAGCGCGCAGGCCTTGCCCTTGCGCGCTCTTCGTGATCGGTCTCAAAAATTGACGCCGAACTGCGCGACGATCGAGCGGCCACGGGTCGGTTGCAGGAAGGCGTTCGTCGAGCCGGCCAGTCCGCTTACGAAGTTGAGCTGGTCGGTCAGGTTGAGCACCTGGATCGCGGCGTTCCAGCGCGGCTGGCGATAGAACACGCCAAGGTCAAGGTTGTAGCTCGTGGGTATCCGCACCGTCTTGCTCAGGTTGAGATACCAGGGGCTCGTCAGCCAGCCGGAAAGCTCGGCGCCGAAGCCGGAGGGATGACGCCAGTCGATATAGCCGCTGAGGTTGTACTTGGGGATCTGCACGGCATCGTAGCGGCCGGACGGAAGCTGGTTCAGCACATTGCTGTCGCTGAACACGGTGCCGTTGTCGGGCACGAAGCCGCGCGGCGCGAAGCCGGCCTGCGAGGTATATTCGTTATAGGCCGACAGATAGTTGAAATTGACACCTGTGCGCCAGGCCTCGCTCGGCTGGTAGCGCAAGGTGGTTTCGATCCCCTTGACCTTGAGACGTGCGATGTTGTTGAATTGATCGGGGCTCTGGTCGCGCGCTTGCCAGAAACCGGCAAGCGTGAAGAACAGCTGGCCGGCTAGCGGCTCCGCCTTCAAACCGACCTCGTAGAGTTCGCTCAGGCTTTTGAACTGGAGCGGGTTCAGCAGGTTGGCGGCAGCACCGCTGCCCCAGCTTAAACCGTTCGCGAAGCCGCCGGTATTGATGGCGATCGAGCGGTCGTAAGTGAAATAGATCGTCGAATTCGCGGTGGGCTTCACATAAGGGCTGACCTGGACCGAATAGAGCTTGTAAAGCCCGCTGTCGGCGCGGTCGCTGCCGCCGGGAAGTACGAAGGGGTTCTTGATGGAAGCATCGACCCAGCTATGGCTTGCGCCCGCGTTGAGCCCGGCAAACGTGCCGAACTTGAGGTTGTGCTGGGTGAAGATCGTGGTCGTGCTCCACTTGGATTGCGACGTGTAGGACGCCACCGATTCCGCGTAGAGGCCGTTCCCCGCATAATACATCGGCGGCAGGCTCAGCCAGCCTAGCGAACTGGAATATTGCGGTACGCCGGCCGTTCCGATCCATGCGGCGTTTCCGCCATTGGGGTTCGATCCCGTCAGCCCCAGCAGATCACCGGGGTTCTTGGTCGAAGGATCGAGCGTCAGGTCGTAGGCGTAGATGTTGAAGAAGCTGTTGTTCGCGGCGATGGAGCGGTTTGTCTCGCGGCGGTAGATCGCACCGGTATTGCTGTCATCGTCAATATCCAGCCCGAACAGATTTTGGAAACGATGGCGCAGTTCGAGGCGGTTGTCGAAGATGCGGTCGCGCGATTGCACCTGGAACGATCCCACCGCGTCGGTCATGTCGTTGGAGCGCTGATAGAACGTGCTGTTCACCAGGCTGGTGTTCTCGTCGAACTCGTAGTTCAAGCGGAGCTGCGCGGTCAGCCGGCTGGCGGTGTTTTTGTCCTCCGCGCGCTGCGAGCGCTGGCGTGAGAGCTTGACCTGTTCGTTTCCTTGCAGCGAAGGGTCGTAGACCCAGCCGCGAACGGTGCCGGGGCTGGTCTGGGTATTGGGCGAGCCGGCCTGGAACGATCCCGGGACGACTACGTACTGACCATCCGAATTGCGTGCGCGCCTGACCCAGCCCAGCGTCGCGGAATCGGCAGCGCCCGAGGCGAAGACGGGAGACCAGTAGGTCGAGCCGTTCTGAATCACCGGGGTCGCGCGGCCGGCATCGTAGAGGCCGTGGTCGACCAGATCCTGGGTGGCGCGATTCCAGCCGTGTGTGACGTTCCAGTCGTAGTAATTGTCGTAGGACAGGTTCAGGTCGGCGCGGAACTGACTGTCGGGTTTCCAGGCCAGCGCGCCGTAGAAGGCGTAGTAGTTGTTCTTGACGTTATCGTAGTAATCGTCCTGCTTCTGCACCGTCACGCTGGTGCGGTAGGCCAGTGTGTCGCTGATCGGGCCGGTATCGTCGCCGGTGACGGTGAAGGCCAGTTTGCTGTCACCGTCGGGGATCAGCGTTCCGATGCGGGCACTGACGCTGGAGCGGCGCTGCCCGAAGTCGGGCTTCTTCGAGATATAGTTGATATACCCGCCGCTGCCGGTCACCGATCCGAAGATCACCGAGGAAGGCCCGGCCACGATATCCGCGCCTTCATAGGCGTTGAAGTTGGCGGGATGGCGCACGGCATAGCCGCGCTGGCCATCCTGGAACACCTCGGAAGCCTGTCCGCGCAATTGCGGCGCGATCCCCGCGTTCTGACCGCCGCCACGGGTGATGCCCGGTGCATATTTGGCCAGATCGTCGGAACTGGTGATGATGTCCTTGGTAAGCTGCTCTGCATTGATCTCCGTTACCGAGCGCGGGATGTTGAGAATGGGCTCGGCCGTGCCGTAGATCGAGCTGGGTGCGCGTGTCGGCAGAACCGAGGTTTCCCTGTTGATGCGCTCGCCGTTGACGGTGATCGAACCGTTCGCGTTCTCGGCATTATCCTCCGCGTAGGCAGCGGCTTCCTTATCGGCGGCATGTGCTTCCGCATGGGCGCCCCCCGACCAGACGAGCCCGATGATGCTTATGCCGTGAAGGTACTTGGTGACGCGCATGAACTGCTCCTGCTTCGAGCCGATGATTTCGGTGTTTCCCCGGGGGCGGAGCCGAACGCCTTGCTGCGGGCCCCTTATGGATCGCGCCGCCCTTGCAAGCCTTTAAGCAAAGGGCGTGCCAGAGAAGGTATTCGGAGCGGCTTTCATTATGTGGATCGGTAATCGTGGTGATTTGCCAGCAGAGTTGCTGGTCCTTGATCAGTAATCGGCTCGGTTCCGGCACTCCGTGTCGCCGCTTTGACGACGATGACCGCCGATCCCGCAGAATGGCCCGGCTCTTGCTTCGCCTGTGTAATGGCGAGCCTGAGAGCGAAGCGCGGCCTTCATGCCGCTCTCGCGGAGGCCTCGCTTCTGCACGAGCAAGAAGTGGAACGGACATGGCAGTGAAGATCTTGTGGTACCTCACCGCGCCCGATGGCGTTGTGCCCTGGGAGGAAAAGGGCCGCTGGGATACGGGGTTCGATCATCTTCAGCAGCTTGCGGCAACGATCGACAAGCTGGGATACTACGGCGCGCTGCTCGCAACCGGCTATGGCGGCAACGACGTGCTGACCGTGGCAGCGGCAACGCTGTCGGTGACGCGGCGCATGACATTCCTCGGCGCCATTCATCCCGGCCTGCTTTCACCGGCGAAGCTGGCGCAGATCGCGCTGACCATCAACACGTTCTCGGACGGGCGCCTGGCGCTCAACGCGGTGAACGGTAACGACGCCACCCAGCAGGCTTATGGCATGCACCTTGCGCACGACGAGCGCTACGATTTCAGCCTGGAATACTGGCGTGCGTTCAAGCACGCCTATTCGGGATCGCCCGAAGGTTTTCATGGCAAGTACGTGCAACTGGCGCCACCACCGCCCGGAGGTTATCGTCCCGCGCATGCCGGGGCGGAGCGGCCGTCCGTGCCGCTTTGGGGCGCCGGAGCCTCGGCGCCGGGGGTGGCCCATTCGGTGCAGCTTCTCGATACCTATCTGAGCTTTGCGGATACCCCGCAGCGGCTGGGCGACAAGTTCCGCCGGGTCGGCGCGGAAGCGGCGAAGCTGGGGCGGACGCTCGAATTCGGCACCCGTTTCCAGATCATCGTGCGGGAAACCGAGGAAGAAGCCTGGGACTACGCGCAGTGGCTGGTCGACCAGACGTCCCTGGACTACGCGCATCAGTCGCTGCGGCGGCAATTGCCGCCTGGCGAGACGCTCGAAACCTACCGCAGTCCGAACGAACAGATAAACCGCAATCTCGACGCGATCCGCGCCGGACGATTGCCCCGTGCGCGCGACTACGAGATCTATCCGAACATCTGGACCGGCCCGGCACTGCACGGTTTCGGTCTGCTAGGGCCGGGGGCCGGCACCACGCTCGTCGGCAGTGCGGAAAACGTGGCGGCGCGCATCCGCGAGTTCGAGGCGCAAGGGACGCGGGCCTTCATTCTCTCCGGCTGGCCATTGATCGAGGAAGCGCACCGTGTGGCGCATTTGCTGTTCCCGCTGCTCGACCTCGATCATGGCTTCGAAGTGCCGCTGCTCAATGCGAAGCGGGCGCGTCCGCTCGTATCCGCAACGTGAAGGACGGACATTCATGACCGCCATTCTCGCCGCCGAAGCGCTTGACCAGATATTCGGCGCTGCCCGCAGCAACCATCGTTTCCTCGACCGAGCGATCGACGATGCGACCATCCGCAGGCTCTACGAACTGACCAAGCTGGCACCCACCGGCTTCAATTCCCAGCCCGGCCGCTATGTCTTCGTTCGCAGCGAGGAGGGCAAGACAAGGCTGGCTCCAGCCTTGTCTGGCAGCAATCGCGAAAAGACGCTTGCCGCACCGCTCAACGTCGTCGTGGCCCGGGACAGCCGCTTCTTCGAACATCTGCCCGCGCTTCTGCCCGGCCGCGACGTCAGCGCGTTTTTCGTCGAGGAGGAGCGCATCCGATCGGCAGGCGTCTTGAACGCGGCCTTGCAGGCTGCATTCCTGATCGTGGCGGCCCGCGCCGAGGGGCTGGATGCTGGCCCGATGACCGGGTTCGATGCGGCTGCCCTGGACCGGGAGTTCTTTCCGGACGGTCGGCTCCGGTCCCTGCTCGTCCTCAACCTGGGCTATGGCGACCGCCGGGACATCCGGGAACGAGGGCCGAGGCTCGCATTCGAGGAGGCGGCACAGATTCTTTAAGTCCCCGGAAAGGGCCGCGCACCAGTGGCGGCGGCGGCCCGCTCCCAGGGGCCGGTCGCTTCGGGCTACTCGGCTGCCACAGCAGCTTCGGCGGCAACCAGCGCGATGGCTTCTTCCAGTGGGCCGTGGTCGATCCAGTCGCGCACGTCGAAGTCGGCTTCCAGGAAGCCCCAGTCGCGCAGGAAGTCCTTTTGTGCCGAAAGCCCGGCGATGTACGTTTCGGTCAGTTTCGGGTGCAGGCTGGTGGCGTAGCGAGGGAATGTCGCGGCGATGGTGCGACGGTCGGAGCGGCCGTCCTCGCGTGTGAGGGCGTCGAGCGCCTCGCCGGGGTTGGCCTCTGCCCAATCGGCTGCGCGGAGCAGCGCGGCGATGTAGCGTACCACCAGGCCACGGTGCTCGGCGAGAAACCGCCGATGCACGGTCAAAGGGCGGGGCGTGCCGTTGTTGATCCGGCGAAGCGGATCGGGCTGTTCGGTCAGGCGTACCAGTTCGCGCAGGCGCTCGGCATGTTGGTTGAACAGCCGCAGGCCGGAGGATTGGCGGAGGAACACCGCATCCACGCGGCCGTCGAACAGGGCCTGGAGTTCCGCCGAACCCGAGCCGCGTCCGGCGCCGCGATCGGCCGGTACGTCGATGAAAGTCACGTCCGCCGCTCCAAGACCGGCGATCGCGAGGCCATTGGCCAGGCCATGGAAATTGGCGCCGCGCTGGAAGTCGATGGAGATGCCTGCGTAGAGCGGGACTGCCAGCCGTTTCCCGCGCAGTTCGGCCAGCGAGCGTATGCCGCTATCGGCCCGCGCGACGATGGACTGGAATTCATCGACCCAGCTGATCGCCAGCACGGCTGTGTCTGCGCCCCTGGATCGCGCCCATATCGGGGGTATGTTGCCGCCTTCGCGCAGCATCGCCGGGTTCGAGTGGTCGAAATGGCTTTCGCGCAGGCTGGGGTCGCTCGATTCCTGAAGCGAGCGCAGCACCGCGCTGCCGTCCGCGAACTCGTCCTGCAAAAAATTCTGCTGGATCGCGATGGTGGAGGCGGTGGCCCCGCCGCAGCGGGTGAACCAGATTTCGGTATCGCTCATCTGATGGCTCCTTGGTTCAAAAGGTTCAGGTACGGCGCCACAGCGCATCGGTGCGCCAGGCGGAAAAGGCGGTTCGGTCCGGGGTCACGCCGCCAATCAGGCTGGAGGCGGCGTCCTGGTTGTTGGCGAAGCCCCAGATAAGCATTCCGCCGCGCTCGTGCTGGATGCGCTGTGCCTCGCCGACCAGTGCCTTCCGTTTCTCGACATCAGGCTGGGCTGCGGCGGCCGTTACCAGCCGGGAGAATTCGGGGTCGCTGAAATGAGTACGGTTTCCTGCCGAGCGCGGCCCGTCGTGCTGTTGCAGCGTCAGCAGGAACGGGCGCGAAACGCCGACCACGGTGCTGAAGGTCCAGTTGTTCTTGTCCGGACCGTTGAAGATGGAATCGTCTACGAGCTTGATCTTCACGTCCACGCCGGCTTCTCGCGCCTGCTGGGCAAAGACGATCGCTGCGTTCCCGCCCGCACCCGCCGTGGTGACGAGTTCGACGGCAAGGCCGCCACCGTGCCCGGCCGAACGCAAAAGGCTGCGTGCCTCTGCAATGTCGCGTCCGCGTTGGGGGATGTCGTGGTTGAAGGTAGGATCGCTGGGCGCATAGAGATCGTTGGCGACGCGGCCCTGCCCATGCAGCACGCGTTTCACCAGTTCCGGCCGGTCAGCGATCAGGCGGAAAGCCTTCGCCACCCGCGGATCGTCGAATGGCGCTTTCGAAAGGTTCATGGCGAAGCCATGCCACGCATCGGTCTCGGAGGAGACGACCTGGAATTGGGAGGAGTTCCTGAAGAAGGCGAGCTGCTCGAAGCCGATCGACGGTGCAATGTCGACCTGCCCGGTCTGCATCGCCTGAAGCCGGGCAATCGGATCCTTGAAGTCGATGATCTCCACTTCATCGAGATAGGGCTGGCCCTGCTTGTAGTAGTTTTCGAAACGGCTGAACACGGAACGCTGTCCGGGTGTGAAGCTCTTGAGGCGATAGGGACCGGCGCCGACCGGGTTGTTCACCGGGTCATAATCGGTCGGGACGATGCCGCCCCAGCTCATCCACAGCTCCGGCAGCGCGGCGAGGCCGTGGCCCTGCTCGAATGGAATACGGACCGTCAGCGGATCGAGCGCCTTGACGCCATCACGCTGCAACGAGGGCAGGTAGGAGCCGTAGGGCGAAGCAAGCGCGGGATCGGTGAGACGCAGGATCGAGAACACCACATCCTGCGCGGTGATCGACTTGCCATGGTGGAACTCCAGCCCTTTCCTGAGGCGAATGGTCCATTCGGTAGCGTCATCGTTGACTTCGGCAAACTCGGCGAGCGCCAGTCCGGGATTGGCGTCGCGCTTCCATTCCCACAGCTTGCTGTAAAGAGCCCAACCCCGGAACGAGCCGGTGCCGAGCGGCTTGTGGGCGTCGAGGTTGCCGGTCTGCGCGCCGGCGATGATGGCAAGCCGGGCCTTGCCGCCTTGGCTCGGGGCGCTACCGGAAGGAGCCTTGCCCGGCTTGTCCTCGCTGCATCCGGCCAGCAGGCCGGCACCCAACAGGGCCCCGCTGGAAATGGCAGCCCCGCGGGCGAGGAAGGCGCGGCGGGAGTGAGGGGTGGTCCCGGTCATCGCGGTGCATTGCCATGCGTGCCGCGCGCGCGGTCGCCGGTTTGGGGCAGGGTTGGGGACACGGTGCTCTCCTCGGGTAATGTTGCGAGGGGGGAGGAGCAAGGGCCATGCCAACCGTGCGATGGCGAAGGTCCCGTCCGCGCAGGCAGGGATTGCTGCGCCGGGTTGAGCAGCCGGACCGCGAGAGTTGCTGCTTTCTGCGCAAACGGGGAGGAGGGCTGCGGCAAATGGGTGCGGATCGGCGGACTGGCACGGATACTGCTTTGCATGGCTTCACATCTTGTGGAGTGCCGTCATGACCATCGAGTTCTTCGCACGCTTGCCCCTGCACGGCGAGACGCAGTTCATTCCGGGGGACAACCGCAATCGCGGGGATTGGAACCGCCAGCCTCACGCCAGCACCGGCGCGGTTTCCTCCTTCGAGGTGGGCGACGATTTCGCCTATATCGACTATCTCTCGCAAGTCGCCCGAGCGGCCGAGATCAACGGCTTCTCCGGCGCGCTGCTTGTCAATGCGCCGTTTGGTGACGAGCCCTGGATCGTCTCGACAGCCCTGGCGCGTGAAACGAAACGGCTGCGTTTCGTGGATGCCTTTCATCCCGGCCATTTCAGCCCCTGGCAAGCCACGCAGATGGCTGCCAGCTTCCAGCGGATCAGCGGGGGTCGTCTCGTCTGGAACGTGATCCAGGGCGGCTCCGACGGCCTGCTGCGGGCCAACGGTGAACCGTTGCCGCATGATGAGCGCTATGCGCGCGCCATCGAGTTCCTCGATCTCGTGAAGGGCTTCTGGAGCAGCGAGAACTTTCACTACAAGGGCCGCTACTACGAAGCGGATGGCGGCGGCCTGCGCGGCCCGCTGGCGCGCGCCCCGATACCCACGATCTGCTCTGCCGGCACCAGCGAGGGCGCCAAGGAACTCGCGGCCAGGCACGCCGATTACTACCTCCTCCTCGCCGAATCTCCGGAGCATGTCGCGCGCAATATCGCCGATGTGAGGGAGCGGGCGGCGAAGTACGGCCGCGCCGACAAGATCCGTTTCGGCCTCTCGGTCGATGCCATCGCGCGCGAAACCGACGAGCTTGCCTATGTCGAAGCCAAACGCTTCTTCGACGAAGGCGTGCGCGCAGGCACCGTCAAGGCAGCGGCGGAGCGCTCTACCCAGATGTCGGACACCAATCGCGCGCGCTTCGAGCGTTACAACGGGCGCGAGGTGAACGATTTCGACGATCTCTTCGTCGAGCCGCATCTATGGGGCGGGTTCGGCTATATCGGCATCCCGCCGGGTTTCGCCTTCGTCGGCAGCTATGAAAACGTCGCGGCCAAGATCAGGCAATTCGCCGACCTGGGGCTCTCTTGGTTCTTTCTCAACGGCTATCCTCATCTGGAGGAAATCTACCGGCTCGGCGAGCATGTGCTGCCGCGCTTCCGCGCGCCGCGCCTGAGGCTGGCAGGTCAAGGGGCCGGTCAGGGAGCTGAGCAGGCGGTTCCGCTGGTGTCCGGCGGGGGGCTGGCCGCGCGCAGCGATGTGTTGGCCGCAAGCGACGATCGCTGAGGAGCGCGGACGATGGACGGACTTACCAGACGCGGCCTTATCGGTGGAGCCGCAGGCGCAGCGCTGCTGCTGTCCGGATGCGGCCGCCGCAGTGAAAACACGAGCGAAGCACCTGCCGCGCCGCGCCGAGGCGGCAAGCTGCGGCTGGGCATCCTGGACGGCGAACGCTCCGGGAACCTCGATGCGCACAAGCCGCTGGGGCTTGGCAGCACCATTCGCGGTTTCGCCATGTACGCCAAGCTGTGGGAATGGGACGGGGATATGCAGCCCCGCCTCGCCCTTGCGGAATCGGTCGAGCCCAATCGCAACGCCAGCGCCTGGGACATCCGGCTGAAACCGGGGCTGGAGTTTCACAACGGCAAGACGATCACCGCACAGGACGTGCTGTTCTCGATCCGGCGGATCACCGATCCTGGGTTGGCCTCTCCTTACGGTGCGCTCGTCTCGCCGGTCGATAGGGACGGGGTGAAAGTGCTCGACGAGCGCACCGTTCGCATTCCCATCCGGGAGGGGCGCGGCTTCGTGGCCTTGCCGGAAACCTGGACCAACTTCGGCGGCATCGTGCCTGCCGACTACCATTCCGTCACCAATCCCGTCGGGGCGGGGCCTTACCGGATCGACAGGTTCGAGCCCGGTCAGCGCGCCACCTTCAAGCGCTTCGACAACTATTTCAAACCCGGCCGACCCTATCCGGATGAACTCGAAATCATCGAGTTTAAGGACCAGACGGCACGCATTGGCGCGCTTTTGGCAGGACAGATCGACCTTGCGAATGCGATCCTGCCGGAACAGGCCGGGTTGATCCGCCGCGATAGCCGCGCCCGAATTCTCGTGTCACCGACGAACGGTTGGCAGTCTTTCGACATGAACACGAGAGAAGGCCCCTTCGCCGACGTGCGCGTGCGGCAGGCATTTCGCCTTTTGGTGGATCGCGATGAACTGGTGCGCCGCGCGCTGCAAGGGGAGGGGCGGATCGCCAACGACCTCTACGCACCGCAGGATCCAACGTTCGATCAGGCCATCGTCCAGCGGCAGCAAGACCTCGCTCAGGCCCGCAGTCTGCTGCGCCAGGCGGGGCAGGAGGGCCTGCGCACCGAGCTGGTGGTAGGCCCAGCCCATGTCGCATCTGCGCTGGTCTTGGCCGAACAGGCGAAGAAGGCAGGCATCGATCTGCGCCTGCGTCAGGTGGACGCCGCGACTTTCGCGGGGCCTGCGAAGACAAGCTGGGCGATCAGCACGGGCGGAACGCTGGGCGTCCCCTGGCTCTCCACGGCTCTGCACATCGATGCGCCCACATCGGTGTCCAACAAGACCAACTTCCATGACCCGGCGTTTACCCGGTTGTTCGATCAGGCCCTTGCGCAGCCAGATATCCCGGCCCGGTCCCAACTGGTCCACCAGATGCAGCGGATCCAGCATGAACAAGGCGGTCTGTTGATCTGGGGCTTTGCCAATACGCTCGACGGCGTCGGCCCGCGCGTGGGTGGGATTAAAGCGGAACGCTCCCATTTCCCGACCTGGCGTTTCGACCAGATGTGGGTGTGAGCATAACCGCGCAGCAGGAGCGACGCGGGCTGCTCAAATCTGCGCATTGGTTCCGAAACAGCAGGCCAGAGTGGCGGATAAACGCTTCTGGCACGGTGTTTGCTCTGATCCGGAAATGACGGAGTTCTCATGACCGACAATGTTCACAGCTTTGGCGAAGCGGCCGTAGCAGGCCGGCTGGATCGCATCCTCTTCACTCGTTGCCCGGTGCCGACGGCATCGGGTATCGCGCACTCGCTCGGCTGGCTGAGCGAGGAATTCGCGCAGGACGGGCTTCGCGTCGAAGCCTTGCAGGACAAGCCGCGTGCCATGCGCGCCCACCACAACGAACATGACCTTGCCGGCCTGTTCCGCGAAGGCGGCAACATTCCCGCGCTCGCCACCAAGGCCAAGGGCACGCCCACGCGGCTGATCGGCCTGACCTGGATCGACGAATGGCAGGCGATCCTCGTTCGCCGCGAGACCGGCCCGATCGCGCCCGCACAGCTCAAGGGGCTGCGTATCGCGCTCCCCGCGTGGAGCGTCACGCGCGGCAGCAGCATCGCCAGAGGCATGTCGTTGGCGGGCATCAGGGGCGCCCTCGGCATTGCGGGGCTGACGCTTGAGGACGTGACGTTCGTGGATGTGCCGCTGGCGCCGCCTTCGGAAGATTCCTCGCTCAACCTGGCCCGGATGTGGTCGGGCATCGAGGCCCTGGAGGTCGGCACCGTTGATGCCGTCTACGTGAAGGGCGCCTCCGCCGTGGACGCGGCCAAGCGCGCGGGCGTCGTCGTGGGCATCGATCTGGACGGCTATCCAAGCCGCCACACCCGCGTCAACAACGGCACCCCGCGCCCGATCACCGTCAGCCGCGACTTGCTCGACAATCATTTCGATCTGGTCGTGCGGTTCCTCGAACAAACGCTGCGCGCGGCCGACTGGGCAGCGCATAATCTGCCTGCCCTGCGCGGAATCCTTCAGAAGGAAACCTACGCCGGGGCTGCGGGCGTCGAGGCCGCGTATCGCAACAACTTCCATCGCTCGCTGCATCCGGATCTGTCGGAAGAGCGCGTGGAACTGCTCAAGAAGCAGGCCAATTTCCTGTGGCTTCACGGTTTCCTCGAACACGACGTGGACGTCGATGCGTGGATCGACCGCAGGCCGCTCGAAGCCGCTCTCGAACGCCGCGCGGGAAGCCGCGCCGCCTGAATTTACCGAGGAGACCCATAATGGCTACCGCAGTCCAGACCCCCGAAGAAACCAATACGCCTCCCCTGAACTCGACCGTGCTCGACTTTGCGAACGACGTCGTCGTGCAGGCGGCCGAAATCTTCCGGGCCTACCGCGAAACCGGCACGATCACCGCCAACGGCACCGTGGGCTTCATCGAGCGCGTGCCCGGTGAGGACAAGATCGTCAGCGTAAATCTGCCGCACCCGTTCGATCGCAGCACCCACAGCGTGAAGCCGCTTTCGTTCACGGTCACCGGCCTTGACGGAACGGCCTTCAAGGGGCGTGCCAATGGCCGCTACCTGAAGGTGTTCAACCAGAACCCGACGATCACTTCGCTCAGCCACGTGCATTCGCCCAATCTCGGGGCCTGGGCCCAGAGCCACCGGACGCTGCCGATCAGCTATGTGCCGGTCCAGCGCTTCCACCTCGCCCGCGAACTGCCGGTCTACATCGATCGCCGCCAGGACGAGCAGGACTTCATCAACGAAAAGCTGATCGAAAACCCCTTCACCCCTGCGATCCTCGAAGCCAACGGCGGTGCGACGGTCTGGGGATGGAAGGGTCTTCGCGACCTCGCCGAGTTCATTCTCCTGCTTGAGGAAGGCGCGGACATCCAGATCAAGGCCCAGGCGCTCGGCGGATCGCGGACTTACGGCCCCGGCGTGCTGCGTCAGCAATGGAAGATGAGCAAGCGCTACGATGAAGCGCGCGGCCTTGGCCTGCTGCCCGTGACCGACCTCGACTGATCCCGGAGCAGACTCATGACCCGTCCCGTAAAGCTGCTCTGGTATCTGACCGCGCCCGACGGCCCTTATCCCTGGGTGGAGGAAGGGCGCTGGCAGACTGGCTTCGATCATCTCGAACAGCTTGCCAAGACGATCGACAAGCTGGGCTTCTACGGGGCGCTCTTGGGATCGAGCACTTACGAAAGCCTTGCCGTGGCCGCCGCGATGATTCCGGCGACCGAGCGGATGAAATTTCTCGTTGCACAGCATCCCGGCGAGCTGTCGCCGGCGGTGCTGGCGAAGTATGCGCAGACGTTCGACCACTTCTCGAAGGGGCGGCTGCTCTTCAATGTGGTCAATGGCAACGACGCCGGACTGGCAGCGCTGGGCGTGCATTACCCGCACGACGAGCGCTACGATTTCAGTTTCGAATACTGGGATGCCTTCCGGAAGGTCTATGCCGGTGACCGCAGCGGATACGACGGGAACTTCGTGAAACTGGCACCGCGCGCTGAAGGCGGCTCGCCGATGGGAGTCTGGGCGGGGCCTTATCAGCCGGCCGGGGTTCCGCTCTGGGGTGCGGGCACGTCGGCCCCGGGCGTCGCCCATTCGGTGAAACTGCTCGATACTTATCTCAGCTTCGCCAATACGCCGCCGCTGCTGGGCGAGAAGTTCCGGCGCGTCGGCGCGGAAGCCGAGAAGATCGGGCGTACGCTCGAATACGGCACGCGTCTGCAGATCGTGGTGCGCGAAACCGAGGAAGAGGCCTGGGACTACGCTGAGTGGTTGCTCCAGCGCTCCTCGGTGGACCATGCATTGCGCTCGATCCGCATGCGGCTGCCGCCCGGCGAAACGATCGAGACCTATCGCAGTCCCGATCCGCAGGTCCAGCGCAACATCGACATCGTCAAATCGGGCCGCCTGCCGAGTGCCCGCGACCTTGAAGTCTACCCGAACGTCTGGGTCGGACCGGCGTGGTTCGGCTTCGACATCATGGGACCGGCTGCCGGCACAACGCTGGTGGGCAGCGCGCAGAACGTCGCGGCACGCATTCGCGAATATGCGGAGCAGGGGACCAATGCGTTCATCCTCTCGGGCTTCCCCCTGATCTCCGAGGCGCACCGGGTGGCAGAGCTGCTGTTCCCGCTGCTCGATCTCGACCACGGTTTCGAGGTGCCCTCGCTTCGGGTGCCCTCGCTTCGGGTAGTCGAGCCTCGGCCGATCGCTCCCGTGGAAAAGGCGCTGGAGCAGGCGCCGGGCTGACGGGAACCATGCCGAGCAAGCGAAGCGGCGGATACATAACGGCAAGGGCATCGCATGGCGACGATCTACTCCCCCCAACCACCGCAAGCCCATGACGGGGGCGAACCGAAGGACGGCGCAATCGCCCGGACGCCGGAGCGTTCGAACGGCGGCATTTCGTTTCCGGCCTGGCTTCCCTGGCTGGGCGGCCGCGTCCTGTCCGGTCTGGCAACCGCCATCGTCATTTCCCTGCTCGTCTTCGCGGCAACCCAGGCACTGCCGTCCGACCCGGCGCGCGTGATCCTGGGGCCTGATGCCAGCGAGGAGAGCATCCGCGTTCTCCAGCACCAGCTCGGGCTCGATCGGCCGATCCCCGTTCAATATGCGAGGTGGGCGGTGCGCGCCGCATCGGGCGACTTCGGCGTTTCGCTCGATTCCAGCGTTGCGGCCGGCAAGATCGTGACCGACCGGCTCGGCAACTCGGCCGTGCTTATGGCAATCGTGCTTGTTCTTGCGATACCGATAGCCTTCGTAAGCGGAATCGCGCTCGCGATCCGGCGAGACGGCAGGCTCGATCGCTGGACGATGAATACAGTCATCCTGTTCAAGGCTCTTCCTGCCTTCGTCATGGCCATCGGCCTCATTCTCCTCCTCTCGACGACGGTCCTCCCGATTCTTCCGGCTGTTTCCCTGCTCGATCCGGCCATTTCCCCGTGGTTGCAGCCTTCCTATCTGGTGCTGCCGGCCCTGACGCTGATCCTGACGGTTGCACCGTTCCTGCTGCGGCTGGTGCGCTCGGCGATGATCGAGACGCTGGAGGCGGAATATGTGTCCGCCGCCCGGTTGCGCGGCATTCCGGAATGGCGGATCGTCTGGACCCACGCCGTGCCCAATGCCCTGGTTCCAGTGATACAAGGGATTGCCCTGACAAGCCGCCTGCTGCTCGGCGGCGGGCTGATCGTGGAAGTCGTGTTCAGTTATCCCGGCATCGGCAATGCCCTCAACAGCGCCATCGAGATGCGGGACGTCCCGGTGATCCAGGCGATCACGCTGACGATGGCGATCGGCGTGGTGGTCATCAACCTGCTGGCCGATATCGCGACCGTCCTGGTGACCCCAAAATTGCGCACCTCGTCACGGCCGCGCCTGAGGGCGGGCACGCGCGCAAAACTCAAGCTGAAGGCGGGCGGAGTATGAGTAAAGGCCTTTCGAACCTGCACCGGGATCCGCAGTCCCGGCTGGGGCTGGTTCTTGCCGCCACCGTTCTGGTATTCGCGCTGCTGGGGCCTTACGCCGCGCCGCAGTCGCCGCTCGCGCTGGTCGGTCCCACATATGGCCTGCCGGGCGAGGGTTCACCGCTGGGGTACGATTATCTCGGCCGAGACGTCTGGTCGCGGTTGCTAGCGGGCGGTCGGTCCGTGTTGTGGATGAGCTTCGCGGCTTCCGTCATCGCGCTGGCGGCAGGTGCGGTCATCGGCATCGCGGCGGGGCTGTCCCGCCGCAGGATCGATCATGCCGTGGTCTGGGCGACCGACGTCCTGCTCGCGTTTCCGGACCTGATCCTCGTCCTCCTCGTCGTTTCCATGCTGGGCAGGGCGCCCTGGCTTATCGTCCTTACTGTGGCGATATCCTTCGTTCCGGGGGTTATCCGCCTGGCGCGCGGCGTCACGCTGGGTGTGGCGTCCCAGGAGTACGTCGAGGCGGCAAGGCTGATGGGCTATCCTTGGTGGCGCGTGGTGCTGCTGGAAATCCTGCCGAACATTTCCACCCCGCTGCTGGTACACCTGGGGATCATGCTCACCTGGGCGATCGGAATGCTCTCGGGCCTCAGTTTCCTGGGTTACGGCGTGGCGCCGCCGGCAGCGGATTGGGGATTGATGATCAACGAGAACCGCGCCGGGCTGATGATCCAGCCATGGGCGGTGCTCGCGCCGGTGGCTTTGATCGGCCTGTTCGCACTGGGCAGCAATCTCCTGGCCGAGGGCATCGCCAGGACAGGCGCGCGCATCCCCCGGCGGCGCGGGCCGAAATCGCGCGCCCGCACCCTCATGCGCGGGATCAAGCGCCGTGAACGGGAGGAGCGGGCATGAGCGTCGTTCCCTTCGTCAAGAGCCTGCTGCAGGTACGCGATCTGGTGGTATCGCTCGATGACGGCACCGCGGTCGTGGAAGACATCGCCTTTTCCGTCGCACCGGGCGAGATCATCGGCGTCGTCGGCGAAAGCGGCTCGGGAAAGAGCAGCATTGCAAGCGCACTGCTGGGAGATGCGCGCGCTGGGGCGGTGATCTCCGGTGGATCGGTTTTCGTGGAAGGGCGCGATCTGCTCTCGCTCGACGAGCCTGAACGGCGGCAGATGCGCGGACCGGTCATTTCGCACGTCGCGCAGGACCCCGCGCTCGCCCTCAACCCCATGCGCCGCATCGGCTCGCTGCTCGAAGAAGTGCTGCGAGTTCACCAGCCCGGGCTTTCGCGAGGGGAGTGGCGCCAGCGGATCGCGGAGGCAGCAGCCGACGTCGGCCTTCCGGCGGACGCGGAGTTCCTTCGCCGCTTCCCGCACCAGCTTTCGGGAGGGCAGCAGCAGCGAGTCCTGCTGGCGCTGGCGGTCGTGCTTCGCCCGCGCCTGATCGTGCTGGATGAACCGACGACGGCGCTGGACGTGAGCACCCAGGCGAAAGTTCTGGCAACCGTGCGGGAGCTTTGCCGAACGCGAGAGATCGGCGCCGTCTACGTCTCGCACGACCTGGCAGTCGTTCGCGAACTGGTCGACCGGGTGGTCGTACTTTACGCGGGACGGATCGTCGAAAGCGGATCTCGGGACCAGGTCTTCGGGGCACCGACCCATCCCTACACGCGTGGGCTTCTTGACGCGGTGCCGGACATCTCCGGAAGGCACGTGTTGCGCGCCATTTCCGGTCATGCTCCGGCACTGCACGATCGGGGCGAAGGATGTGCCTTCGGGTCTCGCTGCGATCTTCGCAGCGCAAGCTGCAAGGCGCGGCCGCCCTTGCGCGACTTCGGCGAACGGCGCCTCGCCGCTTGCCATCATCCCGTCCGCGGCAATCGCGAGGATGTGACCGCAAACGTGCGGACGCCGGCCGCATTGTCCGAAAGCGGCGCGGAAAGGCCGGAGCGGCGCATGCTTGCCGTTCTCGAAGAGGTTACGGCCAGCTATGGTGCCAATCAGGTGCTGGCCGATGTAAACCTGTCGCTGCGCGAAGGCTATTGCACTGCCCTTGTCGGGGAAAGCGGTTCGGGCAAAACCACGTTTGCCCGGTCGCTGGTCGGCGCCGTGGAGGACGTGGACGGCGTGTTCTTCTATGATGGCCGACCGCTCGATCTGGCTGGAGACCGCGACAAGGACTTGCGCCGACGAATTCAGTACATCTTCCAGAATCCGTTTCGTGCCTTGAATCCCCGTCAGACAGTCGGGCAGATCTTGCGGACAGCCGCTCTGCACTTCTTCCCGATCAGGTCTGCCGATGCCGACAAGGAGGTCGCTGAAGTCTTGCGCCGGGTGGCATTGGCACCGGAACTGGCGCAGCGTCATCCGCGCGATCTCTCCGGTGGCGAGCGACAGCGCGTGGCGATCGCCCGTGCGCTGATCTGCAAGCCGCAACTCCTGATCTGCGATGAAATCACATCTGCGCTCGACGTTTCGGTGCAGGCGGCGATCATCGATCTGCTGCGCTCGCTGCAACGGGAATCGGGATTGACCATCCTGTTCGTCACGCATGACCTGGGCGTCGTGCGCGCTGTCTCGGACTATGTGGCCGTGCTCAGGCAGGGCCGCATCGTGGAGCAGGGGCTGACCGCCCATGTCTTGGATGAGCCGCAACATGATTATACGCGCGGACTGGTCGCCGATTCCCCGCGCCTTCGCGATACCGCAGCCTAGAGCGACTAAAGCCCAGCTTTGTGTCAATCAAGATTTCTCAACTGTTTTGGTAGACAAATGGTGGTAGCCTCGTTCTCGGCAAGTGGAAGCGGACCACCGCACTGGCTTGAGAGCTAGGAGCGACAACTACGGGGCTTCGACATGCGCGATACGATCCTGAAATTCGAGGTTTCCGCCCTGGCCATCCGGGCGCGGACATTCATCTTCTCCGACCCTCGATCGAAAGCGCTTTTGCCTTTGATCGAGAGGACGGCGCCCAGCGACGCAACGATCATGATCACCGGCGAAACCGGGACCGGAAAGGAACTCGTCGCGCGGCACGTGCATCAGCTCAGCGGGCGTGCGGACCGGCCTTTCGTTGCGGTCAACTGCGGGGCCTTTTCCGAAACGCTGGTGGAAAGCGAGCTGTTCGGCCACGAGCGCGGGGCTTTTACCGGTGCTCACAATGCGCGCGAAGGCTGGTTCGAGGCGGCTAACGGTGGAACCCTGTTTCTGGACGAAGTGGGTGATCTGCCGCAGCCGCTTCAGGTCAAGCTGCTGCGCGTACTTCAGGAACGCGAAGTCGTCCGCCTGGGCGCTCGGCGGCCGGTCAGCCTCGACGTGCGGCTTATTGCCGCAACCAATGTTGATCTGCGCGCCGCCGTAGAAGCAGGAAGATTCCGGGAAGATCTCTACTATCGGCTGGGGGTAGTGACCCTGCCGCTGCTGCCGCTGCGCGAACGTCCTGCCGACATCCTGCCGCTCGCGCGTCATTTCCTGGGGGTCTACGGAGAGAAGGCGGGTTCGGCTGCGATCGAACTGAGTCCGGACGCCGAGGATGTAGCTTTCCGATACGCTTGGCCCGGAAACATCCGCGAACTCGAAAACGTGATCCAGCGCGCGACGCTGGTCGCACCGGGCAAGCTGATCGAGCCCGAACACCTTGGCCTGTCGAATGATCGTTACGCGACCGTAACGGAGGCGCGGGGGGATCTGCAGGGGCTGGAACATGTCCGCTCGACGCTCTCCCAGCTGATCGCAGCGGGAGAGCCGGAACTGCTCGATCGGCTGATCGATCTCGCCGTTCGGGAAGCCTACGCGCAGTCGAACGAAAACCAGGTTCGCACGGCGCAGGCATTGGGCGTCACGCGCAATGTGATCCGGACCTATTTGAAAAACGCCGGCCTCATCGGCGACTAGTTTACGCCCTAGGGAGCGGCGGGCAACTCGCCCGCCGCTCCCTTCGCTGCCTTTATACCACTTCCGCCGCAACTTCGCGCAGCCGCTGGCGAGCGGCTTCCAGCGGCGCCGCATCCACCCAGTCCGAAATCGCGAAATCGCGGTCGAGCAGGTTGTGGACGTACATGAACGTCTTCTGTTGTTCGAACAGGGCGAGCCGCTCTTCGGAGAGATCGGGGTGCAGATTGGCCAGCGTCTCGTCGCTGTAGGCGCGGGCGACGCCTTCGGCACCGGCGCGGGTCTCTCCCTCCAGGAGCTCGCGTACTTTCTGCTGGTTGGATCCGGCCCAATCGGCCGCCGCCAGGGTGCGTTCGAGGAAGCGGACGACCAGATCGAAATGATTGTCGAGCAGGGCCTGATGCACCGTGATCGGTCGCGGGGTGCCGTTGTTCACGCGCCAGCGGCGCTCGGGGAGCTTGTCGAGGTCGATGCCGACTTCCAGCCCCAGGCGCTTGGCCGCGTCGATGGCAGAGGCGCCCTTGGCGTAGACCGCATCGACCTGCCCATCGACAAGATCGCCGAGCCCACTCCATAGCGACTGGAGCTGGACTTGAGGATCGCTCTGAGATGCGGCACGCGCCGCCACTTCCACGAAATGAACGTCGTCGAACGTCAGCCCGGCATAGGCCAGCGCGCCCTTGATGCCGTGCAGGCTCATGCCCCGCGCGATGCTGGAACCGCGGACGTGCGCGGCATCCGGTTTCTCCGTCCAACCCGGCAGCGCGATGCGCTTGCCCTTGAGGTCTTCCGGACGGGTGATCCCGGAATCCGGACGGACGAGGATCACTTGTGCCTCGTCGATCCAGGTGAGGCCGATCAGCCGGCTTGGCGCGCCTTGCGCACGCGCCGCAATGGCCAGCAGATTGCCCCCCTCGCGGATGAGCGAGGGAAGCTGGTGGTCATAGTGATGGCGGGCAAGGTCCGATCCGCGATTGTCCTGCAAGGTAGAAACCGCGATCCCGTCAGGCGCGAATTCCGCATCCAGCCAGCCCAGCTTGTAGGCAAGGCCGGTGGCAGTGGGGACGGGGCAGCGGGTGAACCAGATCGTGTCGATGGCTTGCGTCATGATGGCCTCCTTCGGGCGTGTTGAATTTACCAGCGATAGCTGAGGGTGGCGGAATAGAAGCCGCCGAGCGGGTTGACGGGGCTGTCTTGAACGTAGGCGATCGAGGAGAACGGCCAGCGAGAGGTGGCATTCCTCGGCAGCTGCGCCGGCTTGGCATCGAACAGGTTGTTGACGTTGAGGCGCAGGCCAAGCCGGTCGGTGAAATCGTAGCCGGCCTCGAGATCGGTGACGAAGATGTTGCCGACGTTCACGAGTTCGATGGTATTCGGGCCGGTCGTTTGCGTCAGCGTGTAGGAGCGGTTGATCTTGCCGTAGTAGGTGCCGCGCAGCCCAAGCGAGAAGGGGCCGGACTTCCAGTTCACCGAGCCGATCGCCTTGAGGCGGGGCGCCCGGTAGAGGATCTGCGCCTGCGTGGTGGTCGAGATCAGCACGATGTTGAACTGCTGAAGAACATCCGGCGTTTGGGCGACGTCCAGCAGTTTCGTCTTGTTGTAGTTGCCCGCAAGGCTCCAGTGGATCGCGCCGGGACCGGCGTCAAACTCGCCGTCGAGCACCACGTCGACACCGCGCGTGCGCGTGGTGCCTGCATTGATGAGGTAGGAGATGCTGTCGTCCGGCCCGAAAGTGGGCGAGGCAGCCTGGACCAGCACGCCCGAGCCCGGATGGGTGGATTCGCGGAAGGCGCCGATCTGGGAGATACGGTCTTTCACGCGTACCTGATAGAGATCGACGGTCAGGTTCACGTCGCGGACCGGCTGTGCCACGAGCCCGAAACTGAAGTTGGTCGATCGTTCGGGCTTGAGCGGCCTTGCGCCGAGCACCTGTGCCTCGGGTGAAGTGACGGAAAGGATGTGGTTGGTCTGGTTCACCGTCACGTTGGTCTGGCGGAAGGTCAGCGCCGCCAGGGCGGGGGCCTGGAAGCCGGTGCTGGCGGTGCCGCGAAGGGCAAGGCCGGGGACGATCTCGTAACGTCCCGACACCCGGCCCGTCAGCACGTCTCCGGCGCGCTGATAGCGCTCGTAGCGCGCTGCAAGATCGAGCGTGGCCTGTTCGCTTGGACGCAGCGACAGTCCGGCATAGACGGCATAGGAATTGCGGTTGTCCCGCGCTGCATCCTCGGGCCGGACGCCGGTATCCGCCTGGGAGCCTGAATCCGAAAGTGAAATCGGCTTGCCTGCGTTGGGCCCGTCAAGGATGGGTTGGCCGCCATAGCCCCAGGACTGTTCCTCGCCGGCGGTGCGGCGGTAAGTCTCGCGGCGGAACTCGGCGCCGAACGACCAGTCCGTACCGAAGCCGAACAGCCCGTCCTCAGTGCTCTTGCGGATATCGAGGTTCGAGTTCCAAGCCGTATAGCGGTAATTGCCGAGGAAGAAGTCGGTCTCGCTCTGAAGTCCGTAACTGGGGCTGACGGAATCGTAGACGTAGGTGTCGATATCGTCCTGTCCGTAGCCGCTGCTGAGATCCCAGTTCCAGCCGTCGCCAATCTCCCCGCGCAGACCGAGCAGAACGGAGAAGTCGTTTTCGACCACGCCGCTGTAAGGGGTGAAGCCGTCCGGATAGATGGCGCGCACATTCTGGTCGCGCGAGGGGAAGCGGTAGTGCTGCGGAGACCTGCCCTTGCGCCAGGAATAGTCACCGAAGCCGTAGAGTTCGAGGCTGTCTCCAAGCGGAAGCCCAAGGTCGGCGGTGAACGAGGCGAGTTGCGCCCGTGGCACGCCGCCCGCCGCGCCGAAGATCTTGCGGCGATCGACCGACGCTTCGCGCGGGTCGGGTGTGGCACCGGCGGGCAGCGTGGGCGCGGTGGAGGCATTGCCCGCCGGGAGCACGGGATTGCCTGCGGCATTGCGCGGGAAGTAGAACAGGATGTTGTCTGGCACGTCGCCATCGGCGAACAACTGTTTCTGGTCGACATATTGGCCCGACAGATAGAGGTGTCCGCTTTCGCCGAGGCGAACGCCTGCCCCCGCATCGTACTGCTGCAACCAGCCGCCGCCCTGGTAGTATTGCCCGGCGCGGGCGCTGACTTCGCCGCCCTCGGCCGATTTACGGGTGATGATGTTGATGACGCCCGCGATCGCATCCGATCCGTAAAGCGCCGAAGCGCCGTCGCGCAGGACTTCGACCCGGTCGATCGTGTTCAGCGGGATGAGGCCGAGATCGACCGCCGCCACGCCAACATCATTGACTCCGAGCCGCGCGGTAACGTGGCGGCGCTTGCCGTTGATGAGAACCAGGGTGTGACCGCTGCTCAGTCCACGCAACTGGCCCGCGCGGATGAAGGTGTTGATGCCGTAGCCGGGCATATTGGGCACGTTGAATGAGGGCAGGGTATCATTCAGGGTTTGCAGCAGGCTGGCCTGGTTCGCCTGCCGTAGGGTTTCGGCGGGTAGCACGTCGATGGGGGTAGGGCTGTTCTCTACCGTGCGTCCCGCGCTCCGCGCTCCTGTGACGACGATATTGCCGGGCGCCTCCGCGCTTTCCACTTCGGCAATTGCCGTTTCGGCTGCCGCCTGTGCCGTGGTGGAAGAGATCAAGCCGGAAATAGCCGACCCAAGCAGAAAGTACCGTTTTCCAGAATTCATGCCAATCGCTCCAAACCGCAGTTTTCCATCAGTTTCTTGCGGTTTGCGCAGCGATTGAACTCATCTGTCTACTGCGCGGTCCCCCGCAGACTGGAACTCTGCAAGGAGCGGGCCAAATTGGATTGAGGCATTCAAGTATATGATTTAAAGTAATTTCATTTATAATTTTTGTAAAATTCCGATGTTTAGCTGCGCTATTGTAAGCAGTTGCTCTGCGTGGATGTAGCGATATCAGCAGTATAATTTACTGGATATTCCGGGGGGAAGCTGGCTGCCGTGCGTACTATCCACTAGTTGGCAATAGTTCAGCAATAAATTTGCTGAAAATCTCTTATGCCGTGGCGTCTATGGACGAACGTTCGATGATCCGCTCCTGCTCACCGTCGGTGACGATGCCGCTCTGCCGCTCGTAAGCTTCGTAGAGCCGCGCATAAGGGCCTTGCAGCAGCGTCAGCTCCGCATGACTGCCAAGTTCCACGACCTGCCCGTCACGGATCACCGCGATGCGATCGGCATCGCGGATAGTGGCGAGACGATGGGCGATGACGATGGCGGTGCGCCCTTCGCAGAGGCGGCGAAGCGCGCGCTGGATCATGCGTTCGGTGTGAACGTCGACCGCCGAGGTCGCCTCGTCGAGCACGAGCACCGCCGGGTCGGTCAGGTAGGCGCGAACGAGGCAGACGAGCTGGCGCTGACCATGGCTGAGGTTCGCCCCAAGCGGGCCGACTTGCGTCTGATAGCCGAAGGCCAGCCGTCCCAGCACTTCGTCCGCGTCGAGGGCGCGGGCAGCCTCTATCAGGTCTTCATCAGCGGCATCGGGGCGGGCCTGTCGCAGGTTGTCGAGAACGGTGCCGCTGAACAGCACGTTGTCCTGCAGCACCACGCCGACATGGCGGCGCAGGTCCGCCTGCCGCATGTGCTTCACGTCGATCCCGTCGATCAGTACTTGCCCGGTCTGCGCTTCGTAGAAGCGCGTGAGAAGCTGGACGAGCGTGCTCTTGCCGTGTCCGGTCGCGCCGACGACCGCAACGACCTCACCGGCGTGGATGTGCAACGAAAGGTCGTGCAGCACTTGTGGGAGAACGCCGGGCGAATAGGAGAAGCCGACCGAACGGAACTCCACTTCGCCGCGCATGGAGGAAACCTGCACCGGATCGTCTGCATCGAGGATGTCGGGCCGGGTGTCCAGCAGCAGGAAGATGCGCTGCGCCGAGGCGGAACCTGAGGCGTAGCGTTCGAACAGATCGTTCAGATCCTGGAGCGGGCCGAGGAACAGCATGACGTAGAACAGGCTCTGGGCAAGCTGTCCCAGCGTGATCTGGCCTTCCAGCAACCCATAGCTGCCTACCAGCAGGATCATCGCCATGCCGACCGCGTTGAGCAGTCCGCTCAGCGGCGCGAACCACCCCGAGCGCATGTTACCGCGCACCAGCGCTCCGTCGAAGTCCGACAGCAGTTCGCGGTAGCGCTGCCGGTTAGGCTCTTCGCGCACCAACTGCTGGATCATGCGAACGCCCGATACCGTCTCGATGAGATGGGAGGTGAAGCGGCTGCGGTTCTCCGCCACTACGGCCCAGCTTCGCTGCGAAACACGCTTGAACAGCCAGGTGCCTACCACGAGGAACGGCACCACACCTGCCAGCGCGAGCAGCAGCAGCGGAGACATCAGCCACAGCATCAGCGCGGCTCCGCCGAAGCGCAGCACGGCCGAGAGCATGTCGGGCGGCCCCTGCACCAGCAGGGCCTCCAACGCATCCACGTCGCGATCCGCACGCGAGAGTATGCGGCCAGCCTTGGTGCGGTCGAAGTAGCCGACGCTGAGGGCCTGGATGTGTTCGAAAATCCGGATGCGCAGGTCGTTGAGGACACGAAGCGCGGCGGAGCCGGCGAGATAGCTGGAAAGACCGGCGAACAGAAAACGCGCCAACCATGTCGTGGCTAGGCCTATGCTCAGCCATGCCAGCAGGCCTTCATCGAGGGTCCAGCCATCCGGCCCCTTGACCAGTCCGTGGTCGAGCAGTTGCCCGACGAACCAGGGGCGGACAAAGACGATGCCGACGAGCAGCGTTTCGAGCGCGAAGACCGCCGCAACTTGGCGGCGGACAGGTCCAAGCAGGGGGACCAGGCGGCGGAACATGCTACGGTCGAGCGCCTTGCGCGCGAGCATTTCCTCGATTTCGATGTCGCTAAGGACGCGCTTGTTGTCAGGCGGCGGCACGGTCTATTCCCAGAAGGTCGCGGTAGAGCGGATCGAGCAGGAGGTCTTCATGCGTACCCGCAGCGGCGATGCGGCCATTGGCCAGAACCACGGCCCGGTCGGCGAGCAGGACAGAGGACAGCTTGCTCGTGATGAGCAGGACGGTCATTGGTCCGCCATGCGCCGCGCGAAGTTGGCGGATGTTGCGCAGGACGGTGCGTTCGGTCACCGCATCGAGCGCGCTGGTGGCATCGTCGAGCACGAGGATGTCCGGCGCGGCGAGCAGGGCGCGGGCGAGGCACAGGCGCTGGCGCTGGCCGCCGGACAAAGTGACGCCGCGATCGCCGATGCGGGTGTCCAGTCCATCCGGCAGGCGCTCCAGCAGTTCGCCGGCTCCGGCCAGGCGCAGCGCTTCGATCAGGGCACTGTCATCCGCTTCGGGCGAGGCTGCGCGTAAATTGGCGGCCAGAGTGTCCGAGAAGAGGAAGATGTCCTGCGGCACGACATGGACACGGCGCCGCAGACCGGCAAGGTCGAGGTCGCGGACATCATGCCAGCCGAGTGCGTCCGAGCCGATGGAGACCGTCCCCCCATTGACGTCGGACAGGCGCGGCAGGAGTGCGGCCAGCGAACTCTTGCCCGCGCCGGTGGCTCCTACCAGGGCAACGATCCGGCCTGGTTCCAAGGTCATGCTGCAATCGTCGAGAATGGCCGTTTCCCCGCCCGGCGCCAGAAGCCGTACGGCGTCGAGGCGAAAACCCAGCGCTCCCTTTGGAAGGGCCGCAGTGCCGCCGAGGATGGCAGGACGCTGGTCGAGCAAATCCCAGATGCGCGCGGCCGAGGCGCGCGCGTCGGCGAAGATGCGCATGACCCGGCCGACCGTCTCGACCCGGAAGACTAGGGTAGTGGCGATGAGCAGTGCGGAAACCAGCTCGCCCACGCCCAGCTTGCCGGCTGCGACGAGATGCGCGCCGTAAGCCATGATCCAGACGTGACCGAGCGCCACCACCGCCTGCGGGATCGGAATGCGTGAACTGCACCAGGCCAGCGCATGGCGCGACTGGTCGAGGAAGAACCCGACATGGCCCCGAAACTTGGCGATGCGGCCCTGTTCGAGGCGGAACGACTTGATGACGCGTACGCCGCCGATACCCTCGGAGAGATCCTGGTTGACCTGATCGTAGGCGTCGCTGACGTTGCGGTCGAGCACGACGAGAGTGTCGGTCTGTCGGACGAAGATCCAGAAGCCGATCAGGGTGAGAAGAAACGGCACGAGGCCCAGTGCCGGATCGTACCAGAACAGCAGACCCATGGCGGCGGTTACTACGAGGGCCGTTTCCACGGTCTGGCGCCAGAAGGCGACCAGGGCATCGCGCAACTTGTCGGCATCGCGGGTGGTGCGGGTGATCATCTCCCCCATGCCGTGTTGCCAGTGATAGCCGAGGTGAAGCGTCTGCACCTGGACCAGAATGCGTTCGCGCAACGTGGAAAGCAGTGCCTGGCTGGCGCGGATGCTGCACATCCCGGAGATGTATTGAAGCACGCCGCGTCCCGCCGCCAGACCGACCAGAAGCGCGGTCCAGTGCCAGGCGACACTGAAGTCGATCGAGCCATCGGCCAGTCGAGTGGCTGCCTTGCCGCTGTTCACGGCGTCCAGCGCCCGGCCGACAAGCCATTGCTGGAGCGCCAAACTGAGGTGGATGACACAGAAAAGCGCGAAGGTGACGGTGAACAGCACCGGGATCGTCCGGTAGAGAGCAAGGCTGCGCAACAAGGGATAGGTGGCGAGCGGAGACGAGCCGCCGGGCTCCGCCTTTTCGGCAGCCATAGGCTTCAAGTTTGTCATCGGCGCTGCGTCAATCCGGATTCGAGTAGTTCGGGCGGCGGATGGCCGCGGCGGAATACTCATGGGGCGGAACGCCGTTCAGGTAGTAGTCGCCGATGTGATGCAGACGCCAGCGGATCGGATCGTGGGTGGTATGAACGCGAACGTCGGCCCAGAAACGGTCGAGGTTGAACTTGCGGTACGACGAACTGGCGCCGAGCAGGGAGAACATGTCGCTGGAGATCAGCAGTGCCGCCTCGTCCGTCTTGGCACGCGCGGCGGCGACGGCGAGTATCAGTTCGTCGTCCAGTTCGCTCGGGCGCCCCTTGGCGTTGTATTCGTCGTAGAACTCGGCGGCATCGCGAAGTAGCGATTCCGCGGCACGCAGCGCTACGGCGTAATCGCCGATGCGCTTGATGATGAGCGGTTCCTGGGCGGCGCGCTCCACGTCCGCATCGATCCAGACGTTGGAGTTGTTGTTGAGGTAGTGGATCGCCGCCTCGAAGGCGCCGCGCGCGATGCCCGCATCGATCGCGGCATGGTTGATCTGCGCCCAGGTCAGGCCAGTGCGTTCCGGCTTCTGCGGCGTGCCTGCGGTGGGAAGATTGACCTGCCAGTCCTCCAGCACCAGGTCCACGAAGCGTACGCCGCCGCTCACCGAGTGGCGCTGTCCGAACGAATGCCAGTCGTCGTCGAGGATGAGGCCCGGCGTGTCGCGATGGACCATGAAGCCGATCTGGCCGTCCTGGGTTTTTGCGCCCGATGAAATCCATTCTGCCAGATAGCTGCCGGTGGCGTAGAATTTCGCGCCGTTTACCACCCACTTGCCCTCGGCGTTGCGGGTGGCGGTGGTGCGGGTGTCGAACTTGTGCTTGCCGCCCACTTCGGCTGCCGCGTGGCCCAGGCGCTTGCCTGCGGCGACATCTGCTATCACCCGGCGGCGCAGCACATCGTCGGGTCGGCGCAGGACGACGCGCAGCATCATGTTGTGGATCTGTACCAGCTGGCCGACGCCGCCGTCCGCCGCCGAGATGATCCGGGTGATCTCGACGATCGTTGCTACAGATGCGCCGATGCCGCCCTCTTCGGGAGAGAGTGCCACCGTGGTGACGCCGGAACGCTCAAGGATCGCAGCCTGCTCGTGCGGGATGCGGCTGCGCTCTGCCGGGTCGGCGGAGATCGCCGAGATGAGCGCGGCGGCGTCTTGGGCGGCGGCGATCGCAGCGGCCTCGTCGGGAAATTGCGGGGTGAGGGCGTGCTCGCGGTCGAGCAGGTCGTTGGCGGGCTCTACGCTCACAGCGCGTTCTCCTTGGTGGCGCTATTGGTCGCTATGGCGATTTCCTGCTGGCGCAGCCTGGCCGCACGGCCGTACTCGTCGGGCGGCACGCCGTTCAGATAGTAATTGCCGATGTGATAGATGCGCCAGCGGATCGGATCGTGCGTGGTATGGACGCGCGCATCGGCCCAGTACCGTTGCAGGTTCCAGCGATCGAGCGTGGAGTTGGCGCCGGTCAGCGAGAACAGGTCGCTGCCGATGAAGATGGACGCTTCGTCCGACTGCGCGCGGGCAGTGGCGGTGGCGAGGATCAATTCGTCCTCCAGCGCCCGGTTGCCCGGATCGGCTTTGAACCGGTCGAACGTGCGGGCCGCGTACCGCAGGGCCGATTCCGCCGCGCGCACGGCCACGGCGTATTCGCCGATACGTTTGATCGTGTGCTGCTCGTCGGCCGCGCGCTCCAGCCCGGACTCCGGCCAGGCGCGCATGTTGTCGCGAATATAGGCGGTAGCCGCTTCCAACGCGCCGCGCGCTATCCCGGTATCGATGGCGGCGTGCAGGATCTGCGGCCAGGTCAGCCCGGTGCGCGGCATGAAGTCGGGAGAACTGCCGGCCGCTGCAGCTTTGGGGGCGAAGCGAGGATCGATCTCCACATTGTCGAAGCTGATGCTGCCGCTGACCGAATGCTGTTGGCCGTAAGCGTGCCAATCGTCCTCCAGTTTCAGTCCCGGCGCGTCGCGGTGCAACAGCACGCCGACAGGCCCCTGGTCGCTGGTGGCGGAAATGGAGATCCACTCGGCAAGATAGCAGCCGGTGGCGAACGTCTTGAGGCCGTTGAGCCGCCACACGCTGTTCTCGTCGAGCGTCAGGCGGGTGCCGCCGCCCTTGCCCTTGCCTTTGCCCTCGGCCAGCGCATTGCCGAAGCGTTTGCCGGAGAAGATGTCCTTCAGCAGCCGTGTGCGAAAGTCATCGTCGGGACGGGAGAAGACGCCGCGGATCATCACGTTGTGGATTTGCAGGACCTGCCCGACGCCGCCGTCCGCCGCCGAGACGATCCGCACCGTCTCCACCACAGTTTCGATCGAAGCGCCTAGTCCGCCGAATTCGCGCGGAACGTAGATGCTGGTGATGCCCGAGGCGGAAAGAACTTCGGCAGCCTCGTGAGGCACGCTGTCGTTCAGGGTGGCGTCGCGGGCGAGCACGGCGATCTTCGCGGCGGCTTCGTGCGCGGCGGCGATGGCGGCGCTCTCGCTCGCAAGGCGTGGCGGTGTGGTGGTCATCGTAGGCTCCGATCAGGCCGGCTGCAATGTGGAGGAAGCCGCCTTGGCTGCTGCTTCCTCGCGGCGGCGGACTTCTTCGCGCACGGCCGGGATGATCCAGCGGCCGTAGTCCACCGCATCGTAGAGCGGCTCGTAACCGCGGTTGAGGAACGTGGTGACGCCGATGTCGTAATAGTCCAGCAGCGCCTCGACGATCTGGTCCGGCGTACCGACGAGCGAGGTGGAATCGTGTGTCGCGCCGACTGCGGTGGCCGTGCCGAACCACAAGCACTTGTCATGGCGCTCACCGCGCTCGGCAGCGGCCAGAAGACGCTTGGTACCGGTACCCTGAACGCCGTGGAACAGCGGGTTGGGTGCCGCATTGCGGCGGTTGCTGGCGAGTTTCTCGGCGATTTCGTGCGCCTTTTCCCAGGCCTGCGCCTCGGTCTTGCCGATGATGAGGCGAGCCGAGAGGCTGACGCGCGGGGTAGGCTTGCCGATGGCGGCAGCGGCAGCCTTCAGCTTGCCGATCTGCTCCTGCACATCGGACAGCGGTTCGGCCCAGAGCGCGTAGAGATCGCAGTGGCGCGCGGCGACGTGGTAGGCCGCGTCGGACGATCCGCCGAAGGAGACCGGTGGATGCGGCTGTTGATAGGGTTTCAGAGGCGAGAAGACGTTCTTCAACCGGTAGTACTTGCCTTCGTGGTCGAATGGCGTGTCGGAGGTCCAGGCCTGGCGCAGAATGTCGAGGTATTCGCTGGTGCGGGCGTATCGCTCGTCCTTGTCGGTCAGAAAATCGCCGAGGCCCGGCTCGGCGGTGATGCCGGTGATGGCATGGACTCGGATGCGGCCCCTGGCGACATGGTCCAGCGCAGCCAGCGCTTTCGCGCCATGTAGCGGGGAGAGCGGGCCGGGCCGAAACGGAATCATGAAGCCAAGGCGTTCGGTTACCGAGGCGGCAAAGCCGGTGGCCACGATGGACTCGCCACCGCCCAGCATCAGTACCCTGTCGAAGCCCGCATTCTCATGCGCACGGGCGAGGTCGCGCAGGAAGTCGAGGTCCGGGTGGCCGCCGCCACCGGCGGGTCCCTGGAACTGGTTCTGGGCGGCAAGCGCTCCGACGAATTCAACTGGCATAATCACCCCTGCTCTGGCGCGCGGCGCGCATGTGCCGGATGCTAATCAAGAGCCGTGCCAGTTTGCAGTAACCCTGCAATTTGCGAGCGATGAAACGACGTGCGAGGAGCGCCGCTCAGTCGATCGCTTAAAATGCAGCAGTGAACCGATACGCGGATGATCAAAAACGAGCAGCTGTTGAGGGACTGCTTGATCGTGCAGTAGCCATATTTGCCTTACTTCGCGGCACGCCGCGACTTGCGCTCCTCAGGATATCCAGGCACCCTCCGTTATGAGGCCGGCGTTTCTACCAACCGACCCCCGGTAGTGAACGTCGGCCTTTCAGCCGGAAATTATCGCCAGGGGCAACTCCGGTGGGGTGCTGAGCGCGCAGTTCGATGGTCTCGGCAGGGCTTACTCTTTCCCGTAAAAATCTCGCCCGCACCATGAACGCGTTGCGCTGAAAAGGGTGGCGCACTCTGTTCGCCTTCAACCGCTTCCTTGGATTGTTGCCGCGTGTGACTGACAAGCTGGAACATGCCGAAATTCTGCTCAGCGTACAGGCAAACAGGAACCGTGATCGCAGAAAGAACGCTTCAATCCTTTCTGAACCTCACTACTCGGTAGACAGGAGTGATGACGTTGGCGCCCATGATTGCGGTGTTCGCCGGACCCAGGTAGCGCTCGATCTCGTCAACTTTCGGCCGAGGACATCACCCGCAGTGCCTAGCGTGCTTGTTCAAATGCCGACGCCGAGGCTGTGGACAACTGCCCGGAACGAGGTTTTTGCCGAAGTGTGCGGCTTTGAACGTTGATGGGCTTGCGCCATGTTAGCACAGCGCCATGCCGGCCTTTGACGGGCAGCGGTGCCAGAACAGACATCAGCAGGACGAAATTCTTATGAACAACAGCGATCTCGCCGACGCCATCGCTGCCGACCACGGCATCGCCAAGACCGACGCACGCAAGTTCGTCGACGCCGTGTTCGCAGCAATTGGTGATGCGGCTGCCAAGGGTGAGGAAGTCTCGCTTAGCGGTTTCGGCAAGTTCAAGGTCAAGGACAGCCCGGAGCGTGAGGGCCGCAATCCGGCGACGGGTGAAGCCATGACCATCAAGGCTTCGAAGAAGCTCACGTTCACCGTCGCCAAGGCGGTCAAGGACAAGCTTAACGGCTGATCCGGCAAGGGTGGCATCGGCTGAGCCGATGTCGCCCTGCTTACAGTTGCGACGCTGGCTGTGACCGTCGAGTGAGTGGCGGCCCAACTGAGCGCGGCAAGTAGTATGACCGGCATTGCCGGTGCCCCGGTCCGTCTCCAGCGAGATGACGATGTCACGGCAAGATCGCGGCACCACGCACCGACGGCTTCAAACGTCGCTATCGATCTGGGGATCGTCATTTGTCCGAGCGGCAGTTACAGCGGCTCGCACGGCGCTGGAAATCATGGCTGCAAGGGTCTTTTCGGCGCCGCTGCGAAGTTCCGGCTCTAGCGCCCTCCCACTGAAATCAAGGAGCGATCAGAAAGCCACGGCGCGGGATCGGCATTGATCTCGGCCACAAGGTCATACGCCTTCGCGACAGCGGGGCGCTGCGAAATCTCCTCCAGCCAGCGACGGACATTGACGAGATCTTCGAGCGTCTGGCCGAGCCGCTGCCACGGCAATACCCAGGGATAGGATGCTATGTCCGCAATCGAGAAAGTCTCGCCAGCCAGATAGCGACGGTCGGCAAGACGCTTGTCGAGCACCCGGAAAAGGCGGCTCGTTTCCCGGGTGTACCGTTCAACGGCATAAGGCAATTCTTCGGATGCCAAGTTGCGGAAATGGTGATTCTGGCCTGCCATTGGTCCCAGTCCGCCAACCTGCCAGAACAGCCATTGCAAGGCCTCACTGCGCTGGCGCGGCTCGGACGGAAGAAATTGTCCCGTCTTCTCGGCAAGGTAGAGTAAGATTGCGCCGGACTCGAAGACGGCCAAGGGATGGCCACCGTCGGCCGGCTCGTCATCGACGATGGCTGGGATACGGTTGTTGGGCGCTATAGTCAGGAAATAGGGCAGGAACTGCTCGCCCTTGCCGATGTCGACCGGCGTTACGCGATAAGGCAACCCCACCTCTTCCAGGAAGATGCTGACCTTATGACCATTAGGCGTCGTCCAGTAGTAGAGATCGATCATCCGACCTTCCTCGAAAAGACGTGGGAAATGTCGTCATTCAGGCGAGAATCGCGCCATCACCGCGCGGTTGCGACACAATGCGGAGGTAAGGTTTTACGGTTTTCCAACCGTCGGGAAAAAGCAGCCTTGCCGCCGCGTCGTCGATGGACGGGACAATGATGACGTCATCGCCCTCCCGCCAATCGGCGGGCGTGGCGACCTTGTGCTTGTCGGTCAGTTGCAGGCTATCGATTGTACGCAGGATTTCATCGAAATTCCGTCCGGTAGAGGCGGGATAGGTCAGTGTCAGACGAAGTTTTCTGGCCGGGTCGATCACCAGCACTGTGCGCACCGTCGTCGTGTCGGACGCATTGGGATGGATAAGATCCAGCAAGTTCGAGACTTTGCGATCATGGTCGGCGATCAGCGGAAAGTTGATCGCCGTACCTTGCGTTTCTGCAATGTCACGCGCCCAGCCCTGATGGCTGTCTACCGGATCGACCGAAAGCCCAATTACTTTCACGCCCCGCCTATCGAACTCTGGCTTAAGATGCGCGACAGTTCCCAGTTCGGTCGTGCAAACCGGCGTAAAATCCTTGGGATGGGAAAATATCACCACCCAGTCGGTGCCAGCCCAGGTATAGAAATCGATGAGCCCTTCGGTCGAATCCTGCGAAAAATTGGGCACCGTATCGGATAACTTCAGAGACATGTGAGTACCTTCCTCAAGTAGAAAGCAAGGTTACGGCGCCTGGGCAGGTGCCTTGATGCTTATCTCTAATTAAAGTGGAAAGGATATTTGGCGATGTCGCCTGAACATCCGTAAAACCGGGCGATGCAATGGCTGCCTGGATTAGCTAAGGCTAGACATCCACTTTTTCCAGTCAATGGCAAGATTTACTATCTGCTGGTCAAGTATCGTTTTATGGATTGTAGACGGAAACGGGAACCGCTTCGAAAGACCGCCCAGACTGCAACTTCCGCGGGTTGATGGCCGATCAGTTGAGAGCAGCACACTCTCGGCGGCAGGCGCTGTTCCCGGCACCATTATCTTGCCGTAGGACAAAGCGAAGCCAGCGAGAGACCTGCTCAAAAACTGAGCGCTCACGACCGCAGTTGTCGTGTTGCCAAATCAAACCTAACCTAACGACTGAATACGCGCTCACGCAAAGGTATAGCCGCCGTCGCAGAACAATGTGCTGCCGGTCATGTTGCCATTGTCCAGAAGGAAGAGCGCGGCATGCGCCTGTTCTTCCACATGCGCCGGTCGCTGCACGACGCAAAGCCGGCGCCAATGATCGTACGCCGTCTCACGCTGTTCATTTGGCCGGCTGCGCCAGAGTTCGCTGTCGGTCGTACCCGGAGAGAGGCAGTTGACCCTGATCGGCGCCAGCTCAATCGCCAATCCGCGGGTTAGACCTTCGACGGCGGCGTTGCAGGCCGCATAGGCCGGCGCACCGATGGGACGGGCCGAGGCCGCGCCGGACATCAGCACGATACCGGCATCTCCTCGCAAGTGACGCAAGGCTGCGAAGAGGGTCCAGTACTGGCTCCAGAACTTGGCGGCGAACAGCGCCTCGCTCGTTTCCGGATCTCCGTCTCGGAAAGCCCCCGTACGGTAGCTGGCGGCAGATATGAACAGGCCTGACAGCCCCTCGGTGCCGGCGAAGAAGCCTGCAACTGAGGCACGATCGGTGGTATCGACCGGGCGCCCTATGGCCCCGTCTCCCAACTGCCGAACCGCGGCATCGAGCCGTTCGGTCGAGCGCCCCCCGATCACGACACGATCGCCGCGTTCGACGAGCGCTGTCGCAAGGGCCAATCCGATGCCGGACGATCCGCCGATGATGGCGTAAGTTGTGTCTCTCATGGACAGAGGATATTCCGGCCGGTACTTCGGGTAAAATGAAGGATGTTCCCCTGATTCACGAACTCAGTTCCTGAAATGACGGATGCCCGCCATTTTTCCAGCGACGAAGTGCGCGTGTTCCTCGAAGTGTGCGAAGCCGGAAGTTTCGCGGCCACCGCACCTCGACTCGGGTTGACGGCATCCGCGATCGCCAAAGCCGTCGGCCGCCTTGAAGTGAGGCTCGGCGTCAGGCTCTTCCACCGTACCACCCGGCGCCTCGCGCTTACGGCGGAGGCCGAAGTCTATCGCGAGGCTTGCAGTGAGGCGCGGCACCGGATCGAGCGGGTCGAGGCGGAACTTGCCCTGCTGGCATCGGAGCCCGCGGGCCCGCTGCGGATCAGCCTGCCGCCGTTGCTAGGCACCCGGATCATCGCGCCTGCCCTTTACCGGCTTTGCGATGCCTGGCCCCGTCTGCGCCTCGATATCTCGACTTCGACAGCCATGTCTGAGCTGGCGGAGGAAGCCATCGATCTTGCCGTACGGATCGGCGAATTGCCGGAGCTTCCCGGCCTTATGGCCCGGCGTCTCGGGATGCAGCGGGTCGTGCTTTGCGGATCGGCGGAATACTTCGCCACACGCAAGATCCCGCTGATCGTGCAGGATCTGTCCGGACATAACCTGATCGCCGCTGCGCGAGGCGGACGGCCGGCACCCTGGCGCTTCCACAGTCAGACCGGCGATATCATCGCTTTCACACCCAATCCCAGGTTGATGCTGGACGGCAGCCTGCTGACCCATTCCGCGATCAGAGGAGGACAAGGGATAGGCTTGCTGCCTTATTGGCTGGCCCGCGATGAGATTGCAGACGGAAGTCTCGTCTCCGTTCTCGGAGACTTCGTCGCCGATCACCTGCCGATCCATGCCCTCTGGATCGCCTCTCCAATGATAGTTCCGCGCCTGCGGGTAACGATAGATGAGATTGTCGATGCTACCCGCCTCGCGGCGGCGGCCGGCCTGCTCGAATAAGTCTATTGGGCGTTTTCCGCAGCGACGATCGAGAGAAGACCAGGAAACCCTCCCTCGGTATCGGCTCACGAGAACTGCAGCGCGGCTATTGCTGCGATTGATCTGCCTGATCAGCGCCGGAATGGCGCAACGTTCGGCAATGGTGCGTTAACGAGGCCTTACTCCCGCTCAGATCGAAGGACGCGCAGGCTTTTTCGTTGCTGTCAGGCAAGCGTGCAAATCCGCCACACGAGCTGCCATTCGCCAAATCGGATCGAGCACGTGAAATTGGTCTCAGGTTCATCTGATGATGAAGATAACGACCGGGGTTGAGACTTTCCGGTCGTTCCCGGGCATGAGCCGCAATGTCGGGTTTCCCACCAGAACCGGACACGCGGTGGCCTTGAACGATTTTAACCTGGAACCGGCCTTTCCGGATTCGCCCGATTGTCGACGTTCACAACGCTGATTGCTTTTTCCAACTGGGCATTCCTGGTCTGCCTGAGGATTCAGGGAAGTTTTTCAGAGCAACAGAATGATACGTTAGCCGAATTTTCCGGCTTGAAGCAGGATATCGATAACCTTCTGCGGTGCCGTCAGCATCATGTCATGGCCTGTGTCGAGCGACAGTACCAACTCTGCCTGCAACCAGCGATGGCGCATGGCCTCCGGCCGGTTAGTCAGCGAAGCCGGGCAATTTACGACGGTACGCGGGATTCTAGCGAGGCGGACCGGATCGCGCAGGATCAGTTTGTCGGTGACAGTTTTCCAAGGATGCGGCGTAAGGCGTTCCAAGGCCCAATCCTTGAGTGGGCATGTCTCCAGACCGTATATCGCCTGCGCTGCGGCATCGGGCCAGAGTCCCAGCTCGACCCCATCGACGATCCGCGTTGTCCCTGCAAGAAGCAGAAGGCCCGGCGACACGTCGACCAACGCTTCGCCTCCTTCGGGAATAGCTGCGTCGAGATAAACGAGCCGCCCAACCCGATGCGCTTCACGATCTGCGGCGCCGGTGACGACCATGCCGCCGTAGCTATGGCCGACCAGGACGACATCGTGCAGGTCTTCGAACCTGAGGAGAGCTGCGATGTTGGCTACATGGGTTTCAAGACCCAGTTCCGGAGACAGCAGATGGCTGCGGTCCGCCAGCCCGGAGAGCGTTGGCGCAAAGACCTCGTGTCCCGCGTGCTGTAGGGCGCGTCGGACAGGCGCCCAGCACCAACCGCCATGGCCGCCGCCGTGCACGAGGACGAATGTCGTCATGTGCTGGCCGCGCCATTGGCAAGGATATGTGCTCCCGAAACCCAGCTTGCCTCCGGCGAAGCAAGAAAGGCCACCACCGCCGCGACTTCTCCCGCTGTACCGATACGCCCGAACGGAGAGGCTTGCTCGAAGAAGCTACGGGTTTCCTGCGGTGCTCTGTCCATCATCCCCGGAGCCGTCGCCCCGGGGATGACGGTGTTGACCGTCACGCCTCGCCGGCCAAGCTCTTTTGCCCAGCTTTCGGTGAAGCTCTTGATAGCGACTTTCGTCGCCGAATAGATACCCGCTCCCGCCATGGGGAATTCGCCTAGGCTGGACGACAGATTTATGATGCGTCCGCCATCGCGCAATCGGCTTGCCGCTTCTGCCGCGATGTAGAGCGGCCCTCGCAAGTTGACGCCCAGCATCCACTCGAGTTGCTCCTCATCGAGGTCCGCAAGACTTCCGCCGCCGCTGACACCGGCACTGTTCACGACGATGTCGAGGCGTTCGAAGTGCTGGTCGATTGCGTCGAAAAGTCGCTGGACTTCGCACCGCTTGCTAATGTCCGCGCCTATGCTGATCGCCTCGCCGCCAGCCGCAACGATCTCATCCACAGTCGCCGCGGCGCCGGCCTCGCTGCCGCTGAAATGGACGATGATGCTCGCGCCCCCGGCGGCGAGCCGAAGTGCGATCTGCTTGCCGATGCCTCGGCCTGCGCCGGTCACCAGGGCGACCTTCCCGGAGAGGGATATGCTCGTCATCAGGTCCATACCTCGCTCGTCATTCTTCGATGGCCTGGCCCAACCAGGAGCCGCTGCTCGCCATCGATGCCAGCAATTGCCGCAACAACATCTCGATCCGCACCGAAGCATGGGTGAGCACGATCGACGGGTTACGTGCGATGACCATAGTGCGCGCCAGATCATGGGCGCCGATGCGGGCCGCGCTCAACGCGCCGGAAGCCACCTTGTCGCCGATGACGGACCACGGCAGTACGCTGCACATCGCGCCGCTCTCTATCAGGGCCAGCGTGATTTCGAGGGAATCGACTTCCTGCTGCACGGGCAGATCGAGCCCGAGGTGACTGCTTTCCCGATCGAGAAGTTGCCGCAAGCCGTGCTGCACGCCCGGAAGGACCAGCGGTAAGCGGGAAAGCGCCTCGAAAGTCATGGGAGTTTCGTTGAGGTTGGCACCGGGTTGAATTCCGAAACGGGCAAGAATGTCCGGCTTGCCCACGGCAAACAGCGTTTCCCGGCACAGCCGCCGGGTCGAGAGATGCCGCATGCTCTGACTTTCGTAGAGTATCCCGAGATCGATCTTGCCCGATTCCAGCCAGCCTCGGATCGCGCCGCTATAGGCATCGACGATCCTTACGCTGGCGGCGGTCGATTGTTCTCCAAGCGCCGCGATCAGCGGTACTGCAACCAGCCGGCCTATCGACGGCGGCATTGCAAGGACGACCTGGCCGCGCAGGTCTTCGCGCAAGTGTCGCCCATCTGCAATCGCCTCTTCGGCCGCCTGAAGAATGTGGCGGGCCCGTTCCCGGAAGATGTGCCCGGCCTCGGTAAGGATCACGCCCCGTGCGGACCGATCGAACAGGCTGAAGCCCAGTTCGTCCTCAAGTCTCAGCAATTGCTGGCTGAGCGAGGGCTGGGCAATTCCCAGAGATTCCGCGGCTCGCGTGATCGAGCCGTATTCGGAAATCTTTAGGAAGGCCTTTAGGTGCGCGGTTTCCATCCGGTTGGCTACTCGGCCGCGATTTCGAGGGCGGCCCCCTGATGGGTAGGCCGCATGTCGACGACCCAGCGAACCGAGCGCCGCATTGGTTCGATGCCGTCGTGCGGCGAACCTGGCGGCATGTGATGGGAATTGGCGTAGACCGTCATGGGATCCCCTCCCGCGAGCGAGACGAGGCGCTGGATACCGGCCAGGGCAAAGGCATCGAGCAGGCGGGACCGAATGCTCTCGGGATAGATCCCCACGGTCTGGGTGGTATCGTCGCACCACTTGAGCACGTCCGTCAGATTGTCGACCGGCACGAAATTGACTACGCGGTTGTTCAGTTTGTCGAAGAATTCGACGCGGTCGTTGAACTTGGAGACGACGAAGCCGCCTTTCAGCGTATCGCCCTCGACATGGTAGAAATCGTCCTCAAGTGCGACGGCTGCCATCTCGGCCTCCAGCTCACGGTTGGGCACGGAGAACGGGACGGAGAGCAGCGGCGGCAGCAGATCGTAGGCAGCGACCATGCGGCGCCCCAGTTCGGCCACACGCTCCAGCGAGGCCTCATCGGTGTCGCTTTCGACATAGACCAGCCGCGTGTTCGCGCAGGCGGTCTGGTTATAGAAGCCGGCCAGCGTGGCAAGACCTATCGCCGCCTCGTCCATGGCCGCTTCGCTGGCGAAGGTGTCGCGGCCGATCATCGACATCGAGTACTTCGGGTTGAGCGCGGTCAGATCGATACCGGGCTGAAGGAACTTCTGGATATGGCGCACCGAACTCATGCCGCCCCATGCGGTGATCTTGTCGATCCGGCTCGTCCTTACGATCTGCGAGTCCATGAATTCGTCTCCGCCCTTCCAATAGGCGATCGCGATATGCCTCGTCACCGGATGATCGGGTGCGAGGTCGATCAGCGTGCGGGCGATGGCATTGGCCGTAAGCGGATCGTTGGAGGGCGACTTGATCAGGATGTCGGACTTGGTGAGCCCCCCGCGAGCCACGGTCATGGCTGCGACAACCGGCACGTTGCCGGCAGTGATGTGCAACTGACGGGTGCCGACCGCACGTATGCTGACATTGCCGTAAGAGCCGCTGCCGGGAACCCATCCGTCGATGTGATCAAGGCCGATCGTCTTGTCGACGAGGTCGGTCATCATATTCCGCTCGAACATATGCGGGAGGGCATCGTAAACGCCGCGCAGAATGGGTTCCGCAAGGCCGCCAGCCTTGAGAGCAAGCGCGAAGCTTTGCTGGAGCAGTTCATTGTCATCCAGTCGCAGGCGCTTGCCGAGTTCGACGAAGAGATCGATGATCTCCAGCATCGGCGTGTCGTGCAGATCGCGCAGCTTGGCCGTATCGCCCAGCACGAGATCGTGAATGTGCTTGTGCGGGTCCGCCTGGCGAAAATCCGCGCCGCCGCGCCCCTTGAACTGCACGGCGTCGTCGCCGGGCACTATGATCCGGCCACGCGCAATGATCGGTATTTCGAGGATCTGCTCCATCATGCTTCTCCCGCCACGAATTCCATGAACTCGTTGTAGGCCGCTTGCGAACCGGCGCAGGTGATCTTGTCGTCCCCGCCCTCGTTCTCGGCGAAGCGCCGGATCGACTTCGAAGCGCGCGGTCCACCCCAACCACAGGGGCAATCTTCCTCCCAATGCATCGTCACCTCATCGCCGGACGTGAACCCGCCCCAATAGGACGTCGGTATGGGATCGACGAGCACAAGCCGACCCTTCTGCACACCCTCACGCGGCAGCGCCTTCCCTTCCGCATCCATCAGCAATGGTACGGTGTAGGGCAGGAAGTGGAAGAAACCGTGGTCGCAGAGCGGGGCGTTACCGATGCATTCGGAAAAGCCGTATTGGTTGCCAAGGCGCCCTACGCCGAAGAAGGTCTTCACCTGATCCTCCCAATCGGCGGGAGCGTCCTTGTAGCCCTTCATGCCGCCACCGCCCTGGAGGATCGAGCCCGGCGCGAATTCACAGGTCATGCCCTTGTCCAGGCCCGCTCGGGCGACGCGGTAGAGATCCGCGAAGGTGCCGCCGATCTTTACCCGCTGGCCGCGATAGTCGCGAATGAGCTTGCCGAACCATGCTTCCATGTCGCCTTCGCGGCTCCGCCCTTGAGCCAGCATCTGCTGGCGCTGTTCAAGCAAGGCGGGGTCGAGGCCTAAGTTCATCACCTCCCCCTTGTCCTCTGCCGCTTGCAAGCGGCCGGAAAGGGCCATGAGATCGGCGGGAATGTGCGTGTCGTAGAGCGTGTGGTAATTCTCCTCGCCGCCCGCCATCTCGACGTTGAACAGGCTCATCATCTTGAGCATCGTCTGATAGCCGCCGCGGTAGCCCGGGAAGAAGGTCGGCAGCTTGGTGGTCCAGGGATCGACGCCGCTCGATGCGCGGTTCACGCTGAAGAAATGGTACTTCCACGGACCGAGTTCATCATAGGAGCGCGGCACGAAAGAGAGTTTCCCGGTCGTTCCGCTGGAATAGGTGACAAGCATGCCATAAGCTTCAAGCCTGCCAAGCCATTGCTCGATCGTCGTGACGCCTGTGAGGTCCACGCGGGTAAGGTCATGCGCGGTCAGCTTGTCCAGCCAACTGGTGAGCTTCGCAAAATCGCGGTTCTCGATGATCTGGATCGGATAGTTCTTGAGCACGCGGTGATCGAAGCAGACCGGCAACACGTCTTCCAGCTTGTCGATGGCCTCCACGCCCTGGCGGTCAGCCAGCTTTTTGAGGGCCGGGATACGGTTGCGCAGCTTTGCGAAATTGATTCGGACGGCTTCAAGCTGCAGCTTCTCGCGCTCTTCACGAGGGACGGCGTAGAGATCCTCGAAACGCCGATAGGTCCAGGCTGCCGGATTGTCCGGCAGAAGACTGATAGTCATGGCTGCATCCTCTCATCGATCTATTATCGGCAAGGTGGATGCATCCAACGCGTCATAGAAGACGTCATTCTTGTCTCACGGCCATAGGGAAATCCTATTGCTGGGCGGAATGCCGCCTGCGAGGCGGCTGATCTATGGATCGGACTATCGGAGGAGGGGCGCACCAAGCCTTGCATCGCTGCCACGATGTCTCCGACGCTCTCGCCATCGCAATTACGAATTCACGGCCGACTGCTGGTTCAAGAGGCGATGGCTCAGTGAAACCTGCTACCTCGTCTTGCAGCGATCATAAGTACCTGAGACAGCCACTCGTAGGCATTGGTCGCCCGGTAGCCCTTTCCGCCCTCAGACACCTTGCTTCTTCTAGACGCGGGAGCAGCGAGGAAGAGGCATTTCCTCTCGCGGCGAGAACGTATTGCTATCTTCACGCAGCAGCGGACGCCCAACACACTTGGTGCAAATCAAGCGACGCCGGAATCGGCGCACCACGACAGGCAACTCTGTCAGCATCAGGGAGAGAAAAGACCTATGGCAAACCCGGGTCTGAGTTGGAGCATTGCGCTTTCGGCAGCCGCATCATCCGTCATTGCACTCCCTGCATTCGCTCAGGCTGAGGATGCGGTTCCCGAAAGGGGACGAAGCAGCGAGGCGATCGGCGCCGGCGACATTATCGTCACCGCTCGGCGCCAGGAAGAGCGCCTCCAGGACGTTCCCATCTCGATGACCGTCTTCAATCAGGAACAGCTCGACGATCACAATGTGAACAGCGGCCTGGATCTTGCCCGGTACACGCCGTCGCTGTCCGCCAACTCTCGCTTCGGAACGGAAAACACGACGTTTTCAATCCGCGGGTTCTATCAGGAACTGAGGACAACGGCTTCGGTCGCCGTCTACTTCGCGGACGTAGTGGCGCCTCGTGGGGGCGGCTCGACAAGCGGCGGCGACGGTGCCGGCCCGGGAAGTTTCTTCGATCTGCAGAACGTCCAGGTACTCAAGGGCCCGCAAGGAACGCTGTTCGGCCGGAATACGACGGGCGGGGCGATACTGCTGGTGCCCCAGAAGCCCGAAGAGGAATTCGGAGGTTATGTCGAGGGCCGGATCGGCAATTTCGGCATGCGTCGCCTCCAGGCGGTGGTGAATACGCCTCTTGGTGAAAAGGCCCGACTTCGGGTCGGCGTGGATTGGCAGAACCGCGACGGTTATCTGCGGAACCTGGCACCCACGGGGCCCACCCGGTTCGCCGATATCGGCTACATTGCCGGCAGGGCCAGTCTGGTCGTCGATCTTACCCCGGACCTTGAGAATTACACGATCGCGTCCTTTACGCGTTCACGAACCAACGGCCTTGTTCCAAAGGTCACCAACTGCTTCCCGACCCGCAACGGCAGCCCGCTTCCAACCGGAATACTTTCCTGCGGGCAGCTGGCACGCGAGGAAGGCGAAGGGCGGTACGCCGTTGAAAATACGGTCCCGCGAGCGAAGCTAGACCTAGACCAGTGGCAGATCATCAACACGACGACTTTGATGGCCAGCGATCATCTGACCATCAAGAACATCGTCAGCTATGCGCAATTGACCTCGACAAGCCGCAACGAGGGTTTTGGCACGCGGTGGGTCGTTCCTGACAGTTTTCTCGGCCGCCCAACCGGCGACATGGCTGGCCGTGAGCTGTCCTTCGTTACCCTCGAGGCGGCGCCCGGCCTCCATAGTAACGATCAATCGACGTTCAGCGAAGAGCTTCAGTTGCAGGGTAGTGCCTTCAAGGAGCGGCTCAACTGGCAGACCGGGGCCTATTTCGAACGCAGCGCTCCACTGGGCACTTACGGCAACCAAAATCCTTCCAACTTGTCCTGTCTCGATTCAGACGACTTCGAGTGCGTCGATGCACTCGGGCGGCTGACCGGGCGCGAGGGGCTCGTCGGCAGCCTCAGCAGGCAGCTTACCCGTACGAATTTCCGCAATATCGGCCTTTATGCGCAAGGTACTTTCAAGTTCTCCGACGCGTTTTCGGTGACGGGCGGCTTTCGCTACACCTGGGACAAGACGTCGAGCGTAGCGAGCAAACAGATCGTCCGTTTCCCGGCGGAGAACGATCCGCGCTTTTATTGCCTCAACCCGGCACTTGGCCCAAATGGACCGACCCGAAACCCCAACGGTACGTTCGACTTCTCGAATTCCATTCCGGCAACTGAAGTGCCCGGTGCTTGCTGGCAAGCACTTTCCCAGAAGTCGAGCGCGCCGACCTGGACGATCGGCGCCGATTACAAGCCAGTCGCCGATGTGCTGCTCTACGCAAAGTACAGCCGCGGCTACAGGCAAGGAAGCACCAACCCGTTCGGCGCAGATGGCTTCGAGACTTTCGGTCCCGAGAAAGTCGATACTTACGAAATCGGCGCGAAAACGAGTTGGCGCGGTGCTTTGCCCGGCCGCTTCAATGTGGCGGCCTACTACAATGATTTCACGGATCAGCAGGTCCAACTGGGGCTAACCAACCTTCAAGGGGCGGTGGCCCCCAACACGGCCATCGTGAATGCCGGCAGCTCACGCATCTATGGCGTGGAAGTCGAGGCCGCCATTTCACCGTTCGCGGGTTTCGATCTGAGCGCAAGCTATGGCTACCTCAATACCAGGCTCAAGACGCTGGATCCGATAACGATCCCGCCGGGCAGTCTCTACAACTTCGTGCTGTTCACCTCTGTTGCGGGCAAGGCGCTGCCCTATTCGCCCAAACATCAGGTAGCGGCGATGGCGAGCTACACTTTGCCACTCCCGGAGGCGATCGGAAAGGTAACGCTGTCGGGAACCTACTCGTACCGGTCGCAGCTCATCACGACGTACACCTCGGCCGAGGGAACGCTGAAACCTCTGTCGCTCGTCGACCTCAATCTGAATTGGGACGGTATTGCCGGATCGCCGCTCGATCTCGGTCTCTTCGCCACCAATGTGACGAAGCGATACTATTACACCCACGTCAACGAGCAATCTTCGTCGGGCTTCATCTCGCGCTACCTTGGTGAGCCGAGGATGTACGGACTGCGCCTGCGCTACCGGTTCGACTAATCGGAGCGGCTTTTGCCTGTTTAACAGGTGCTCATGAAAGGCGGCCCAAAATCAATTGGGCGCCGCTCAAGAAAAGCAGGAGCCATGATCATGGTACAGTTTTCATCAGCTGCGGCAAGCGAATGGCGAAGTTCTTGGCCGCTGGTGCTGACGGCGATGGTCGGCTTCTCATTTCATTCCATTGCGACCTACTCTTCAGGGCTATTCATCGAACCTCTCCAGAATGAGTTCGGGTGGAGCCGGGCCGAGATAACGGGCGGGCTCGCGATCGCCGCCATCTCTACGGTTCCCCTTTCTCCGATCGTCGGTTCGATCATCGACCGTTGGGGAAGCAGAAGGATCGCCGTGCCCGGGCTTGTGCTGACAGCATGCTGCCTCGCGTCGTTTGGCACGACGGGACCATCAGTGGCTAATTGGATAGGCTTGTGGTGCCTCTACGCCGTCGTAGGATTAACGGTTAAATCAACGGTCTGGACGCATGCGGTCACCGGCGTATTCGATGCCGGTCGAGGGCTGGCCTTGGCCGTAATGCTATCGGGAACTGCCATCGCGCAGTCCCTGGTACCGCCGCTGGCCCAATGGTTGATAGCCAGTTTCGGGTGGCGAGACGCCTGGTTCTGGCTTGGCTTCGGGTGGTGCGCGCCTGCGCTCATACTCGCGCTGTTGTTCCTGCGCGGCCCACCACGGAAAGATGACCCGCAGCCGGCGCGATCGATGGAGGCTCGCGCTCGGGAAGCGATGACGATTGGTCAGGCGCTGAGAAACCCAGCACTCGTCAGACTTGCTCTGGCAACCCTTATCATGATGACGCTCGGCTTGGCCGTAATTGTCCACCAAGTGCCCATTCTGACAAATATGGGCCTCGAACGGCAGACAGCTGCCTGGCTTGCCAGCTTGTCGGGAATCGCAGGCATCTTCGGCAAGCTCATCACCGGCGCCCTGATGGACAGGTTCGATGCCGCCCGCATCGGCGCAATAACCATTGCGGCCTCTGCCGCCGGGTTTGTTCTACTAATAGCCAAACCGAACCTTGCGATGATCATGCTGGGGATCGTCATCATCGGCTATGCCGTTGGGACGAAGCTTCAGGTCACGGCTTATCTCACTAGCAGGCTGACAGGCCTCGCAAGCTTTGGAAAGATTTTTGGCCTCATGAATAGCGTGGTTGCGCTTGGCGCCGGCTTGGGGCCGCTCCTATCGGGCTTACTTTACGATCTAGCTGGAAGCTATGAACCTCTGCTCTTTGCAGGCGTTCCCGGAAGCCTGATCAGCGGGTATCTTATTCTGAGTACGAAGAATGCGAAAAGCCAGAAGGCACGCGGTTCTAATCTGCATCGGATTGACGAGAGCCTACCAGCGGAAGGCGCTTGACCCCGATCCCTTTTTGGGAGGCTAAGCCATCGCTCGGGCATCTGTGGTATGGGCCGCGTCATCAATGAAATTATCCAGTTTGCGCACTGAGGAGACATCTTCGTTTCCGATGGACCGCCGGTCGGCGGCTAAGAGATGGCATAAGCAGGTCGACGATCGGCGGGGGCTGGATTGTTGGAATGGCGGCTGTTCCAAGCCGAGTACCTGAAACCCTTTGTACAGCCTCGCCCCAGTTCCAGTTATCGGAGACTTAGGCGCGTTTGACGCAACCAGACATTTAACGCTTCGATGACTGGTTCCGGCGTGAGCTGACATTCCCATAGCCAGTTCGGAACGACCAAAGCTGGGTCGTCTGCTGCCGAGATAGCTGCCGGTCCGTGCCTAGAGATCGAAAATCGGTTCCTGAACGACAAAAAGGGGTCGTCACCGCCCCCATGTCTCACGGAGTAGATGCCACTTAGGCCGTGGTGCTTGCAAAGCGCCGCAACGATCTTACCCGTCATGGAGTGCAAGAAGCCGCAGTCGCATGCCCTCCCCCAAAGTGCTTGAAGCCGCGCGGGCGTCCGCCGGCGGGCACGCAAAGCGCCCCCGCGACCTGGCGCCAGACTTCCGGTTGTATCGAAGCAAGCTGGCCTGCTCGTTGAAACCTTTCAAAGCCCAGCTCTGTGCGGCGTCGGCAGGAGGGCATGGGTGATATGTCTGATTGGGCGTTGTTATGGAGATTGATGTGGAATCCCGACGCGCTGAGGCGAATAATTGAAACTGTTAGTTTACTTTAACAATAAATATTCAATATCAAACAACGATTGTCTTGCGGTTGTAATCGCTACAGGTTAAGCGCTTTTCGTCTCAGCTGAAGAAACTGTGGCTTTTAGCGGATTTTTCTTCAGCAGCGTCCGGCTGCTGGAGAGCTTAGTTCTGAGGCTGACCTGAGGCTGACCTGTGGCCGCTGCACGCAATTCACGGCAAAGAGCAGATCCGGTGTGGTAATCGGAATTGCGATTGAGCATCCCGTCGAGAGAAAAGTCGATGAAAGTAAGTATAGTAACGCCGACCTTGGTCGTGGATGAGGCGTTGATGGATGCTCGGGTTTCAGTCGCACGGCAATTGCGCGACGTTGAAATTGAGCATCTCATCGTCATCGATGACCGTGCTGCGGTTCTGCCGCTGGGCGTCCGTAACGGAAACGTCGAGACATATTTTCTGCATAATGCCAATGAGAAAGGACCGGGAGGGGCGAGGAACACCGCTCTCGATCGTGTGTCCGGCGACTTTGTCTTCTTTCTGGACGCGGACGATATCTGGCGCGACGATTACCTCGATGGCGTGCTCAGAGTTTTTGCAGAGCAGCCGAATGTTCATTGCGTTTCGGTTGCAGGTCTCAGTTTTGGGGAGCAAATCTCACGCCCGCGAGTGAATATTCCAGTCCTTGCCGATGGCATGATCTCAAGGCACTGCGTGGCCTGGAATCCGGTCGGGTGCCCCAGCGGGTTCAGTTATCGGCGAGACGGCAAGACCATCGATATACGTTTCAAAAACGCCGTCTACTTTCAGGATCTCATTTTCTATCTCGAGTTGATGAGCCTCGGAGCAAGCTTCTGGCGGCACCGGGACATGTTTTTCTGGTACAGGAAATCGCAGGGTCAGCTGACGTCGATCGTCTCTCCCGAGAAAGTTCTCGCTTCCGAGGCCACGGTTCATGAGTGCCTGGACGAGTGGCGAACAAGCGGGCTTTCGGCCCGCGAGGCCTTCGTGGCATCGGTCCAGATCAGGAGGTTGAGTGCGGCAAGGCTTCGGCGTCGGGATCATATCGGGACGCTTCTGCTTTGCATGCTGGCGCCGGCGTGGGTGCTCGGCCAGGCCAGGCGAATGGTGGAGAACATCCGCATCGGCCGGCAGGCGATCGAACGAAGCGCGGTCGCGGGCAATCCCGTTGCCATCGCTCGATAAGGCGAGCCGAGATGCGCACTTTCGAAACTCTACCTGAGCCACAGGAGGCAATGCACGGCGGCTCGCACTCCGGCGACATCCTGGAAAATGTGATCGATGCACGCATGTGCATCGGTTGCGGAGCCTGCGCCTTCGCCGCACCCGATGTCTTTTCGGTTGGGATGACACCGGAAGGGCATTTCCGGGCCTCCAAGGCGCCGGGGGCCGGAAAGGCGATAGATCCCGCGATCTGCCCCATGTCGGGTGCCGGAGCGGACGAGACGGTGTTGGCGGATCAGCTCTATCCGGACCTACCGGTCGACAATGTCCTAGGGCGGCACTTGTCCACTTTCGCGTGTCATGTCGTGGAAGGGGACTATCGCCAGCGGGGCGGGTCCGGTGGGCTGGTGACGTGGCTGGCGGCCGAATTGCTGAAGCAGGGGAAGGTCGATGGCGTTCTCCATGTAAAACCGCTGGATCCTTCGGAAAGCGAAGGGCTGCTGTTTGGCTATGGGTTATCGCGAAGCATCGCGGACGTGCGGGCGGGCGCCAAGTCGCGATACTATCCGGTCGAAATGTCCCAGGTGCTGGACCTGGCTAGCAAGACCGAAGGCCGCTTTGCCGTCATCGGGCTGCCCTGTTTCATCAAGGCGGTCCGTCTGCTGGAGAGAGAGGGCGTCATTCCGGCGGGACGGATAGCCTATTGCATCGGCCTGGTTTGCGGGCACCTCAAGAGCCGCCACTTCGCCAACTACCTTGCCTGGCAAAAGGGCGGAGAGCCTGATCGGATTTCGACGTTCGATTTTCGCTACAAGATTCCCGGACGTGCCGCATCGGATTACGGATTCTCATTCAGGGGTATGGATCGGGAGGATACGCCTCTGCCTCGCTTCTGGCCGATGACGGAGGTCAAGGGGAAGAACTGGGGTGAGGGCCAGTTCAAGAACGTCGCATGCGAATATTGCGAGGACGTTCTTGCCGAGTGTGCAGACATCGTGGTTGGCGATGCCTGGCTGCCGGGTCATGTCGACGACTACCAGGGTACGAACGTCGTCGTCACTCGACACCGGGAAATCGATTCCCTCGTTCGGGATGCTGTTCGCCGAGGCGCGATTCATTATGAAACGATAGGCGTATCCGACGTGATACGCAGTCAGGCTTCCGGCCTTCGCCACCGACGCGAAGGCACGGCGCATCGCCTGCAACGGCGGCGATCGGCAGGGCTGTGGTATCCCCATAAGCGCCAGTCCCCCAAGTTGGCGCCCAGCCTGATGCGGCGCCTGATTTACGATTTGCGCCTTGCCATCGCCGAAAAGTCTTCCCCGATTTTCGCCGAAACTCTGGCCGGCGATGGCCGGATCGAAACTTACGAGCGGCGGATGAAACGCTACCTCGAGCCGTATCGGCTGGCGATCAAGTACTCCAATCTTGCGAAAAAGCTGATGCGAACGGTCCTCGGTCGAGCGCGTCGGCGCGCATGATGAAGCAGAAAGTCGCGCACAGCGCCGCCATTATGGCGATCTTCCAGCTGTCGTCTCGTGTCTTCGATGTCGCGGCGCTGCTCGTTCTGGCCAGGGTGCTGGTGCCGGCCGATTTCGGTCTGGTGGCGATCGCGACCTCGGTGCTCCTGATCCTGACGGCGGTGACGGAAATGCCGGTCATCGACATATTGGTCCAGCGCGGTTCGGTGGAGCCGCGCGACGTCGATGCCGCCTTCACCACCAACCTCATGCGCGGTCTGGGCGTGGCGGCACTGATGATCGCGCTGTCTTTTCCGGTCGCGGAGATTTACGGCGACCCGCGCCTTGTCCCGATTCTCTGCGCGCTCAGTCTGGTGCCTCTCGGCAAGAACCTCGAGAGTCCGGGGCTGGTACACGCCGTCCGTGAACTGAACTATGGTCCGACCGCCCAGATCCTGCTTTTCGGCAAGCTCTGGGGAACCGTTCTGTCGATAGCGCTGGCCTTCGCCACGCATTCGTACTGGGCGCTGATCGCAGGCGTGACGGCGACCGCGATAGCTTCGGCGACGTGGTCCTATGTGCTGGCCCCCTATCGGCCGAGGATCCAGTTCACGGGCGTCTGGTCGCTGATGCACTTTGCCGGCTGGGTCACGCTTTCCCGCATTTTCTTCACGATCAACCAGCAGGGCGACCGCTTTTTCATCGGACATATGTTGGGCACCGCGCGGCTGGGCACCTACACGATGGGCGGCGATATTTCCTCAATCGCGACCAATTCGCTGGCGGCGCCGATATTGAGGCCCATGTTCGCGGCCATGGCCCGTATCCAGGAGGATACCGTAAGGCTGCGCGCGGCCTATATCCGGTGCCAGCAGGTTCTCACGATACTGATCCTGCCGCTGGGCGTCGGTATGGCCGCGGTGGCGGACGTGCTGATTCCGCTGATACTGCGCCCGCAATGGCATGATGCCCGGATCGTGATCTGGTGGATCGCGCCGGTCGTGGCGCTGCAGATGCTCTCGATGCCCGTCCAGGCCGCTTCGATGGCCAGGGGCCGCCCCGTCGCGCTGACCATCAGAGAGGGAGCGGCCCTGGTGATGCGCCTGCCGGCTACCCTGATCGCGACCTATTTCTACGGGTTCGAAGGCGCAGTGATCAGCCGGTCGGTCACGGGCTTGCTTATCATCCTTTTCAACATGAACATTGCCCGGAAGCTGGTCGGCGCGTCGGTCACAGCGCAGATCGTTGGGGTATGGCGAAGCCTCGCGAGTTCCTCGCTGATGGTAATCGCGATCCTGGCGGTCAGGCTCGTGCTTCCTCCTCCGGCCGGAACCGAACTGCAGGTCGCGGAGCTGACGATCCTCGTCCTGCTGGGCGGCGCGACATACGGCGCGGCGCACCTGCTTCTCTGGAAACTGGCCGGATTCCCCAAAGGGGCTGAGGCGTTTCTGCTGGAGATGGTGCGCACGCGAGGCAAGGCCCGTGTCGCATGATCATTCGTTCGAAAACGATCAAATCCTAAGGAAATCCACGTGGTGAAGCGCATCGGCATCCTGACCTTGCCCTTGTCCATCAATTTCGGCGGCATCATTCAGGCCGTCGCGTTGAGCCAGTTCCTTGCTGGCAAGGGGTACGAGGTCATCCTGCTGGACAAGCGACGTCCGGCGAGCCTGGCCCAGCGGCTGGCGCTTCTTGCCCTGGAGAGGATCCCCTTCCAGAACATCAAGGGCATCCGGCGAACGCACCAGACGCGCAAGCTGCACAGCGAATTCATCGACCGGCACATTCCCGACCGTTCGCCGATCATGCGCACCGAGCGAGCGCTGTCCCGCGCGGTCGAGCGTTATGGCCTCGATGCGGTCATCGTGGGCAGCGATCAGGTCTGGCGAATGGATTACCTCCAGGATGATGGATACCGCGAATTCTTCCTGAGCTTCGTGAAATCGCCGGCGGTCCGGCGCGTTGCCTATGCGGCCTCCTTCGGAACAGGCGAATGGCCCCACATAGACAGGGTGCCCGTGGTTTCGGAACTGCTTCAGCGGTTCCATGCGATATCCGTGCGCGAAGAATCCGGTGTCGCGCTTTGCAGGTCCACGTTCGGCGTCGATCATTCTGAGCATGTTCTGGATCCTACCTTGCTGATCGGCCAGGAGTTCTACAGAACGGTCGTGGCCGAGAGCAGGGAGCGCGGCGGCAGGACATTCCTGACCTATCTGCTGGACGCACCCGATCGTCGTCCGCTGGTAGAGGCGGTCGCGAGCGCGCTTCCTCCCGGCTACGAGCGTCGTTCGCTCGTACTGAACGAGGACCGTCCGCCGGATCTGCCGAACTGGCTGCGATCCTTCATGGATGCGGACTTCGTGATGACCGATTCCTATCACGGAACCATATTCTCGCTGGTATTCGAAAAGCCCTTCATAGCCATAGCCAATACCGGCCGTGGCGCGGATCGATTCGTGTCGCTGTTGAAGCAACTGGGTCTCGAGCATCGGCTTATCTCCGCCCATGAAGGGCACAGGCTCGCCGGGTTGGTTTCCGATCCGGTCGACTATGCGGCCGTAAGGCAGAAGATCGAGGTCAGGAGGCAGGCATCGGCGGCCTTCCTGGATCGCGCACTCGGCGTGGATGGCGCCCTTTCCGAGGTCACGGACTAGTGGAGAAGGGCCCGGATCAGCCCACCGTCATGGTCGGGCAGGCCGAATATGCGGTTTCGGCCCCTTCGTCCGAGAACATCCGGTTGGCGCCAGGCGGCGGATGTGCCGTGTTCACGGTGCGTCCGGGTGATGTGGCGCCCTATGATCGCATGCGCGGGCGTCCCCACGAAAGGGCGGAACTCATCGGCCTGAAGCCGTTCACCTTCGGCAAGGTGCAGGTCATCTCGTTCATGCAGTACATCGCGCCGGGAAGCGCGGCTTCGCGCGATCGGCCCGCAGTGATTGGGCAGATACACAATACCGGAGGGCAGACGAAGCTGCCTCAACCTTTCGTTGCGATGCAGATGGTGGGAAAGAGGCTGCGTATCGTAACTTTTTCGGGAGGGAAAACCCTTGCCGCTCCCAAATCCGTCGCGCGATGGGAAGTTCCGGTCGAAGTAGGGCGCTGGATTCGCTGGACCTGGGAATTCGCGCCGGACAGGACAGAGACGAAGTTGCAGGTCTGGCGGGACGGTGTGCCGCTGTTTCCCGCTGCGCTCAACCTTGGTGGTTATGAGGGGCCTCGCGGTCCCTATTGGCAGTTCGGCATCTATCGGCCCAAAGATACGACGGCAATGCGTGTGGGATATGCCGACATGACCGTGCGCGAGGGGCTTTTGAATTCGTCGGCATTGGGCCGGAGCCGCAATATCGCCCGCAAGTGCGCGGTAAAGCCCATCGGCTGAGGCCGAAGCCTCGTCGCCGGATTACGCGGCCCCGGCATCTATCGCGATCCGAATTGCCTCGGAGGTGTTCTTGGCGCCGAGCTTGAACATCAAATTGGCCCTATGCGCCTCCACGGTGCGCGGACTGATCGCAAGCTCGGCGCCGATCAGCCGATTGGACTGGCCCGTCGCGACGCGAAGCAGCACTTCGCGTTCGCGCCTGGTGAGCCGCTCGATGCGTTCGACAGCGCGAGTGACGCGGTGCTGCGCGGGTATCGCCCGGTCCACGCGCTTGCGCGCCTTTGCCAATACCGCCCTGAATTCAGCCGGCGTCGCAGGGACAAGAAGATAGTCCACGGCTCCCCGCGAGATCACATTCACGATCTTCCTGATATCGACCTGCTCCGCGTAGACGATGAGCGAAACTCCGGGATCGCTGGCGACGAGGGGGAGCAGGTCGTCCAGAATCCGGTCTTCATCTTCGGCAATCAGGATGAGCGAACACCCAGGATCCAACGTGCCTCGATAATCGGCGAATTCCATCCGGATGCCCGTCTCTTCAAGAAGCATCGCCATCGAGGAATGCCGTTCGGGAATGCCATCTATCAGCATGACGGTGAGAGGGTCAGGCATGGCGGAATTCCCCTTGTCCTTCTTCCTCGTTCGAGTTGAACGTCGGACTTTCAGACCGTTCCGAAAGGCGGTGCTCCCATGCGAGGGCGTGTCGTACGATCGTATCGAGGTCGTCGTATCGCGGCTTCCAGGGGAGCAATGCCCTGATGTTCCCGGTCTGCGCGACGAGCATGGCAGGATCGCCTGCTCGTCTGCCCTCGAGCTTCCGCTGGATCGGAAGGTTCGTCACCCGATCGACGGCATCGAGCACTTCGAGGACCGAGAATCCGCGCCCGTAACCGCAGTTCAGGACGTGGCTTTGCGTTGGGGCGGAAATCAGCCGTTCCAGCGCCAGAACGTGCGCAAGGGCAAGATCCGAGACATGGATGTAGTCGCGTATGCCGGTTCCGTCGTGCGTATCGAAATCGGTCCCGAATACCGCGACTTCATCGCGCTTGCCGAGCGCGGCTTCCACGGCCACCTTGATCAGGTGGGTGGCCCCGAGGGTGGCCTGTCCGGCGCGACATGCGGGATCGGCCCCGGCCACGTTGAAATAACGCAGCGCGCAATAGTTCATGGCATGCGCTGCCGCGACGTCGCGGAGCATCATTTCGGTCATCAGCTTGGACATGCCGTAGGGATTGATCGGCTCGAGCGCGGAGGCCTCGCAGATCAGCGGCGTTTGCGGGCTGCCGTAGACCGCTGCGGTCGACGAAAAGATGAAATGCGCGACATTGGCGGCCAGCGCGGCTTCGATCAGGGAGCGGCTCTGCACGGTGTTGTTCGCGTAATACTTGAGAGGATTCTGAACGGATTCGGGGACAATGATCGAACCTGCAAAATGCATCACGGCGATCGCCTGGTGATCGCGGATCGTCCTGACGACGAGGGGCACGTCGCCCACGTCGCCTTCCACGAAAGGCACGTCTTCGGGAACGGCCCACCTGAAGCCCGTCGTCAGATTGTCTATCACCACGACGCGCCATCCGGCGTCCCGCAGTGCGAGAACGGCGTGACTGCCGATATAGCCGGCACCCCCCGTGACCAGCACCGTGCGTGTCTTCGCCGTTCCACCCATTGCTGCTTCGGTATTCTGAATCGTCATGCTCGTTTGTCCTGCGTATCCGTGAGGGGAACACCGCGTTTGGTCAGGTCAGGGGAACCTGACTTCGCTCAGCCCACCAGCTTCATGATCCTCTCGGCGTCGTCGCTCTGGATGTAGTAGCCTTTTCCGCGCCGGCATTTGACGACGCCGATGAGGCCGACGCGGGACAGGGCCGCCCGCAGGTCATGTATGTATACGCGCAAGGCCTGAACGCTCGGCTTGCGCACGCACACGAGGTCCGCCAGTTCTTCGTCCTTGCGCGGAAGGTCGGGGGTCGCCAGCAATTCCACGAGGAGCCGGGCGCTTCTGCGGAAGCGCATATCCAGATTGACGTAGACGCTATCCGCCTCGAGGGTGTCGGTGCGGCACTCGTCCTGGCCGAGCCTTTTCAGCAGTTCGATCGCAATCGATCGGATGATCCGCGCGTTTTTCAGGTTTTCCTCTGCAATGGCCAGGAGATGATCGACAGCCGAGCGATCGCTTGAAAAGAGCGCGGGTTCGAGATCCAGCGGCGGAACGTGTATCTCCCCGATCTTGCCCAGGAAAACCGTGCTCGGGTGGTTTGAGGTTCCCAGCATCATGTCCGCTGCATTTCCGCGCTTAGTTCGCGGACTTCCTGGGAGCGCCCCCGTGCCATGACGAGAATGTCGGTGCCGGTCGCAACCACGATGAGGTCTTCGACACCGAGCAGGGCGACGCGAGGGCCTTCGCTATGGACGAGGCAGCCGCGACTGTCGTGGCGCACCGAGGGGCCCTGCACGCAATTGTCGTCATCGTCCCGCTCGCGCGCATCGTAGAGGGCATCCCAATTGCCGATATCCGACCAGCCCATTGAAACGGGTACGACGGCGATCTTGTCGTGGTGCTCGAGGACGCCGTGATCGATGGAAATGGCAGTAGCGACCGCAAAAGCCTTCGCGTCAGGCAGGATCGTGCCGTCGAGCCGCACGTTGGCCGCAGCCATGGCTTCGGCGGCGGCGGTGGCCACTGCCGGTTGATGGAGGGCGAGGGCCGCCAAGAAGGCGTCGGCCCGCAAAAGGAATATGCCCGCGTTCCACAGGTGGCCGCCGGCATCGAGCATGTCTTGTGCCCGTCCCGCGTTTGGCTTCTCTATGAAGCTGGCGATGCCGTGGACGCCGGGCGCAAGGGCATCGCCCATGCGGATATAGCCGTATCCGGTGTTCGGCGTCTCCGGTTCGATTCCGAACGTGCAGAGCCATCCCTCGCGGGCGAGGGGGGCGGCAAGGTCGATGGCGTGGCGAAGGGCGTCGGGGACCAGGATCGAATGATCGCTGGGAAGGATCAGCAGCAGGTCGTCCGGCCTTGCCGCGATCAATGCGGCGAGAGCGATGGCCGGCGCCGTGTTGCGTGCATGTGGCTCGAGAATGACGCGGAAACCGCCGATTTCGGCATCGTCCATCTGACGGCGTATCTCGCCGCCGAAATCTGCCCCGCCGATGATGAGGGGTGGCGCGAACCGGCTGCGATCGGCCACGTAGAGCGCAGTCGTCTGCAGCATTGTTCGCGAGGAAAGCAACCGGTGGAACTGCTTGGGACGCTCTGGCCGGGAAAGCGGCCAAAGGCGCGTGCCGGAGCCTCCGGAGAGTATGACCGGCAAGATTTTGGGGGTCTCGATCATTGTGTCAGGCTTTCCATTGATTCGATGCGATCACGAAGGAGGAGCGGCGGCGAGCCGGACCTGACAGGTCGGCTGGCGGGGTGCGGGGTACACAAAGCCGGATCATCGCCGGTCCTCGCCGGAAGAGACGGGAATCCGATCGTCCTGCGTCGCAGGCATCGTCACGGGCGGAATGCGGACGACGCGGAGCGTCGCGTAATGGCCGGCGTCACTTCGTTCGGGGATGAGGCTCAGGACATGAGCGGGCTCCGGAGCCATGTAGCGACGGGACCACATATCCGTGCCGTCCAGAACGATCCGGCCGCAAACGGCTTCAAGGTGAGCCTCGGCCGCGCCCTTGGACAGTCGGATTCCGCCTGCCTTATCGATCTTCACGTCCCAGTCGGCGGGCACGAGAAACCGCGATACGCAGTCATCATCGAGGCCGATCCAGTTGTCGGAAACGAGAAGCGTGCCCTTGCCTGGCGAGGAGATCGATCTGCGGAGTGTGCCGTGACGGGTCGCAAGACGGCCGCCGACCGCGCGTTCGAACGGCTCGAGTTGAACGATCTCGGCTGCCGCGATCCGGCCAACCTTGAAGCATCCGAAATATTCGACCGGTTCGAGCCTGGCAAAGCAGGGTCCGTTGTGCGCCGCTGCGGATCTTTCCCATGCCCTGCGCGGGCCGGTGGAGTACTGCGAAGTCCCCGGATCGACGATGAGCCGTTCGCCGGCGACATCGACCTCGATCCCCAGGAAGTCGGCATGTCCATGGCCCGGATTCCACTCGGGGCCGATAGCGCCCGCATCCATCCAGACGTCGATCTCGCCCGATTCCAGCCTAATGTATCCGGCATCGGGGAGGATCGATTGTTCACGGCGCGGGTGCGTCTGCTCCAGGACGTCGCAGGCGCGAGGCGTTTCGCCGATCCAGCTGTCGTTGAAAAGCGCGATGTCGCCATCGCGGTGAGACATCAGCAGCCAAGCGCTTTCGGCGGCGGCCCCGCGCTCCCTGGCAAGCGCGCGCGTTGCCGGGCTCAGGAAATCCGCGGCGGCGAAAATCCTGAGCGCCATTACGCTGAAGCCCTGGTACATCGCCGATCGTTCGATCTGCATGCCATCGGGCAGGATCGTCTGCTCGATGATGGTGCGCACTTCTCGGTCCAGTTTTCTGGACTGACGCGCGCTGAACGGAACGCATGCCATGCCATAGAGGCACAGTGCGGCTAGGTTGCGCTCCGTGTGGTTGTTGCAAAGGTCATGCTCGACGTTCGCCCGCACGAAAGCGGCGTCCCGGTGAAGAAGGCGGGCAATCCTGTCCCCGAGTTCGGGCCCCAGCGTGCCGCGCGATCGTGCGAGCGCAAACCCGCTGAGCGTGGCCAGAATTCGATGGGAAGCACCGTAGGGCGACCAGATCGTGCGGAACGGGTCCGGCAGGTCGAACCCGATTGCGCGCTCGAAGCTCTCGATCAGCGCAAGAGCGGTGGATGCGTCCGCCGCGCGGCCATCGGCAAGCAGGCTGTGCACGATTTCGAGCTGGCACAGCTTCATGCGCCACAAGTTGTGATCGTGTTCGGAAGGCAGGCGATGCCGCCAGTCGATTGCGGAAACGCTGCCAAAGTCGACGGTCGTGCCCATCAGATCGAACTTGCCGTGCGCAGCCTCCTGGCAGTCGTGTAGAGACGAGCGGTAGTAGCGCGCGACGAAGTCGGCGAGATCGGCAGGAACGCAGCGGCTTTCGCTGATTTCCGGGAAGCGGTCGGCTGCGCTTTCCATTCGCCGCCGATAGGCGCCCGCCGTCAACGGCACGATAGTATCGCGGGCTTTTCGACGTACCTGATGGGCAAGAACGGTAACGGGAATGCGGCGCACCGCCGTAAGAAGCTGATAGGCGTTCATTGCGTCTTTCCGTCATCGCGCGCGTTTGGCGCTCTTTTCGCGTAGGCCTTGGAGATGCGGCGGCGGCGCTGCTTCGTTCCGAAGGAGAGGGATTCCAACCGTCCAGACCCCGCCACGCGGGTGGCAGGTGGCAGAAGAAAGCCGATCAGAATTGCGGCCATCACTGCTATCGGCAGCATACGCGCCGGATAGTCGACCAGCGAATGGAGCATGAGCAGCAACAGGCCGGTCCAGGCGGCAGCGCCGAGGCGCGACGATGAATCCGGAGCCTGCCAGAAGACCGATGCTTTCGTCAGCCACCAGCCAAACCCGGCAAGCAGGAGAACGAGCGCAGGCAGGCCTCCTTCCACCATGACCTCCAGAAACTCGTTATGGGCATGATTGACGTAGTGCTGGCCGACATGTTCAAGCGGCTCGCTGACGCGAAACACTGTCGCGAAGGTCCCGAAGCCGGTGCCGGCAGGCCAGTAGCGCGAGATGATCGTCCAGCTGTCCTGCCAGAAGGTCAAACGCCCCATATTGCCGTTCCAGAGGCGGTCGACCGCGATCTGGGTAACCTGATTGGTTGCAATCAGACTCCAGAGGCCAGCGGCGCCCACAAGGACAGTCACGAGCACGACCCGCCATTCCAGGCGTAGGCGCCCCTGGAGCAGCGGCAACAGGGCGACCGGGAACAGGAGCAGTGCCGCGCGCGATCGGGTCGCGAGCGCTCCCGCCAGAAGGCTCGCTATGACGAGGATGAGGAGGAGGGAGCGGGCAGTCGCCGTATTCCGCTTCGAAGCAAACCCGCAGGTAAGCGCCGCGCCGATCAGCAGGAGGCTGGCCTGGTGGTTGCGGTTGGCGAAAAACCCGGTCGCATACCCCAGATGGCCTTCGTGATAGAGAGTACCCCAGTGGCCCGGGGTGATCAGCTGTAAAAGACCCAGCATCAGGCTTGCAAAGGCGCAGCCGGTTGCCGTTACCGCAAGGGCGGAACGCTGGAACCGGTCCATGTGCAGCACGAGCAGGAGCATGGACATCGCAGGCAGGAGTGCGGCGAGGGCGCGTCGGGTCGCCGAAGGGGCGAGGCTGAGGGGGTGAGGCTGCGTACCCGTTCCGATCTGATCGGCGATGGCGCCGGCCAACTCGCGGCCGGGCAATGCGCGCCAGATCGAGGGTGGCAGCGGCACCAGCTGAACGAGAATGAGCAAGGCCCAAAGGCACAGCAGGATGAGCGGGAATTGCAACAGGCGCGCGGCTTTCGTCGGCAGTGGCCAGGCGAACGTCAGCGCCATGACGAGGATTGCCGTCATTTCGACCATGAGTTCAGCGATGCGGTGCGCGCTTCCCCCTCCGCCGAGGCAAAGAGAGACGACGAGCAGCACGATCGCCGCCACGAGCGGGCGCTGGTCCGCAGCGATCCTTCCAGGCGGCATCATGTCAACGGCCCTTCGTTGCCGGCGAGCGGAACGGCCTGTACCTTCTCCAACCGGGCTTCGCCGGCGGCGTGTCCGTCGGCGCGGCGCGCCTGAAGGGAAAGCAGCTGGGCGGAGCATCCCGATGGCGGTATAGCAAAGTCCGCTTGCCAGCCCGCAGATGCGGCGCTGCCCTGCGTGGAGACGGTCCTGCTGCCCGGAAGGCATCGCACCATCCATTTGAGGCCCCCTGCGGCCAGAACCGATGCAGATGGCATCTTCACGAAAAGGCGATAGCGGCCAGGGCCCAGGACCAGCGTCTGTGTCAGGACCGTACCGTGTGCCGTGCCGTCGGTAGCGATTACGAGATTGCGAGCAGAAGGTTTGTCGGCGTCTGCAGCGACCTTCAATGCAATGCCTGGCAGGCGATGTGCGGTCCACTCGAACGGGTTGGGAACCGGCGCGGATCGGCCGGGCTCGAAACGGCCGAACTGCGGATCCAGCACCGGCCCGGCCCCCGCATTCTTGTTAACAGTGATCCAAAGCTTGTGCGCCTGCGCGATCTCGCCCTCCTGCGCGAGCGCGCCGACATAGGGGGTGATTTCGTCAGGTCTTGCTGGCTTGCCGGCCTCCGCAAGCGCGATCAACAATGCCTCGTGGGCGTTCCGCGACGGGGCCGCAATGAAGTCGAACCGCGTGAAGAATTCCTTCCTCCACGGCGGTGAAGTATCCAAGCGTTCAATCAGGGCGTTTCGGCCGATCGTATCCGTCGCGGCGGCGTGAAGAGCCGGCATGAGCCTCGGCGCAAGCTCGGGTTTGCGCCGCAGCAAGGCATCGATGTGGCGCATGGCCGCGGAAGCATCTCCACGTCGCACGGCATCGTCCAGCAGCATCAGCCCGGTTGGGCTGTCACGCCATCCCAGGCGCCCGGCGAGCGAGATCAACGCCTGTGCCGGCGCGTCGTTTCCTCGCAGCGCCTCGGCGGAAGCGAGACGACGAAGGGCCACCTGATCGTAGAGCGACTGTGCCAGGCGGCCCCGCAGCGCGGCGGGCTCCGTCGTCCGTTCGTTGCGCTGTCCGGCCAGAAGGTCGGCATTGATCGTCGCCACTTGCGACATTGCCGCAAGAGCGAGAATGCCCACGACGACCGGGCGGACGAATGCCGGAACGGATGCGATCTTCGTGCTCATCGTCGCCACAACCAGCGACGCGACTGCCGCTTCTCGTTCTCGTAGCTGTAGTACTGGTCGTAGCCATAGCCCAAGGTCCTCAGCTCGACGCGGTTCAGCACGATGCCCAGCAGGCGGGCGCGGCTGAGCCGCAGACGCCGGAGTGCCGCGAGAATGGTGGCCCGCCGCGTCTGGCTGGCGTCGACTACGAAGACCGTCGCTTCCACATGCGTGGCGATGCTTGGTGCATCGGCAAGGCCGAGCATGGGTGGACCATCGATGATGACGAGGTCGTACTGATCGCCCAGCACCGAGATTATCCAGGGCATGATTTCGGTGCCCAGCAGTTCGGCTGGATTGGGAACCGAGGCTCCGGCGGGAATGAAATCTAGGTTCGCGATCGAGGTGGCGCGCACGGCGTCGTCGATCTGAATCGTACGGCCGAGGAGCTGGACCAGGCCGTTCGTATTCTCCAGCGACAGCAGCTTGTGCATCGCCGGGCGGCGCATGTCCGCATCGAGGAGCAGCACCCGCTTGCCGACGCGGGCGAAATCGCGCGCCAGTGCATAGGCGGAGGTCGTCTTGCCTTCACCCTTGCCGCAGCTGGTGATGAACAGCGACTGAGGCAACCCGTCGGCGCCGGAAAGCTCGATGGCGGAGCGAACCGTATGGAAGGCTTCGGAGACGCTCGAAGTCTGGATTTCCAGTTCTTCCGAAAGCACCGCGCTGTCTTCGATGCGAGGCACCATCCCGAGCGCCGTGATGTGCAGCTTGCGTTCGACTTCGCTCATCGACCGCACGGCATCGTCGATGTTTTCGCGCAAGTAGACGATCGCGAGGGCGACGAAGAATGCGCCGAGCAGCGACAGGCCGAGGTTGACCGGAGCATTCGGAGAGACGGGGGAGGTCGGCATCGATGCGACGTCGACGATCGAGATATTGTTCGAAGAGACGCCCGCCGCGGCGCTGATTTCCTTGAAACGCTGGAGAAGGCCGTCGTAGAGTTCGCGATTGGTGCGAACTTCTCGTCTCAGAATCGTGTATCGGATGGAACGATCCTGTTCGGACAGTGTCGCTCCGGTCAGGCGGGTGACTTCGCCCTGCATCTGCCGTTCCTGGAGTTCGGCGGTTACGAAGCGGTTATGGATCGATTCCCGGATATCCCTGGCAAGGCGCGCTATGCGTTGATCGATCGCCGCAATCTCGCTGCGCAGGCGAACCAGCGCAGGGTGGCGGTCCTGCCGGCCCTGGCTCTGTTCCGCATAAGTCGCTTCAAGCTGGGAGCGGCGGTCCATCATGGTCTGGATGGCGGAACTGGAGAGAACTTCCGGCAGGCTCATGATCGGTGCCGCCTGGGTCGATACCCAAAGCTGCTGGGCATCGATCCTGCGCGCCCGAGCCTGGGAAAGCGCTTCGTTCGCCTCTATGAGGCTCGTTGCCACCAGAGAGGGGGCCGAGCCGGTGCCGGGGCTGGCCTCCCGGATTGCGTCGGTGTCGATGATGCCGTTCGAGCGTGCGTAGGCCACCATGCTCTGTTCGGATACTTCCAGCCTTTCCTTCGCCTGCTCAAGCTGTTCGCGCAGGAACTGGCGGGCGTAGACGGACGTGTCGTAGCGGCGGTTGAGGTTGCTCGCGATCATGGCCTCCGCAAAGGCGTTGGCCACTTTCGCCGCAGTGCGCGGATCCGGGCTGTCGAAGGCCACATGTGCGACGCGCGACCCTTCCGGAAGCGTCACCGTCAGATTGTCCCGCAGGACGGCAATGACCTGCTCGCGATGGGCCTGATCGGCATCGAGCGAGCCCACGGGCCCTTGGCCTGGGCGAACATGCATCGCTTCGAGAAAGCGATCGCCGGAGAACAGTCCCAGGCTGTCCGCCACGCGGATGGCGAGGGCGCGGCTCCGCAGGATCTCGATCTGGGTCTGGAGAAACCGATCGGCGTCCTGCACGGCCTGAACTGGTTCGATATCCGGGGCATCGAGTACGCGCGACGCCTGTTGGTCTATCTGCAGGCTGGCTTCGGCGCGATAGGTCGGGACCGTGAGGAACGTCACGGTCACGCCGAGAAGGAGACCGGCCGCGCAGATCGCGGCAACGATCCACTTGTTGCGCAGCAGCGCGGCACGAAGGCCTTCAAGATCGATTTGCGAGCTGGAAAAGAGCCAGGAATCCTGGCTCGCTCCAGAAGGACTGGCGGCAGTCTGGGGAGAAATGGGAGGATTCAGCATCGGAAAGCTTTTCCAGGCAAGTCGCGGAGCACGGGACTATCGTTCATCGGTAGGCTCGGAACACGGTTATGAGGGGGGCGGTGGTGAGGATGTCGCGCCAGGTCGATTTCAGCGCGGAGAAGCCGACGACAACGGTATCTCCGCCGACAAGTTCGGGATCGGGCAGTTCACCTCGCCGGATCATGCCGATGTCGAATACGGCCCCCATCGGTTTTCCGTCGATGGTGCGCAGGATGACCACTTCCCGCAGGGCGGAGACACGGGTCGTACCCTCGGCCATCGCGATCGCACCGAGCAGGGTCGTCTTGCCCTGAAGCGGATAGATCCCGGGCTTGGCCACGGAGCCCTCCACCACGACCCTCTGCGAAACCGCGGTGGTGAGATTGACGGTCACATCGGGATTGCGCAGCATCTGTTCGCTGAGCCGGGCGGCAATGGCCCGGGCAAGGCCATCGGGCGTGAGCCCGCTTGCCTTGACCTGACCGATCAGGGGAAGCGAGATGTTGCCGCCGGTGGTAATTTGAACTTCCTTGAGGCTGAGATCCGGCTCGCTCAGAACCGTCAGGCTGATGACGTCCGCAGGACCAAGGACATAGTCGCCATCGTCGCTTTCATTGTCGGAGATCGCGGGGATCACCTCATAAGCCGAGAGGTTGCGCGGAAGGTCGGCACGGGCGCACCCCGCAAGGCAAAGGGCCGTCAAAATACAGGACATTCCGGCCCGGATACGGCGGTGTGACAATGACAGGGATTTCACGAATTCAAGTCCTGGATTGATGGAACCGATGATCGGACCCGTGTTGGGGACGACGGTGTTCTCACAGGTGGACGGTTCGGCTCGCTTTCACGCGGTTTGCGGAACCGCGGGTTCAGGGCGAGCCCGATGAGGAGCCAGAAAGGGGGATAGGCCGGGGGGAAGCTCTGCACCCAGGTCATGAACATCATTGCCAGGGCAAGCGGCGTGAATAGCAGGGCCGAGCGTGCGACCGTGCGAAACAGGAGGACCACGAACAGCAGGCCGGCCAGGCCGTACTCGAGGAACAGCACGGGAAAATAGGCGAGCGGTGAGCCGGCCAGGCTGAGCGGCACGGCAGTGGCATAATAGCCTACCAATCCGAAGACCTTGCCCAGTTCATACGTGAGGTAGATGTCGCCGCCGACCTTGAGGAACGATCCGGCACCGTAACCCAGAAGATTGGAATCGATCATTCCAAGAACGCCGACCACGTTGTGAACGATGCGATAGGAAAGGGTGGTGTTGAGCAACGCGGCCGGCGATCGCAGCGAGAGAATGACGAGATCGAGACCGCGCACGCCGGTTTCGGGTGCAGAGCCGACGGTGAGCAGCAATGCAGCGGCGAGGACCGTGCCGACCAGCACGCGCACAAGCATGGCGCCGTTCTGCCTGCCGGTCTGGGTCAGATGGTGGATCCCGGCAAGCACGAGAACGGCGAAGAAGCCGGATCCGGATTTCGACAGGACGACGTTGAACACGGCGACAGCAATAGGCCAGACCGGCGGCCGATGGCCCTCGTTCACCAGGGCCTTGCGCGTAATTACCGCTAGGAGAACCATGAAGGCCATCGTGAAACCGAAATCGGTGGCTTCCGGCGCGAGGCTGGTGGCGCCGCGCCCGCCGGCGACGCCGATTGCCGTCGGGACGAGCGGCCGCGTAATCGCGAGATAGGCGCCCTTGCTCACGAACCCGAGCAGCGCAAACGCTGTCCACAGCGGCAGACTGAGCCGCAGAACGCGCCAGAGAAGGAATGGCGAGACGTAAGGCGTCGCGAGCAGGATCGACCAGCAGATCAGGAAGCTTGCCGATTTTCTGAGGTAATAGTCGATCCCGACATCGCCGGGAGCGTAGATGTAGAGCAGGAACCAAACCGCGAAGATGAGAACGAGGATCTGGAACCCGTCGATCCGCAACGTCGTAGTGAGAAGCCGATGGAGCGCGAAGGCCCAGCACAGCAAGGCGGCCCAGGGCTGAACCTGTGACGGCGCGGCGATCGGGCCGAACGCGATATAAGGCAGGCAGCACATCGTGACCGCCGCAAACAGCAATGTTGCGCCGATCGCATCGACTGATACCGATGGCCATTGATGCCGTTCGCGTAGAGGAAAAGCGTGGGGCAATGCAGTCAAGGTACTGCTCCAGGCCCGCAATAGCGATTTTCCGGCGTCGGGCGCCGGCCGCGACACACCGATTGCAGGATCATGCCGGGACGGCCTCGGGCTCTGCTTCAGGATGACCGGAGGCTGCGGGACGCTTACGCGAAGCCGCGTCGATGGTTTCGAAGAAGGCCTGCTCCAGCTTCAGGAAATGCGATTCCCAGGTCCAGTTATCCTCGACGTATCGGCGGGCTGCTTTTCCGAGCGTGTCTCTGCGCTCGGGATTGGCAAGCAGTCCGACGACGCAATCCGCAAAGGAGGCCGCGTCGTCGGCCAAGCAAAAGGTATCGGTCGGCGCGATGATGCCTTCGTTGGCCACCGAAGTCGCGACGATGGCCTTGCCGCATGCCATGTATTCGATGAGCTTGTTCTGCATGCCGCCGGCGGCGAGCATGGGGTTTATGCAGACGCTGGCCGAGCGGATGTTCACGCCGACGTCTTCCACGGTGCCGGTTACGACGATCCCGTTGGTGCCATCGAGTTCCCTGATCTCGGCAACCGGGTCGCGCCCCTGGATGATCAGTTCGGCATCGGGTATCGCGGCGCGGACGCGGGGCCAGCACTGTTCGACGAACCACAGGGCGGCCTGGACATTGGGCTGGTAGAGCATCGATCCCGAAAAGACGACGCGACCGGGGACGATCTCTTCAGGCGTGGCGGCCTGATAGCGCGAGATATCCGTGCCGTGCGCACCATAGACCCAGTTGTCGATTTCCGGCTGGCCCTGGGCTTTGCAGACGGCCTTTACCTTGGCGACATCAGCGGGCCCGATCAGTACCGATCGGGAAAAGCGCTGCCAGACCCTCGCTTCGAAGCGCTCGCACAAGGCCGTTTCCAGCCTGTAGAACAGACGGCGAAGCGGATTGCGCTCGTTCTCGAAAATGCGCCTCGAATTGAGCGACTGCGAAAGCTGCATGGCAAGGAACGAAACCGGAGATCGCGTTTGGCCATCGCCACCGGCCTGTGCCAGGCGCGGGGGCACCGCATGAGCGCTGCGGATGTAATAGCTGTAGACGAGGTCGTACTGACCCGCGTCGATGGCGGTTGCAAGGTCGCGTTGCAGGGCGCGGTTGCGGAACATCGCCACCTGGGCGGGCTCGCCCCGGCACAGGCCGGCCGCGAGCCCTGAAAGAATCCCGCCGAACCCCTGGCGATAGATGCGCAGCGTCCGGCAGGTGCTGGCAAGCCAGTCGCGTTGCAGGGCGGTCAGTTCGCCCTGCATATCCAGCGTGTAAAGGTCGATGGAATGCCCGCGGGCCGCGAGAAAGGCCATCAGATGCGCGACGGTAAGCTGATCGCCGCGCATCATCGGAAACGGCAGCCGGCTGTAGACGAAGGCTATCCGCAGAGGCCGCCCGCTGGGCGAGCAGTCCATGACTTTTGGAAGCTGGCTCACGATCAGGGCAGCCGGTTGGTGCTGACGTGTCTGCGTGCGTTGATCTTGAGATCGGCAATCATGCCGATACTGTCGATAGCCAGGTCCCATTCCTCGCTCTCGGCGGCTTCGCGCGGCACGAAGAGGCGATTGAGTGCAGGCAACTGGCTATAGGCGTAGCCCAGATTCTGCCCGATCAGTTTCGAGGGAACGAGCGTCGGGTCGTAGACCGACAGTTCGTATCCGGCTTCGAGCAGTTTGCGGGCGAGATCGAGATTGGCGCTTTCGCGAAGATCGTCGCTGTCGGCCTTGAACGAGAGACCCGCGAGCAAAACCTTGCCGCCGGGAGCGACGTTGTCCCGCACGTACTGGAACAGGAAATACTTGTGGTTCTCGTTCGAGCGCAGGACGGCGTCGATCATCACGGTATGCGCGCCGACATCGGCTGCAATGTATTGAAGCGCTCTCACGTCCTTGGGCAGGCATGATCCGCCAAAGGCACCGCCGGGCCGCATGTAATAGGACGAGATGTTGAGCTTGGTATCGGCCACGAAGATCTCGTGGACCTTGCGCGCGCTGATCCCGAGCTTGAGCGCGGTCCGTCCGATTTCATTGGCGAAGGCGACCTTGACGGCGTGCCAGGTGTTGTCGACGAACTTGGTGAATTCCGCTTCGCGAAAGCCCGTGACGAAGGTCGGCGCTTCGATACCCTCGTAAAGGGCGGTCATGTTCGTCGAAGGATGCCCGTCGGCGGTTCCGATCACGATCTTGGGAGGATGGAAGTAATCCTCGATAGCGGTGGCTTCGCGCAGGAATTCCGGATTGTAGACAAGCTCGATCGTCTGCGGCAGCCGATTGCCAAGCTCCGCCTCGAAGATCGGCATGACCAGACTGTCGAGCGTGCCCGGACGTATCGTCGAACGGTAGACGACGGTGAGCGGGCGAGGGCGATTGCTCGTGACAGCAGCAGCGATCTGGCGGCTGACCTCGGCGATATAGTTCATGTTGTGCGCGCCGTCAGGACCGCTGGGCGTGCCGACGCAGATGATCGCCATATCGCAATCGTTGACGAGATCCCCGGCTTGCTGCGTATAGCTGAGGAGCCCGAGTTCGCGGCCCTCGCGAAGCAGGTCGTGAAGACCGGGCTCGGCGATCGGGCACCCTCCGGCGTTGAGCTCGGCGACTTTGGCTTCGTTGACTTCGACACCGCTCACCATGTGACCGGATCGTGCGAGACAGGCTGCTGCTGTTAAACCAACGTAACCCATTCCGAAAACGGCGATATGCATCTGAAAATGTTCCTGTGGGAGCAATCGGCGCATCGATCTGCGCTCGAAGAAGTGGGGAGAACTAGAAAACCGACTTGCCGGTGAGGGCCATCACGGTTCTGAAAACGATTCCGACATCGCCGGTCAGCGACCAGCGCCGGAGATATTCGAGGTCTGCGTTCAGCCGATTGGTCAGGTCCGCATCGGCGAATGTCGTGCCGCGGAAACCCCTGACCTGGGCGAGGCCGGTCAGACCGGGCTTGACCGCGTGGCGCTGCCAATAGGCCGTATCGACTTCCCAATAGAGCTTGTTACCCGCCTTGGCGCCCAGGGCATGGGGACGAGGCCCGACAATGCTCATGTCGCCGCGCAGGACGTTCACGATCTGGGGCAGTTCGTCGATACTCGTGGCGCGGATGAAACGTCCGACCCGCGTCACCCGATCGTCGTTGCGACCTTTGGTCAGCTGCGCGCCGTGCAGGTCCTGAACTTCGGTGCGCATGCTCCTGAACTTGTACATCTCGAAGAGCTTGTTGCTCCTGCCGATCCGGGGCTGACGGAACAGGACCGGGCCGGGACTGTCGAGTTTGACTGCCAGCGCCGTGGCGAGCAGGAGAGGCAGCAGGAAGATCAGGGCCATGGTGGCAATCGCGATGTCGAACAGCCGCTTGGTGAGGCGTTGGCCGTGCGTGAGCGGTTCGAACGCTACCTTGAGCGTGCTGCGGCCGACGAGGTTGCCTGCTCCGATGGGCGCGAGGTGGTTGACCTCCTCGACGAGTAGCTCGACGGGCACGTTGGCGCCCCGCAGAGCGGCGATCCATGCCGTCCGTCGTTCGATGGGACAGGCCACGACAACCCGCTCCGCATCCCGCGTAAGCGCGCCGAGGCGGGCGAGCGCCGCCGGATCATGGGCATCGGGATGAAGATCGTGAGCACGGGTATCGAAGACCAGCCCCGCGAATTTCGGCAGTGTGACGACCTGCTCGTCGAGCAGGACGATGGTTCGGGAGCGACCCCGGTCCTGCCACCAGTCCGATGACAGCAGCCGTCCCAGGGCCAGACGGGCAACCCCGAGTGTCAAGGCGCTGCAGGCTATCGCCCGGACAAGCGTCGTGCCGATGGGAGCATCCATGGATCCCAGCAGAACTGTAAGCGCCGCGATGGTGGCAATCGCCAGCAGGGCCAGCCATGCCCGCTGCGCGCTCCTTACCGCGTCGGCGGCGAGTACTGGGGCATAGCAACCTCCGTACAATGCGATGGAAACGTATGTGGCCGATAGCACCAGCATCAGGTTTCGGCGCGGCTCGAAGCTGCCTTCCGGCCAGATTGCCGACATCAGCGCATAGGCGCCGAGAAGCGCCAAACCATCGAGTGCCAGCACCTGGCATCCGCTCAACAGAAACCGCAGCGGCTTTCCGACCGATGCAGCAGGTTTGAACGGTTGATAGTTCTCGAGTGTCGGATACTGATTTTCAGTGCCTGTCGCAAAAAGCTTCGAGGAACTGGGAACTGAACTGAGCACATGCCCCCCTTTCGCCGAACCGCAAGATTCGGCTGAGCCGGTACCTATTGAATTGCCGGGGTCCGCCGCCCCGCCCGGCGGACGCCGAGGTTTACGAGGCGGGGCTTACCGGCCGGTCGTCATCGTCGGAGAGAGCCACCGCGGTAATGCCTCCTGCGGCGATCACGCCTGCAAGCGCCCACATCCAGCTGCTTTGAAGAATACTGCCGCCCGCGGCTGCGCCGGCGGCACTTCCACCCGCCGCACCCGTCTGGGCTGCTACACTCTTTACGCGCTTCGCGCGGCTTTGGCCCGGAGGGGCAGCAGCAATCAGCGAGGCTGCTGCAAAGATGGCGATGGCGTTTCGATAACGATTCAAGGACATAAGTTGCTCCATCTCGCTTTTAATTGCGATGGTCGTGGAGGTTAGGAACGTCTCTCCCAGGAACGCTCCTAACCAGGCACGGGGTGTTTCCTCGTCCTTGGGGGCGAGGCTTGGGCGGCTCACTTTCAGGCTATGGCGCCACGACGGTTTTGGAGAACTGTGATGTGTTCTCTCGACAGCCGTTTCTGGGTGACGGAAGGAGGGAATGGCATGCCCAGGATTGGAAAATCCCACCCTCTCCCTCGGCTTCTTCGGTTGCGACCCGAAGGATCATGGATCCAGGCCCCGCTTGCCGTTTCGGCTCCGAAAGCGCTGGCGTGCGACGGTTTGCTCACAACGCCGCACTCATGGAATGGGCCTCGCTTGCGGCGATGTTGCAGGAACGGGGGTGGCCTCCCGTGGCATGCCCCCACAGATAGCCTTGCTGCCAATCGACCCCGGCTTCGAGCGCAATCTGCTTCTGCTGCCGGGTTTCGACGCCTTCGGCAACGACGGTTGCGCCGGTAGAGCCGGCGAGTTGTGCAAGCCTGAGAAAGATCTCGCGATCCCGATCGGAAAGTGTAGCCCGGCGCAGGAACAGCCGATCGATCTTCACGATTTCGGGCGAGAGGGCGAAAAGCTGGCGGATGGATGCGTGCCCCGTGCCGAAATCGTCGAGAACGATACGGCATCCCAGTTTGCGCATGCCATCCACGAACCGGACGGCATCGGAGACACTGGCAAATGCGGCGGTTTCGGTGATTTCGAGGAAAAGCCGTTCCGCGATATCGCGGCGCTTGGCCAGGGTGGCCTTTACGTCATCCCACCATGGGTCGGCCCGGAGGCTGAGCGCAGACAGATTGACGGCTGCCTGGATTTCGCTCGAGCGGTCGAGTTCAGCGATCACCTGCCTGACCATATGCAGGTCGAGCAGGCGTACGAAGCCGGTCCTTTCAAGGGAAAGGACATTACTCGCGATCGAAACTGAATTTCCGCGGTCATCGGGAATACGGGCGAATGCTTCGAAGAACTGGGTCGTACCCAGGCTTACACTATGCACTTTTTGCCAGAAGGGCCGCATGACGCCCCCTGAATCCGTATCTCCGCCTGGCACGCCGACACCGATCAGTGCTCGAGAGGCATTGGCCATGTCCTTGCGGTATTGCTGAGCCCAATTCGGCTGTCTCTGATCCGGAATGGCATAGGGAAACTGCCACTCCGGAGTAGAGAAACCGTCCGGATCTCCTCCAAGGGTCCAGTACCCGGACAGCCAAAGGTGAACTTTATCCGGCCCACACTCGAACGGAACGAGCGGAACGGTTTCGCAGACGAGGCGCATCCACGCATGGCATCTTTCGGTGTCGAAATTGTCGCCCAAGGTCGGTCCAGACTTGAGCCGAACGCCCAGAACGTCGTGCCTGCACGTGCGAACGGAGCCATCGAGCCCGAGCATTCCGGAAAGACGTTCAGATGCTGCGGCTACGGCTTGCTTTGCTACCCGGTCGCCAAATGCTGCCAGTATGTAACGATAGTTTGCAACTCGGAACAGGAACATCGCTTCCTGAGTAACTGGCTGCTGGTCGATGGGCGCCGAGCCGACGGGGACATGCCCATCAGTGTGTGTCCACCCTGCTTTCGTGCCTAGATACATAGCCCGCCCTCGCTTCGGTGCGACCGGCGTTCGAGCTGCCGAGTCTGAGACTCTTTAGCCAAAAGTGTATCAATTCACGCTGGACCGCCGCAAAGGATTGCCGTTAGTGATGTTAACTTATTCAATGGGTTAGCGTCGCAAGGACATGATCAAATGCCATGGACCGTCTACAACCGTTTTGGACACAGAAAATACCTCACCAGTAAAGAGATAGACGCTTTCGTTCAGCAGGCAGGATTACGAAGTGCCGATGTAAAAACGTTCTGTAGGATGATTGCATTCACCGGATGTAGAATTTCAGAAGCCTTGTCTCTAACGCAAGAAAGTATAGATTTTGAAGCAAGGCAGGTAATTATTCGTTGTTTGAAAAAGCGTGGGCGGCGCATATTCAGGGCGGTTCCGCTTCCGTCTAGTTTCTTAAAAGATCTTCAGAACTGGTTGCGATCCCGCAAAGATAGATCCATCGCCTTGTGGCCTTGGTCGCGCATGACAGGTTATCGCAGAGTGTGTGAAGTGATGGAGAGCGCGGGCGTCAGGGGGGATTACGCCAGTCCAAAGGGTTTACGGCATGGCTTCGGTGTTCGGGCGATCCAGGCGGGGGTGCCGCTAACGTTAGTCCAGAGGTGGCTGGGACATGCCGATATCAAGACCACGGCGATTTATACGAGTGCGGTGGGGCCCGAGGAACGGGAGATCGCGTCGCGTATGTGGCGGAAGCAGGCCGCGATAGAGCCGATCCGTCCAACCCAAGCCGCCTATGAAAATGAAGGCGATTTCGTAGTCGACATCCCGCCTGCCGAGAGGCTTGAGCGGGTAGCGAAAGAAGAAGGCGATCGCGTAAGTCTTGAAAGTCGTGATAAAACTGAAGCGGATTCGTTGCTTCAGAAACCGAGCGCCGACTTTCCGGCTAACACGGAAAAACCCTCTCCGGCTTTGTCGAATTTAATCGGCTATTGCTCGTTGATACACTTTTGGCTATATTGTCGCTTATATTGTCATTCAAAAACAAAGACATATGATCCTCCTCTCACGGATTTCCCTGAACGCTGGCAATTGGCGCAGAAGGCCCTGGAAGGGCCAGCGCCGAGCTCTCGGATGCTCGAAAAGAAGGGGCGATCCGCCTCCAAACCGGGCGGTCCCATTTCCAAAACACTCGCTGCATTTCCTCTGCCGCGTCTCTTTCATTGGCGGTGACGGACGGTGCCTCTAACGGCGATCCTTCCAGCCCGGGGAAGGTAACGCCTCCTGCGACACTGGCGAGTTAACGTTTCGTATTCTTTCGCACACATGGCGCAATATTGATGCAGCGCCTGATCGCAGCCCCGTTCCCGTCGACCTGCCGTTGAGCTGCATCGTTACAGCATCGGAAGGCTATCACCGGCGCTATCTTTGGAATGCCTATCTTTCAGGATTAACTCGTTGGAGCACCCGAAGGATCTGATTTCGATGGGCTTCGCTTTGCCGATCGCCGGACCTTCCTCGATCCGACAAATTCGCGGCTTTCTTTTCGCGCGGGCGCAGCCAATCAAGCAAACTGTGGCACGGCGATACGTCTCTTTAAAAAGTCATCGCCATCGTTCGCATGTATCCAATGGCGCGTATCGGAAACGGGGCAGCTTGCGACACGGCGCGGCAGTTGAGATCGTCGCCACTGATAGACGCATTACTAGCCCGCCGGATAATTACGCCGACGTTACGTGGAGCCGCAGCGCCAACGGCTGACGCAACGTCAAATCACTTATCTCGATCGCGCTCGACAGCACGCCGATTTCGGCGAAGCCTGCGCCGATGCTTCCGGCAATATCGGCGCTCTGCCGCTCCTTCAGGTCGATGTCGATCTGCGGGTGGGTTGCCATCCAGGGCGCTAGTCGCCTGGGTAAAAACTCCGCAATGGCGGCGGTGTTCGCGAAGATGCGGACCGAAGCGCGCAGCCCTTTGGCATATTGGTCTATATCGCCGCATCTGCGCCATTTGGTGCAGTATCGTGTGGGCATGGTGTGCCAGCATTTCTCCGGTTTGCGTTGGTGCTATGCCGCGGCCCCTGCGATTGAGCAGGGTCACTTCCTCCGCTGCTTCCATGTCGCGGAGCCGTTCACTGGCCGCTGGAAGGGACAAGCCTATTTCAGCACCATGGGTGATGCTCCCGGCATCCACCACCGCGAGAAACAGGCGAAAGTCAGTCAGGTCGAAGCGCATGCTAGTCTCCTAACGTGTTTCCTGCCTTCGCTCCAGCCGTAGCCACAACTCGGTCCTTCCGCATTGTCAGGCGCAGAGCGGTCGCTACCTCTGGCGCATGTCTGACCATTCATTCCCGATATCGCCGTGATCATCACGACCTTCTTTGCCGCCGGCATCGTCAAGGACGTGACCGGCATGGGGTTGCCCACAGTTGCCATGGGCGTGCTTGGATCGCTGCTATCGCCGCTGGTGGCCGCCGCGCTGCTGCTGGTGCCATCGTTCGGGCCTCCGGTTCCGCTTCGCTCCACCTCTATCCGGATATGGAGGCGATGAGCTTTGATGCACTAATAGACCAATCGGTCCCCTCGGTGGGGGCAGATCACCCTTCTGGAGCACGGGCTATCTCGACCGCGCGGTCCGGCATTTGGGCGGCAGTGGCGTCGAGGTGCTGGACGAACTGCTCGCGCACGTCGCGCCATTGGGCTGGGAGCATATTGGACTCACAGGCGACTATCTGTGAAGTGAAATGGACAAACCCGGCGTGCGGTCCACGCCTCTCCGTCTCCATCAGAACGAATGGGATGCTTAGTGTACATTTTCGAACATCCTCTCACCGGTTCCCCAAGGGAACTGCCGTGTGAAATCGTGCTGATCTCTATAATGTGGTTTTTATTGGTTCTGTCAGATTACTCTTTAAAACTAACTTCTGTAAAATTTTGATTTCGGATTTTCTTGGCGCAGAAAGCTATTCATGAGGGGGCACCTGTCACGAAGGCATGAGATGAGCGTGGAGATGGTCCGCAAAGTTTCAGCCTTAGATTGACGGAAGCAGGGCGGATCTGAGGGGGAGAAGGGGCAGGGCGGTTGGGCGTCGCGCAGCTTTGCGCTAGAGACCTGTCGATGCGGATACTACTTATAGAAGATGATGCGGAAGTGGCTGGGTTCATAGCCGAAGGCCTCGCGGCGAACGGCCATCTAACGCAAACTGCAACGGAAGGACGCCAAGGCCTGCGTCGTGCGCAGAGCGAGAATTTCGATGCTCTGATCGTGGACCGCATGTTGCCGGATATTGAGGGGGCTGACCTCGTCTCGCAGATGCGCGCCCTGGGATTATCAGTTCCGATCCTGATCCTCACGTCTCTTGGGGCGATCGAGGATCGGGTTAAGGGGCTCGGCAGCGGCGCGGACGATTACCTGGTGAAGCCTTTCGCCATGGCGGAGCTGTCAGCGCGGATCGATGCGCTCGGCCGCAGGGGGCGGAGCGGCCTAAGCGATACCGCGGCCTGTGGGACGATCAAGATCGACCGCATTCGCCGCGAAGTATGGCGCGAAGGGCAGCGGATCGTCCTCCAGCCTCGCGAATTCGAGTTGCTGGAGCAACTGATCCGCCAGCAGGACCAGGTCGTTTCGCGTGCGATGCTGCTGGAGCAGGTCTGGCACTTCCATTTCGATCCGCAGACCAACATCGTGGAAACGCACATGAGCCGCCTGCGGCAAAAACTGAATGCCGGTTTCAGCCGCGATCCGATCCAGACCGTAAGGGGTGTCGGTTACAGGCTGAGCAGTGATGCCTGAGCTGCGATTGGGGCGCCTCGGGGCAATCACACGGATCGCCGGCTGGTTCGTGGTCTTCTATACGATAGCTACGCTGGGCCTTGGCGCGACCATATACGTCATCGGGGAAAGGGCCCTTCGCGAACAACTGGACGATCGCATCCTGACGGAGAGCGATTATCTGGTGCAGGTTTATCGCTACGGGGGCATGGATAGCCTGCGAGACACCTTGCAGCGCCGCGATGACCGCGGTGTCAATACGTTGGGCTACCTGCTGACAAACCATGCAGGCCAGCGGATCGGCGGCGAACTGACGACCGATCATCCGCCAATCGGTTGGGCGCAGATCGAATTCAGCGACCAGGACGGGACGCGCAACGTTGCCCGTTCGTTGACCGTCCGGTTGACGGACGACAGCAATCTCACAGTGGCAATGGAACTGGCGTCGGAGCGCGCCTTGCGTCGCACGACGGGACATCTTCTTCTGGCGGGCCTGGGCACGACCCTGCTGGGCGGCATCGCGGGCGGCGTGTGGCTGACGCGGGCTATCCGGGTACGGCTGAAAGCGATAAATGCCACCGCACAGGGCATCATCTCGGGCGACATGAGCCTGCGAATGCCGGTGCCGCAGCCGGATGACGAGTTCGGCCAGCTTTCGGCAACGCTCAACACCATGCTGGACCGCAACAGCGCACTGATCGAGAACCTGCGGCAGGTTTCGAGCGGCATAGCCCATGACCTGCGTACACCGCTTGCCAAGGTGCGCCAGCGACTGGAGCGTATGATCGTGCTGGCGCCGCAGGACGGCCTCCTGAGCGATGAGGTCGAACGCGCGATCGCGGAGATAGACGGCGCTCTTTCCCTGTTCAGCGCGCTTCTGCGTATCGCCGAGGTGGAAGCGGGCGCTCTTCGGCAATACTTCCGTGCTTTCGATCTGGGCGAGGTCGTGGCCAATGTCTGTGAAAGCTACATGGCAGTGGCGGAAGACAGCGCGAAGTCTTTGACATGCGAGTTGACCGCGGGCGTGGAGGTACTCGGAGACGGCGAACTTGTCTCGCAAGCCCTCGTCAATCTGCTTGAGAATGCTATACGCTATACCCCGCCGGGTTCGTCCATTCGCGTGGCCCTAAGCCATGATCGAGATCGGGCGGTGCTAAGCGTCACGGACGATGGTCCCGGCATTCCTGCCGACCAGCACGATCTACTGACACAGCGTTTCGCGCGAGGGGACCAATCGCGGGCAAGCCCCGGCTATGGCCTGGGCCTTAACCTCGCCCGGGCCGTCGCCGAAGTCCATGGAGGGCAACTTCGGCTGACTGACGCGAAGCCCGGGCTCAGGGTCGATTTCGAGATACCTGCCAGGGCAGCCGCCTAACCGACCGCCGGCTATCACTTTCGGACCGTGTATCCGGCGCCGCGAACCGTAACGATCGGATCGCTTCCGACCTGCTCCACTATGCGGCGCCTAAGCCGGCTGATCGAAGTATCCACGCGCTTGAGATTGGCGGCAGGCATGCCGACATTCTTCCAAACGGCGGTGAAGAGCCTCTGGCGCGACAGAATAGAGCCGGCATTGCATACGAGCTGCGCGAAAAGCCTGAACTCTGGAACCGAAAGCGCCAGATCGGCCCCGCGATAGCAAACCCGCAATCGTTCGGGGTCGATCTTGTAATCTCCGGCTTCGACAAAGCCGTTATGCGCCGAAGTCCATTCGCACCGGCGCATGAGGGCGTCGATCCGGACATGAAGCTCGTCGGTATCGAGTGGTTTGGCCATGTAGTCGTCGGCACCGCTCATCAAACCGTCGATCCGCTCCGCAGGATCAGCGAAAGCCGATATCATGATGACGGGTGTTCTCACACCGTTCTCGCGCAGGCCGCGCACCACGCTCAGCCCGTCCAATCCGCGCAGCATCAGGCCCAACACGATGATATCGAAGCGGCCGTCCGACACTGCGCGCATGGCTTCTTCGCCGTCTCTCAAAATCGTGACGCCGTGCCCGCTTCCGCGCAGGCGCTTGCACAGCCTTGCTGCGAAGAGGGTGTCGTCCTCAACGATGAGGACATCGTGAAGGCGCCCGCTCTCCCCCAGGTGCTCGCCTGGCGGGCGACCCGCGTCCTTGCCTGCGCGGGCAAGGTGCAGCGCACGCGATTGGGGGGATCCGCTCATACCGTCACAGCTCGCTTATGAGTCTCACGCCGGCGTGCGGCCGCCATCCCAGCTCTGCTCCGTGCGCTGCGCCAAGGCCCGCCTGCAGAGAGAGGTTGCGGCCCAGCTTGTGGTGCAACTGGGGCATGACAAGTGCTTCCCGCCCGCGCCCGGACTTGAAATTGATTTCAACGCCTACGCGGCTCGCCTCCGACAGGTCGTAGAAAGTCGAATGGTTGAGCAACAGACGTCCACCGCCGTCCCGGCCAGAACTCACGTCGCCAAGCCCAGCCATCGCCATCATGCTCCAGCGTTCGTCGAAGCGGAAGCCAAGGAGGTAGAGCGCGCTGCTTTCCCACCGCGCATTTTCGCGATTGTAGAGCCCGAGATACTGGACGCCATGCACGCCCCGGCCTTCGGCAAGCGTACCGAAGGTTCCCTGCAGCCCCACTTTGTAGTCGGTGACGCGCTTGCCCTCGAAAGGAAGCTCGAGTTCCACTGCGAACCCGTCGGCAACCGCCAGCTCGATCTCGGGCGCCCACTCGACGGTCCGGTCCGGACCGGAAAGCCGTGTCTGGGCAAGCGTATTGACCTCGAGTTCTCCGGCTTTCGCACCGAGTGGGCGGACCATGTCGAAGACCATGGGTTCGGGGACATCGGGATAGTTTCCGGCCTGCGCTGGAGCAACGGAGAGGGGCAGGACGATTATGGACAGGGCCGCGATCAGCGAGCGCATTATAAGGGTTTCTCCTGGCAAAAACCCGGATCCTGACGGTCGCAGGTTTGGGCGGTGCGCGAGGTGGCGGGAACCCGACTGCTATTGCGGCACGTGCGGTGGATTTGACAGAGCGCTGCCGGAACATTGGGAATAAGCAATGTTCCGGCAGCGACGCTTATTTCCTGCGGGCGACGCACTTGCCGCCGTCGGGACCGACGTCGCCACTGCAGGTGCGCACGGCGATCATGGGTTTGTCGATATCGATGAGATGGTTCCCGTCGGTCCTGCGCTCGAGGTCGAAGCCGTCGTAGAGTTTCCCCGAAGCAGTGAAAGTGCGGAACTGCAACCGATCACCGGCGACATCGACAACCTGATAGAGTTCGTCGCCTCGGCCGTCTTGTCTGGCTGGGTGCGGGCACGGTCGTTAAGGCTGTACATCTTGGAGCCGGTCACCGAGACGAGGTAGACGGGGCCTTGCAACTTGCCGTCCTTGCGCATCGTGGCCGAGGCTTCCCGTCCGGCCTCGGAAGTGAGGCGGCTGTAGCAATGGTCGTGCCCCTGGAGCACAAGGTCTACATTGCGGGAGTCGAATACAGGCTTCCATGCGGCCTTGACTTCTGAGGTGTCCTGCGGCCGCGCACAGGTGAAGACAGGCTGATGGAACAGGACGACGTTCCACTTGGCCTTGCTGGAGGCCAGCGTCTCGTCCAGCCACCGCGTCTGCTGTTCCATGGTACCGAGATCGATCGCCGAAGTTCCATCCAGCACGATGAAGCGCACGGCCTGATAATCGACGAAGTAGGTGGTCGCTTTCACGTCCGGTGCGCCGTTCGTCGGCAGTGCGAACTGCAGCGGCCAGTACGGCCCCAGCTTGCGGCTTTCACCACCGTCCGGCAGGGGCACATCGATATACTCGTGATTGCCGGTCGCAGGCAATTGCGGAACGATGCTCCAGTTGTAGCCGCCGGCCTGATTGAACTCTCCCCATTCGTCGTCATGGTCGAGATCGTCGCGCTGGGCAGCGAGATCTCCGGCGTGGAGCACCAGTTCGATCCCGCCATTGGCATGGAACGCCTGCCGGATGACACGGCTGGCATATGTCAGGATGCCGTTCTGGATATCGCCGAGGTAAAGGAACCGAAACGGCTTGGGCTGGGTGCTTGCGGTGCGGAACTGCATCCATTCCGTCCAACCGGCGCTGCCTTTCAGGCGATAGGCGTAGACGGTTTCGGGGGTGAGGTTTTCAAAGCGGACCTGATGATAGAGGGCCGGGCCGTTGGCGCTGCCCTTGGCGATGCCAGGCGTGCCGGTGAGGAGAACGGCGTTTTCTTCCAAAGTCGGCCCATCGACGGCGATGGCGATCTGGGCTTCGCTGGCGGATTGGGCGGTGTCGGTGCGCCACGCAACGGCCATGCCGGTGCTTGGATCCGCCGATGGTGTCAGCATGATGCGGTCAGGCAGGCTGCGTGCCGCGTAAAGTGTGCCTGGCGAGCGCGGCACGCCCTGCGCCAGAACGGACGGCGACAGGCACAGCGCCAGCGCGCCTAGAGCGAAAGTGCGGATCGGGAACGGCATGGTCGTATGGCTCCGGAAAAAACGGTGGCGTGCCTGAGGGCGCTGTCGGCTGCGGGCGTGGAATAGACTTGGTCGGGATCAGCCGAAGGCCGGGATTCATCGACCTTGCCGTACATTGCCTAACCCCTTCATATTGCCAGACCAGTTCCGCCATTCGACACGGCTAGTTGAAGCCTAACATGACGCTCGCGTTACAAATCGCCGGTGAAGAAGTGGGGAGGGGGCAACATTGGGAATAATCAATGTTTATGCGCCTGCGTGATGTCCGGGGGCTCCATCGGCCTTTGTTTTCGGGACAGTTCGGCCACGTCGATGGGGTTGGCCGCGATGCTTCGGCGCGAAAACGTTTCCGATGGTCCGTCATAACGGGCGCATCGCTTCGCATCTGCCCTGGGCATGGGTAGCGGGTGACATCTATCTACGTCATAGCGCCTTCATGTCAGTACATGCGTCCAAACGAACACTTTACGCCGCTCTTGCGGCTAACGCCGGGATCGCCATCGCCAAGTTTTGCGGGGCCGCATATACCGGCTCTTCCGCGATGGTTTCGGAAGGTATTCACAGTCTGGTGGATACCGGCAACCAGATCTTGCTGCTCTACGGGATCAAGGACGCGAGCAGGCCGGCCGATGCATCGCATCCCTTCGGCTATGGCCTTCGCCTATACTTCTGGGGTTTCGTGGTGGCGATGGCGGTTTTCGCGCTGGGATCCGGTGTCGCCATTTACGAGGGCGCCGAGAAGGTCGCGCATCCGACACGGATCGAGAGCGCATGGGTCAACATTCTGATCCTTGTCATAGCAATCGGACTGGAAGGGTCGTCTCTGGCAGTCGCGCTTCGCGAAGTGCGCGCAGAGGCCGCTCGCCGCGGCCTTGGCATGCTGAAAACCCTTCAGAACCACCGCGATCCGACTATTTTCGCGGTTGTGTACGAAGAGACCGCGGCTCTGGCGGGGCTCTTGGCGGCGCTCGTCGGCATCAGCCTGGCGGTAGTGCTGGACATGCCCGTACTCGACGGCTGGACTTCGATCGCGATCGGCATGATCCTTGCCGTGACGGCGTTGAGCCTGGCGCGCCGTTGCTATGTCCTCATGACCGGACAGTCCGCCGATCCGGCCATCGAGGAGCGCCTTCGGGAAATCCTGGAGCGAGTGAAGGTGATCGAGCAGGTCAACGAAGTTCGAACGATGCATTTCGGGCCGTCAGAGGTTCTCGTTCTCGCTTCTGCGGATTTCGTCGACGACACGCTGGCCGGTACGGTGGAGCGCATCGTCTCTGACGTGGAAGACGGCATGCGGGAAGAATTTCCGGAGGTTCGGCGCGTCTATATCGAGGCTCAATCGACCGTCCGTCACCGCGAAGCGCTGGAAGATATTGGCGAAGATGTGGACGCTCTGTACCGGGATGCGGAAGCCGAGGAAAACGAATATAATTTAGGTATTAAGAGGTAATTTCCTTGGCACGACGCGCTGCCTGATTGTTGTCATTTGCTATTGAGTTGATGAAAGAAGTTTCCAGCCCTTACAAGGAGCTTGCCGCCTGACAGAACACTGAACACCCGACTGGCAATGCCAATCGATGATGAGTAACGACAGAGCCAATGGCGAGGCCAACCCGCCTGATTCAATGCGCCTCAAAAGCGCGTCACGTTAATTAGGGACGCCGCCAGTGGATTTCCATCAAGGCCAGCGGTGGAAACGATGGCGCACAAGCAAGCCAGACACGAAAGCAACCGATCAAACGACCTCGACAACATAGGCCTTGCAAAAGGGGCGGCCACACATGAATCATTCAGTAGCTCTCTTGGGAAATTCATGAGTGATGACACGCCCTTGACCAAGAGGCGGCTCCTTGGCGGGGGGGGGGCGCCGACTATCTTACGATATTGAGGGTCGGCGCGGTCCAAGTCTGCGGCGCGTGACGATTGTAAGCAGTTTGTAAAAGTCACTGGCTGCGCGGGGTATTTAGACCCATGCTTTTCTCACACAAGCTTGATGGTTGCTTGGATCGTCGCTTTCGTCCGCGGTTAGCCTCCGGAAGCGCATAGTGAGAAAAGGGTAATTTCAATTATGGAACCGAGGGAAGCAAAGCCAAGCGTGAAGAAATCGCATCTGCTCCTTCTACCGATTGCTTGCACGATATGCGGCGCGGGGCCTGGCCCCGACGCAAGTATCCAGCTCGATCCCCGAGCTTTCCAGTTCGTTCGCGAAACTGACGAGCGTTTTCAGTCCTTCCAAATCGGCATGTCCCACCTTACGGGCGGTGAGACTTGGAAATCCTATGAACCTTCCAAAACGGAAGGAAGCGATCCGCAAGCCAAGAACTTCGACGCCGTAAGAGAAGCACGTGCGCCAACGGATCTTGCCAACGTTCGACTCCGGACGCTCGCCTCCGGCTTGGCGCCGTTCTATGTTCGTTATGGCGGAACCACGACCAACTCGGTCTATTTTCCGCAGCCTGGAGAGAAGGCCCCTGCAGCCCCGCCAACCGGCTTTCAAACGGTTCTGACGCCTGAGGCCTGGAAAGGCGCGGTGGACTTTGCTCGCGCGGTAAATGCGAAGATCGTGACGGGCTTCACCGTGAGTGCCGGTGTGCGCGATTCGAGTGGCGGCTGGACGCCGCGCGTCGCTGCGCCATGGCTGGAATATACTAAATCGATTGGCGGCGAGATCTATGCCGCGGAGCTGTTCAACGAGCCGAATGCGCCGGAACCTGGCCATATGCCGAAAGGACAAACAGCGTCTGCCTATGCGGCAGACTTTGCAGCATTTTCCAAGTTCATGAGGGAGTTTGCCCCGAGGGTAAAACTCGCCGGCCCTGGCGTGGCGACACTGGGGGTTCCCATGCCGATGCCGCAGCTGGAAGAAATCAGCGCCGAGCAGTACATGGCTGCGACGCCTCGACCGAAGATGGATATCGTCTCATACCATTTCTACGGGGCGATAGCCGAGCGCTGCGCCCCTCCCACATCGCCAGCAGGGATCACTGCGGACAAAGCGCTTTCAGAGGAATGGCTCGGGCGCCCCGATCTCCAGCTACAGCGCTTCAGGGCGCTTCGTGATCGATTTGCTCCGGGCGCGCCCCTTTGGCTTACCGAAACCGGCGCCGCTGCCTGCGGCGGTACGCGTTGGCAGCCGACTTTTCTCGACACATTCCGCTTCGTCGATTCGCAAGCGAGAATGGCGAAGCAGGGCCTGGATGTAACGGTGACCCATGCTCTGATCAGTGGCAGCAACGGCGTGATCGACGAAAAGACGCTTCAGCCCAATGCCGACTATTGGGCGGCGCTGCTGTGGACCAAACTAGTCGGCAAGAAAGTGCTCGATGCAGGCACGTCGCCAAGCGGTCTGCACCTCTATGCGCATTGTCAAAAGGGCGTGAAGGGCGGCGTGACCCTGCTCGCGATCAATCTGGAACCTGCGAGCAAGGTGGTGTCGCTTCCTAACGATGCGCAGGTCTATGAATTGACCGCTCCGGAGCTGCAAAGCCGGACCGTGCTGTTGAATGGAACGCCGCTGGCGCTCGTAAACGACCGTACCCTGCCCACTTTAAAACCGGTCAAATCGCGTGGGACGAAGCTCGCCGTCGCGCCTTCGAGCGTCAATTTCGTCGTTATGCCAAATGCCGCCAATCCTGCCTGTACTTTGTGAGGCTCCGCCTTTGACATTCGAGCCTGGTTTCCGGCATGTCTGATAACATAATGACCGCGCATGGACCCGCCAGGATTCTGATTGTCGATGATGACCGTGACTTGACGGCGATGCTGAAAGCCTATCTCGAAGGGGAAGGCTTCGTCGTCAGTGTCGTCCAATCCGGCGAGGAGGCACTGTCTGAAGTAACCGCCGACCAGTACGATGCGATCATCCTCGATGTCATGCTGCCGGGAATTTCAGGCTCAGAGGTCTTGAGGCGCATACGGCTATCGAGCAATGTTGCGGTCATTATGCTTACAGCAAATGGTGATCGGGTCTCGCGTGCCAGCGGGTTGGAAAACGGCGCCGATGACTACGTTCCCAAGCCCTATTTTCCGCGAGAGTTGGTGGCACGCTTGCGTGCTGTGCTACGCCGGCATGACGGCGCGCACTATGGAATGGGCCGGACGCGGTTCAGAATCGGCAATATGGAAGTGGATTCGGATCGACGAATAGTTACGTGCAGTTTGGAACCGCTGGATTTGACCGGCTCGGAGTTCGCTTTGATCCTGGCTTTCGTTCGCGCAGCGGGCGCAGTGATGAGCAAGGACGATCTCTCGCAACAGGTCTTGCATCGGCCCTGGCAGCCTTACGATCGCAGTATCGACATGCATGTCAGCAACCTGCGGCAAAAGCTTGCCTTGTTTGGTGGGCCTCCCATCGAGACAGTCCGCGGGGTCGGTTACCGAATGCCAGATAAGCAATGAGGATTGGTCTGTTCGGAAAAATCCTGATCGCATTCTGGATGACTCTGATAGCCCTCGGATTTGTTCTCAGCTTTCTCACTGGTTTGTCACCCTATGAGGATCGCCCATCCGCGCGCTACGCGCCGTCCTTTCTGGCAATGCTGGCGCGTACCGTCGAACGTGAGGGTTTAGATGCCGCTCAAACACAACGATCTCTTCTCGCGAAGCCGATCCGCGACCAGATCACGATCACGCCGCACCGACCAGGAGAGCACGTCGACCAAGGTCGCGACCGCCTGTTGGCTCGGGCGCCGGACAGGCAAGAGTACGTCTTGCGCCTTAGCCGTGAACACACCACCGAGCTTTCCAAGGTCCCGCGTGCCGCGCTGTGGGGCGGGGCGATATCAGGAATTGCCTTCAGCATCGTGCTGGCCTTGTACCTCAGCCGGCCGGTGATGATGCTGCGGCGCGGCTTCCAGAAGCTTTCCGAGGGCGATCTCGCCGTTCGACTAAGCTCAAGCGTCGCTCGACGTAACGATGAACTGGGCGACCTAGCCGTCGACTTTGACGTCATGGCCGAACGTCTCGGAATGTTGGTGACCGCGCGCGATCGCCTATTGAACGATGTATCTCATGAACTGCGATCACCGCTCACCCGGGCGCAGCTTGCAATTGGACTTGCTCGTCAGGGTGGTCAAGGCTGGCCGGAAGCGATCGCAAGGGTCGAAGTAGAATTACGGAAACTCGACAGTCTTGTTGATGAACTCCTTACGCTGGCCCGCGAAGAAAGCGCGACTGAACCTAAAGAGGATTTCTTCGATCCTATTTGGGTTGTCCTTAAGGTGCTGGACGATGCGCAACTCGAGGTGAAAACCAAAAACCTTAAATTGCAAACGGCTTCACCACAAATGGATGAAGAGGCCAGGCCAGTAGTAGCCGGGAGCGCCCGTCTGTTCGAGCGCGCGGTCGACAATGTCGTGCGGAACGCAATCCGGTTCTCCAGCGAGTGCGGCGAACTTGATGTGCGGATCGACGTGACACCTGTGTCACCGTTTTACCGGGTGCAGATCAAGGATCGTGGACCTGGAGTCGACCCGAAGCTCATAGACACTGTTCTCCAGCCGTTCGTCAGGATCGGTGATACTGGGACGGGGCTAGGCCTCGCCATCGCCAATCGGGTCATTCGTGCTCAGGGTGGATCCATCACGTGTCATAACAGGCGGAGTGGCGGCCTATGCGTCACAATAGAGATTCCCGCGATCTCAGCACCTATCTGATATCGCCTGGGCGGCCACGTCCTGGCGAATGTAAGCGCAGTGTAAAGACAGCTGGTTCCGAACGGATGTTTCTCCAAGCTAACTCCGAGAGGAGAATCGCCGCGAGAACACTGCGGCATCTTGGCGCGGTATTCGCGCAGCTTGGGCATCGTGCGCGCAAAAGCAGCGCCAACTGCGATTGAGCGGCTGCCTAGTGTCGCGATTCGAGCAAGAGCTGCACCAATTCGGCTCGATCCTCGGAAGGTGCACAAGCTTTTAAAATTAAAAAGCAAAACATGGAGGGGGGAGAGAAATGGAGCGCAGCTATATCTTTTTGCTGGCCACAACGAGCCTTGGTGGATTGGCGTCGCCCGCGCTGGCACAGACAGCCGAACCGGCTATCTCAAGCGATGAGAGTCACGTTATCATCGTGCAAGCCCGTCGCCGTGACGAGGATGTGCAGGATGTGCCCGCAGTCATCGACACGGTCACCTCCGAGGATGTCGCCAAGCTGAACCTTCGCGACTTCAAAGACGTTCAGGCGCTCGTACCTGGCCTTCAGTTGAGTTCGGAATCCAATGGTGTGGGCGGCAGCGCGAAGCTGCGCGGCGTCAACTTTGACGTCAATGCGAGCGGATTCAACTCGACTGTCGAATTCTACATGAACGATGCGCCGATCACCGCGGGCATCGTGCTGCAGCAAATGTTCGATGTGGGGCAGATCGAAGTGCAGCGCGGGCCGCAAGGGACGCTTCGCGGTCGCGCTTCGCCCTCCGGCGCCATCACGGTAACGACCCGCAAGCCCGATCTGTTCTCGATAGGCGGCGCTGTCGATATGACGGCCAACGACATTGGTACGATCAATACGAAGGCAGCGCTCAATCTTCCAATCATCGAGGGCATTGCGGCGATCCGCATTGCCGGTGTCTGGGATGAAAACGAAGGCGACCGGGTGCGACCGATCACAACGCAGTATGGCGGCCGCGATCCCTTCGGGCGCACCAAGGCCGGGCGGGTCAGCGGTCTTATTCAGCCGACCGACTGGCTGAAGTTCGAAGGCGTTTACCAGCGGATGGAGCGTAACGCGGTCGGGTACGATCAGGTCGCTTCCTTCAGCGAAGTCAATCCCGATGCGCCCCCCAGCCCGGTTTACATCGATACGAGTGACAGGCTTTCGACACAGGTTCAGCCCCGCAGTATTCGCCAGCTTTACAACATCTACAACTGGCGGGGGGAAGCGAGTTTAGCCGGGCAGATTCTGATTTATCAGGGGCAGCACTACACGCAGCATGTTCGTTCGCACACTACCTCCGATCAGGCCGCCATTTTCCCCGGCGCCAACGTCTTCCAGGACACCGATAGTCATGCGAAATCGACTTCGCATGAAGTGCGTTTGCAGAACGAAACCCGCCTGTTCGGCGCGCTTGATTACGTAGTCGGCTTCTTCGATCAAAAGAACGATTCGCCGACGTCGCTGATCCAGCGTACACCCGTTCGGCTTCCTAGCACCCTGGGAGGCGGGCTCGCGACGATCGCGGAGACACCCATTCTTCGTAGCGGCGGCTCGCATGAGCAGTCTTTCTTCGGCAATCTCACAGTTCATATCGGCGATGCCACCGAGATTTCGGGAGGGGTGCGCCATATATCCTATACTTCGGATAGCGATCTTTCCGTAAGTGGCCGCGCAGTATCCAATGACAGGCAGGATGCCAAGAAGTGGATCTATTCAGCTTCCGTGAAGCACAATTTCACACCGGACCTCATGATATATGCGAGTACCGGAAGCTCCTGGCGCCCTGGGATCAACGCGGTGGGCGACTTCAATATCTTCCCTTCCGCGCTGGAGGAGAGCTTCCTGAACCTGCCCGCTGAAACGTCGCGGTCGTACGAAGCGGGTATCAAATCGACGATGATGGATGGCCGTCTCCGCGCAAATCTTACGGCTTACCACCAGAAATTCAACAACTACCCGTACCGGACGCCAAACTCGGTCTATTACGTCAATACGGTGGCTGATCGTAGTGCAAGCGGGCAGATTACCGGATTTCGGCAGGAACTCGCCAGCTTCAATTTCGTCGGGGCCGTACCGGTAACTGTCAATGGCGTTGAAGGGGATCTTTCGTTCGACGTTAGCGAACGCTGGAATCTCGGGATCACGGCCAGCTACTCGCTTGGCAAGATCAAGAATGGCGTGATCCCTTGCAACGATTTGAACGGCGATGGTATCCCCGACATGACGACCAGGGCTCCTACGCTCGCCGAGCTTCAGGCTGCAGTCGGGGCGAACAATCTCAGCAGTTGTCAGGTCAGTCAACGGGCTGCATTCCAGTCTCCGTTCTCGGCGACTTTGCAGAGTGAGTACCGGGTGCCGGTTTCCGGCAAACTGGATGGATACCTTCGCGGTTTGGTCTCATTCAATGGTAAGTCACAGACCGATCCGACTAGCCCGTGGGATGATGTGAAGGCTTATGCGCTGGTCAATCTCTACGCTGGTATTCGCGATCCGCAGGAGCGATGGGAGGTCTCCCTGTTTGCGAAAAACCTGTTGGAAACCGACCGCGCGCTTACCCGGACGAACCCCTTGTTCACAAGCTACAGACAGCTTGGGTTTGGAGGTATTCAGAACGGCAGGCCGGTGCTTACCGGTCCCACTGCTGCAGTCGCGACCAGCACCTACACCGGGGTGACAATGACGCCGCCGAGGGAATTCGGCATCAACGTTCGTTATGCTTTCGGATCTCGTTGACGCGCAAGACGCGTCCCTCCACCTGGGCGGATGGCTCGTCATCCGCCCCTTTATTTTGCCCGAGCAAGCAGAATTACGCCTTTTCGGCGGGACTGGCGCCGATCGGAATTTGCGGCCTCAAATAATTAGTCGACAGGAGAGGTTGATGTTTCAGGTGAATAAACGTGGCTTCGTCATGGCAACCTGTGTCGCGCTGCTGGCCGGGAGCGCTCTGGTATCGGCAGCTCCGGTGGCACCTGTTATGCAGGTGGGACGCATCGATGTCGCTACGGTGCCTTTTGACGAGGGCCGTGCGATCCGTTCGGGCACCTTCACGCCCTCCGGCCGGATCCTGGTTTCATACGCCGATAAGCAAGATGCTGATCGCCGGTTCATCACGCTTGCGACCATGGATGACGACGGCAAAAACTTGAGGACGTTCTTCTCTCAGGCGATCCCCGCTCGAAGCAAGGACAACGGACTTCGCTTCATGGTGTTTCCGGACAATCGGCGCATTTTCCTGGGCGATTTCGTGATCGAATGTTCCTCCAGTATCGATCACTGCGATCGTCCGCAGTTGCTGCCGGTAACATATCCCTCGGAGGTGGCTGATGGAGACCTCATCTCTCATCGCTGGTCGGAGATGATCGTGGCGCCGGACAATCGGCACATCGCCTGGACTACTCTTCTCTCCAATTATTCTGCGGTTGTTTTTCACCGGTGAGCTTGAACGCGGCGAGGCTGGGTACACCATCACAAAGCCGAGGATCATCAGTACTATCGAGCCCTTCGGGCCCGATCCTAAACACCCTGACGGGGTGCTCCCGACGACGGTGCGCGGCGGTGAAGTGAAGCAATTCGTGAATGGCGGGGCTGCCATTTCGCTGGTCGGTTCGGTTCGGCGCGATGTTCCGGATTCGGTTGTCCAGCATCTTGACGGCGCTGGCCTTGATGCCGTTACGGATACACCGGGATACAATGAAACCACGATCTTTTCACCCGATCAGCGGCTTGGCATCACCATGACAACGCGCTTTTCCGAGCACACCGATCCGGGGGTGCTCGGATTGCTGCCCCGACCTTATCCGGCGAGCTTGAACATGGGCCTCAGCATGTTCGCCTATACCTATTCTGTCGTCGGTGTGCGGTCCTCGCGTCTGGGCAATGTTGGTCCCGCCCTGATCGACATCGCTTCCTCGAAAACGGTGCCTGGATACCTGGGATCCAATCTGAGCCGTGATGAGAACTGGGTCTTTCGTTCGCCGATGTCATGGCACCCGGGCGGCAAGAAGGCGCTGTGGGTCGAGGGCAAACGTGGGAGCGACAGCCGTCGTATCCGGATGGTGACGCTGCCTGACTACCGTCCGGGAAAAGCGATCGCGGCACGCACGACGCCGGACGCGATCCCCTACGCATCGACAGACCTCTCAATAATTCCGGCCTTGGCGGAAAAGTCGCGGAACATCGACGTCAAGGTTTACGGTCAGAAGACAGGATACATACAGTATCGGCGGACCCCGGCGACGATCGAGAAGGTTTATGTCGGCTATAGTGACGATGGAAAGGGCACTTACTCCGGATCTGAGATGCTCAAGGTCAATCCCCAAGGCAACTCCGTTTACCAAGGGAACGTGCGATTGGAAGGAAAGGAATCCGGAAAAATGGCGCTCAAGCTTACCTTCGGTCCACTTACCGGAAAACTGCCTGCGCAGATCGTCTTCGGATCCGACGCCAACGGTGATCCCCAAAGCTTTGGCTATTCCGAATATGCCGGCAAACGGCTTGATGTCGCCGCGTTGGTTCCCTGACGATATTCGCTGTGCCTGAATAGCCGAAAGGGAGGTGCTGGCGCTCGCTCAGCACTTCTCTTCGATGTGCAGCCCGCCATGACGCCATTCGGTTTCGCGTCAGGTTCCCCAATGCGGCGGATCAGCATCGAAGGCGGTTACACGAACGTGTTCAGTGCATCCGCCGTAAACGGGCTCATTTGCCGAATTGTGGTGCTCTATGGCAGTTATGTTGGCGGGAATCCCTTCGAGGGGCAGGTCACTCGGTCTGCCAGGCATTGCCTGCCGATCACTCGCTGCTCTGGGCACAAGCGACCGGCAGGCCATCCTGGAAAGCTTAGAAGTCGACGTTAGCCGAGATCCAGAGCCGGCGGCTTTCCTGGTTGATCGAGTAGGCTGGCGTGTATGCGGTGACCGAACCGTTCGCATAGGGGACATAGACTGCGTAGTCGGTGTCCAGGATGTTGTAGACGGTTGCGGCGAGGCGGAAGGCGGGGGTGAACTGGTAAGACCCGCCGACGTGGAACACCTCGTAGCTACGGAAATCGCCCAGAGCCTCCTGCTGTGCGTTGTTGCCGCGCCAGCGGCTTGAACGGACTTCGGCGCGGGCCCACAGGTTCGCTGCGTCGGTCACGTTCCAGCGCAGGTTGCCGTTGAACATGTGCTTGGGCACGCCGACCAATGGCAAGCCCTCGTCCGCGCCGCTGAGCTGCTCGGAGTCGGTGTAGGTATAGTTGGCCGAAAGCGAGAGGGTGGGCGTGAAGGTGAAGCGGGTCGCCACTTCCACACCGCGCGTGCGCGCCTTGTCGATGTTGATCGACTGGCCGAACAGGTCGACCGCCGGGAAGTTGCCGACATCGAGGCAGCCCGGCCGGTTGGGATTGCCTGCGAACGAGCAGTTGGGGATGCCCGGCCCCGTCGCGATCTTGTCGTCGAAGTCGTTGTTGAACAGGGTCACGTTGCCGCTGAAGAACCCGTGGCTATCGTAGTAGACGCCCGCCTCGTAGCTGGTGCTGGTCTCGGGCGTCAGGCCCGGCGTGCCGATCAGGGGCACGCGGCCCTGACTGCCGAAGCCGATGATGCCGCTGGCAATCTGCTCGACGCGCGGGGTCTTGAAGCCCCGGCTGACGCCTCCCTTGAGGGTGAAGTCGTCGTTGACGTTCCACACCGCATAGGCGCGGGGCGACCACTTGGAGCCGAAGGTCGAGTGATCATCGTAGCGCGCGCCGCCGGTCAGATTGAACCCGTCGACCACGGTGAGCGTGGCTTCCGCAAAGCCGGCCCACTGTTCGAACTTGAAGGGGGCGGGGGCTACGCCGTCCACCATGCGGGCCCACCAGTACTGGCCACCGACGGTGAAGGCGACCGGCCCGGCCTTGCCGGCAAAGCGCGAGTCCAGGATGTCGTTGCGCGCCTCCAGATTGCGCGCGCTGCCGGGCGTGGCGCCCGGAGTGCCGTTGGGGACGAGGCGGCCGATCGTCTCGGTCTCGTTACGCGTGAACGTGGTGTCGAGCTGGCCGAAGTCACCCGCGCGCCAGGTATGTGCTGCAACGTAATTGGTGCGGTTGAACTTCTGGGTGGGCGAATAGCCGCCCGAACCCAGCGTGCCGAGCTGGCCTTCGGTATTGTCGTAGGTCTGCTCGTTGCGGTCGAATTCCAGCCACAGATCGTGGTCGGCGTGGGGCGTGAAGCTCAGGCGACCGCCGTAAGTGTAGATGTCGGAGCGGACCGGATTGCGGCCCAGCGTCAGCGCCGGGTCGCCCGGGATCTCGATGTTCGAGCCCTCGCGGTGGAACACGCTGCCGCGCAGGGTCAGGCCGACAAGGTCCTTGACCACTGGGCCCTGCGCGAAGCCGGTGACAGACTGGATGTTGCCGAAGCGCTCGTCGCCCTGGATCGTGCTCTCGGCCGAGGCGCTGCCGACCCAGCGGTTGCCGACCTTGCGGGTGATGATGTTGACGACGCCGCCCATCGCATCCGAACCGTAAAGCGTGGACATGGGCCCGCGCACCACCTCGATCTGCTGGATCGCGGCGAAGGGCGGCATGAAACTGGTGGAGGTTTCACCGAAACCGTTGGGAGTGACGCCGCCCGGCGCATTCTGACGGCGACCGTCGATCAGTACCAGCGTGTATTCGCTGGGCATGCCGCGGATCGAGATGTTGAGCCCGCCGGTCTTGCCCGCCTCGCCGCCGACATCGACGCCCTGGACGTCCTGCAATGCTTCTGCGAGGCTGACGAAGCGCTTGTCCTGAAGGTCGGTGCGATCGATCACGGTGATGCTTGCAGGCGCCTGGGTGATGTCCTGCGCATAGCCCGCCGCCGTGACGACGATCGGAGTTCCGGTCTCGTCTGCGGCTTCCTTGGCGAGTGCTGTCGGCGCTGCGAAAGCGGCCAATGCGATAAGGCTGGCACCGCCCATGCGACGGGCGTGACGATGTGTGATTCTGACCAAGCTGAATTCCCCCTTAAAGATGCGAGTGACTCGCATTTGCAGGGCAGGTGAATTCGGGTAGCGCGGCTGTCAATTGCCTGGCGGCGAGGAAACCTTTGAGAAATATGATCTTACTTTTGGAGAAAATAAAGCTCTCGAGCCGAAACAGCGGAGCAACAAAGGTCGCGCTTCAGCGGACCAAATCATATGCTAAGACATTGAATGAAGAATCGGCGTTGTCTATTTGCTCTATCAGGAACCCGAGCACGGCGGCTCAGGCGACAGAAAGCACTTACAACCCATACGGATCATCGGCCTCGATATATTCCATAACTGGACCCGTCCGGACCGTGCACCAGTGCACCGTTCGGGAGCTGGCGCAGCGTCGGGCGCTCTCGGGGCTTTAATCCATCCCAAGCTGCTACTTGGCGTCGCTGTTACGGTTCTGGCTTACATCGGTTCGTCCGGTGTGTTCACCTAACATTGCGCCACTCCTGATGTTCTTGGCCGTATCCTCGATGCCCGCAATGGCTGTGCTGACGGCAGCGCTCGGGCTACTGACCTTTGGCGCAGTGCCCCCGTTGCAAGCGCGACTGCTGTCGATCGCCGAGAGGCATCAGCTCCACGCGGTGGATGTTGCCGCGGGCCTGAACATCGCGGGCTTCAATTCCGGCATCGTGTTCAGCCCTGCTCTCGGAGGAGTTGCGATGTCCTTGCTCGGCGTGACCTATGCTGCGCTGCCGGCCGCGATAGCGGGTGGCGCGGGACTGGTATTGCTGCTCGTTCAGCAGCGTCCTTCTGGGGACAAATCCTGAAGCAGCCATTCGGGGACGCGGCACCGCCGCATTCCCGAGGAAGGTTTGCTGATTCAGGTAGAAGCGGATTTCCCGATATTTGCTTCGGCTTGAGCGCGCGCTTCATGTCTACAGTTCGTCCGGCATTCCAGACTTGACGCTTGGTGACGGCGTGTTCGGTTTAATTAGCTCAGCTTATCGTGGTATGCACATTTAGCTGCCTAATCACAAAGATTCGGTCGCGCTATCCTCCTCCTGGAAGCTGGAGGACGACCATGGCGCCATTCAAAGCATCTCTACCGATTCTGGCAGTGATCGGGGCATTCGTTGCCTCGCCTGTGAGCGGGGCCGACAGGAAAACTGAACCTCTCATCATTGCGAAGCAAGGCAGCTTTTCTGCAGGCGGAACCGTTCAGAAGACGCCTGGGACTTACGTCAACAACGCCCCGACCGCTCAGGGCCAGAGCTTCCATGGGGATCACCTCTACGCCTTCTATCAGGTTCCGGAGAAGCCACGGCGCCTGCCTATCGTCATGCTTCACGGCGCTTACCAGTCGGGGCGCAGCTGGGAAACGACCCCGGATGGGCGCGAGGGCTTCCAGACCCTGTTCCTGCGCCGGCACTTCACGACATACGTTGTCGATCAGCCCCGGCGCGGGCGCGCGGGTAACAGCGTTGTTGCCGCGATCGTGGAGCCTGCACCCAACGATCAGCTGTTCTTCGACCAGTTCCGCTTGGGCGCCTGGCCTAGGTTTTTCGATGGCGTGCAGTTCGATCGCGATCCCCGGACCCTCGATCAGTTCTTCCGCGCAGTAACGCCGAACACGGGCCCCTATGATGCCCAGGTCATATCCTCCGCGATGACCGCGCTGCTGGAAAGGACGGGGCCTGCGATCCTGTTCACACACTCGCAGGGTGGCGAGCCCGGTTGGCTGACGGCGATCCGAAGTCCCAACGTCAAGGCCGTGGTCGCCTTCGAGCCCGGCAGCGGCTTCGTTTTCCCGAAAGGTGAGGCGCCGGCCGATATGCCGAGTGCCGCCGGCACGCTCAAGGCCGTCGAGATTCCATCATCTCACTTCGCCAGGCTCACCCGTATTCCAATCGTCATCTACTATGGCGACAACATTCCAACCGAACCGACGGCCGAGCGTGGCAAGGATAATTGGCGCGTGCGCCTGGCCATGGCGAAGCTCTGGGTCGCCGCCGTTACCCGGCACGGCGGTGATGCCCGCCTGGTCCATCTCCCGGAGATCGGTATCCGCGGAAACACGCACTTCATGATGTCCGACCTGAACAACGTCGCGATTGCCGATCAAGTGTCGCGATTCCTCGCCGAGAAGAACCTCGACTGAGCAGGATTTCCCAAAATGGCTGAACTGCCTTCCCATCGCAGCAGGCGCGAGTTTCTCGGAACTTCCGCGCTGTTCCTAACAACCGCACTGATAGGAGCGCCCTCCATGAGCCAAGCCGTGACCGAGCGGACCGCGACGCCGCTGGACTACCGCGATAACCCGTTCACACTGGTTTACGACGGTGCACTCGCGAAGAACGAGCCGGGCAAGGTCAATATCCGTCCCTCCAGTTACAGGCTGCATGGGCTGGACATCGTCGCCAACGTTTACACGCCGGCGGGGTATGATCCGGGCAAGTCCTATGCTGCGATCGTGGTCGCGCATCCAAACGGCGGGGTGAAGGAGCAGACTGCTGGCCTTTATGCTCAGCATTTGGCCGAACGCGGGTTCATCACGATTGCCATGGATGCTGCTTATCAAGGTGGCAGCGGTGGCACCCCGCGCAGCGTCGACAAGCCGACTCACCGCATTGAGGACATCCATGGCGCCGCAGATTTCATCTCGGGCTTCCCCGGTGTCGATGCCGATCGCCTCGGGCTCTACGGGATCTGCGGTGGCGGCGGGTATTCGCTCGCAGCAGCCAAGACGGACAAGCGCTTCAAGGCGGTTGCGACCCTCAGCATGTTCAACTCGGGCCGCGTGCGCCGTAATGGCTTCCATGACACGCAGGTCGCGACGATCCAGGAGCGTCTCACGCAGGCATCCGCTGCCCGCGCGCAGGAAGCAAAAGGCGGTGCGGTCCTCTACTCAGGAGATGCGGACCTTACCGACGCCCAGATCGCGGCGCTGCCGTTTGATCTCTATCGCCAGGGGTATCACTATTATTGGCGCACCAACGCGCACCCCGGCTCGACCTTCAAGTACACTACCAGCAGCCTCATGGATCTGATGCGCTGGGATGCGACTGATCAGATCGAACTGATCGACGTACCGCTGCTGATGATGGCGGGCAGTGAGGCTGATACCCTCTACTTGACCGAGGACGCTTTTTCGAAGGCAACGGGCACCCAGGACAAGGAACTCTTCAAAATCCCCGGTGCGCGGCACATCGAGACCTATTGGGTGCCCGAGTATGTCGAGATCGCTCTCGGCAAACTGGTGCCGTTCTTTTCGCGTACGCTTGGCGTCTGAAAGGGAGCGCAATTCCAGCGCCCACAGGGCATCGTCGTATTCTCAAGAAACATAGGAATTTCGATATGAAGGCGATCACGCACAGACTGCTCCTTCTATCAGGCGCAATTCTCGGATCCGGGATGCCGACTTTGGTTCAGGCTCAGACAACCACTGCGGAGACCACCGGCCAGCAGTCGCGAGCACAGCAACTAATGGGCGATATCACTCCCAAGCTGGCTGAACTCACCGACGATGTCCTGCTCGGCGACGTGTGGGAACGGCCAGGACTGGCCAAGCGGGACCGCAGCCTCATCACCGTCGCCGCGCTGATCGCGCTCAACCGCCCCGAGCAGTTGCGATCGCACATGCAGCTCGCCCGTCGCAACGGGGTCACCGAAACCGAGATCGTGGAGGCCATCACCCAGCTTGCTTTCTATGCGGGCTGGCCCAATGCGATCAGCGCCGTGGGCGTCGCGCGCGAGGTCTTTCATCCCAAGAGTGAGGCTGAGTGATGCACCGTTCAAGCAAGGTCGCCATGGCCATTGGCGTTGCCTGTCTGCCCATCGCCGCTGTGGCGGGTGATGACAAGGCTTCGACACCGGGCGTTTCGGTGATCCGGGAGGGCTCCACCGAGAAGTCCACCGGTGCGGCCGCCAATTTCACCGGAAGGGCAGAGGTAGAGGGCCGTTTTCAGCGGGAAGCGCCCGCCCGCATCGGCGGTGGGACCGTCACCTTCGCTCCAGGTGCGCATACCGCATGGCACACGCATCCGCTCGGCCAGACCCTCGTCGTAACGCGCGGCCACGGGTATGTGCAGCAGTGGGGGCAGCCTGCGGAGCGGTTCGGGGCGGGGGACGTCGTCTGGATCGGCCCCGGCGTCAAGCACTGGCACGGCGCCGGCCCGGACGAAGCGATGACCCACGTCGCGCTGGCGGAGAGCAGCAATGGCCGGTCCGTGACCTGGAAGGAACTTGTCAGCGATGCCCAATACGCGGAAGCGGTCCGCAATCAGGCGCGATAGCGCAGCGTCTCGACAAGGAGCGCGAAGGCCGGAGAAGAGTGGCGGCGACTGGGATAATAGAGGTGGTAACCGGGAAAGGGTCCGCACCAGTCCTCCATCACCCGGATCAGCTGGCCCCGTTCGATGTAGGGCAGTACCTGATCCTCCGGAAGGTATGTAAGACCCAGGCCATCCAGCGCCGACTGCAGGCGCAAGCTGATATTGTTGAAAACCAGTTGTCCCTCGATCCGGACGTTGACCTCATGCCCATCCTTGTCGAGATCCCATGGGAAGATGCCCCCATAAGTGGGCAACCTAATGCCGATGCAGTTTTGCCCGGTCAGATCCTGCGGCGAGCGGGGCACCGGATAGCGGGCGAAATACTCGGGCGAGCCGACGACGGCCATGCGGAGGTCCGGACCGATCCGCACCGCGATCATGTCCTTGGCCACCTGGTCTCCCAGACGCACGCCAGCATCGAACCCCTCGGCGACGATATCGGTAAGGCCATAATCGACGACGATTTCGACCCGGATATCGGGATTGGCTGGCAGCAACTTGCGTAGTGCGGGCTGGAGCAGAGATATTGCCGAATGCTCTCCGGCATTGATGCGGATCGTACCGGACGGCTTGTCTCGCAGCTGGCTCAGCGAGGCAAGCTCCAGCGCAATCTCTTCGAAGCGCGGTGCCACGGTGCCGAAAAGACGGTGCCCAGCTTCGGTAGGTGAAACGCTGCGGGTCGTGCGGGTGAGCAATCGCAGGCCCAGTCGCTCTTCAAGCCCCCGGATCGTCTGGCTGAGTGCCGACTGCGAAACACCCAGCTTCGCCGCCGCGCGGGTAAAGCTGCGCTCGCGCGCCACCATCACGAACGCGGCCAGCTCGTTATAGTTTTCGCCTGCCATTGATTAGACTACCTTATGGCGACATGCCGATTATGGCACCTAATCGCATTCCCGCGCGCAAGCTATATCAGATCCGACAATTCCCTGTGTTGCCTGAGCGCGATCCCCGGGCAGCCTGACGAGAGCTTCGGATAGACCTCGCGATGAACCTGCGCCTGCAAACCCCCGACAAACCTCGCCCCGACAAACCTCACAAGGGCGCCATTTTGGCGATAATCCTTGTCAGCTACGTGATGATCGTCCTCGACATCTCGGTCGTGCTTACCGGCCTTCCCAAGATCCACGAGCAGCTTGGTTTCAGCGAGGCCAATCTCGCCTGGGTGCAAAGTGCCTACACGTTGACGTTCGGGGGCTTCATGCTGCTGGGCGCGCGGGCCGGAGACATCCTCGAGCGTCGGCGGATGTTCGTGACGGGCCTTGCCATCTTCACGCTGGCGTCGCTGGCGATCGGCGCGTCTCCTTCGGCCACATGGATGCTGGCGTGGCGCGCTATCCAGGGCTTCGGCGCCGCCGTACTCGCACCTTCGACCCTCGCCCTGCTGCAGACCAACTTCGCCGAAGGACATGAACGCACGCGCGCGGTCTCCTACTATGCGGCAGCAGCGGGTGCCTCGGCCACGGTCGGGCTGGTTCTTGGCGGCATCCTGGCCGAGTGGGTGTCGTGGCGCGCCGGGTTCTACGTCAACCTGCCTGTCGGTATCGGCCTGATCGCAGCGGCCTATCGCTACATCGAGGAAACGCCGAAGCATACCGGGCGCTTCGATCTGCCGGGAGCCTTGACCTCCACGCTGGGCATCGGCGGCCTGGTCTTCGGCTTCATCCGTTCCGCGCAGACCGGATGGAGCGACCCGATCACCATAGTGGCTCTGGCCGCAGCAATCGCGCTGATCGTTCTGTTCGTATCGATCGAGCGGCGGGCTGCCCAGCCGATCCTGCCGCTTGGCTTGTTTTCCAGCCGCGTGCGGTCGGGGGCCTATGCCGCGCGGGTGCTCTATCTCGGCGGCATGGTCGGGTTCTTTTTCTTCACGACCCTCTATCTGCAGAATGTGAGGGGTTACGGCCCGGCCATGAGCGGCCTCGCCTTCATTCCCGCAACCATCCTCCATGTGCCATTCGCGATTGCCGTGCCCCGGCTGGTCAAGTCGTACGGCGCCAACCGCCTGATGATCGTCGGTATCGTCATCGGAATTGCCGGGATGGGATGGCTCAGTTTCGCGAACGCCACTTCGCCCTACATCACCACCGTCGCGCTGCCGATGCTGCTGATCGGCGTGAGCCAGGGCCTGACTCTGAGCCCGCTGACGTCTGCCGGCATCGCCGGAGTGGCCCACGCGAATGCCGGCGCCGCCTCGGGAGCCGTCAACGTCGCCCACCAGATCGGAAGTTCGGTGGGTCTTAGCTTCCTTGTCGCCATTGCCGGAATGGCAAGCGCAGGACTGCAGGGACAGGCCCTCGCCGTCACGCGCATCGGCGCCGCATTCGACGCGGGCACCGTGATGCTTGCTCTCGCCCTGGTGGTGGTGCTGACCACGATCGTCGCGGCCGACCGCGCCCCGGAAATCAAACCCTTGGGCGCCACCGGCGCCGCTTGAACGAAAGGCATTCCCATGAAGACACGCGAACTCGGACGTGGCGGACTTGAGGTTTCGGAGATCGGCCTCGGCTGCATGGGCCTCAGCTTCGGCTATGGCCCGCCGATCGAACGCAGCGAGGCCGTATCTTTGATCCGGGCTGCCCACGAGAGAGGGGTGACGTTCTTCGATACTGCCGAAGCCTATGGTCCCGGCCTCAACGAGGAGGTGGTGGGCGAAGCGCTTGAGCCGGTTCGCGACCAGGTGGTCATCGCCACCAAGTTCGGTTTCGTGAACGGCGTTCCGGCGCAAGGCCTGGATAGCCGTCCGGAACGGATCCGCCAGGTGGCCGATGAAGCGCTGAGCCGCCTGCGCACCGATCGCATCGATCTGTTCTATCAGCACCGCGTCGATCCCAACGTGCCGATCGAGGATGTGGCGGGCGCCGTCAAGGACCTGATCGCGGCGGGCAAGGTCAAGCATTTCGGGATGTCGGAGGCCGGCATCGATGCCATCCGCCGTGCCCATGCCGTGCAGCCGGTCGCCGCCCTTCAAAGCGAATATTCGATGTTCTGGCGGGAGCCGGAGCACGCGGTCCTGCCTCTCCTCGATGAACTCGGTATCGGCTTCGTCCCGTTCGCACCGCTCGGCAAAGGCTTCCTGACCGGCAGGATGAGTGCGGATACCGTCTTCGCCAAGGACGACTTCCGAGGCACGGTCCCGCGCTTCCAGGCCGATGCCCTCAAGGCCAACCAAGGTCTTGTCGAACTGGTCGTCAGTCTCGCGGCCGAGAAGAATGCGACCCCCGCGCAAATTGCCCTGGCCTGGCTGCTGGGCCAGCGACCGTCGATCGTGCCGATCCCCGGCACCACCCAGCTGCACCGGCTCGAAGAAAATCTGGGTGCTGTCGCCATCGAACTGACCGAGCCCGATCTTGTTCGTATTCGCGAGGCCCTGACAGCCATCGAACTGGTAGGCGAGCGTTATCCTGCGTCTGCCCAGAGCCTCGTCAATCGCTGATCTGAAGCGAAGGAAGTCCCATGACCCAGACCGTTCCCTACGTCACGCTGAACAACGACGTGGAAATGCCCAGCCTCGGCTTCGGCGTCTTCCAGGTACCCGATCCGGCGGAATGCGAACGCAGTGTGCGTGACGCCATCGATGTCGGCTATCGCCTGCTCGATACCGCCACCTCCTATGGCAATGAAGAGGCTGTCGGACAGGCCATTCGCAATCATGGCATCGACCGAAGCGAGCTGTTCGTCACGACCAAGCTGTGGATCGAGGACGCCAGCTACGAAGGCGCCAAGGCAGCTTTCGAGCGTTCGCTGAACAAGCTGCAACTCGACTATCTCGACCTCTGGCTGATCCATCAGCCCTACGGCGACGTCTATGGTGCCTGGCGGGCCATGCAGGACCTCCATCGCGAAGGTCGGATCCGGGCCATCGGGGTGAGCAATTTCTATCCCGACCGGCTGCTCGACTTCGTGCTGCACAATGAAATTGCGCCTGCGGTAAACCAGATCGAGATCCATCCTTTCCACCAGCAGGCCGACGCTCAGACCCTGCTCGAGGAATACAAAGTGCAAGCGGAGGCCTGGGGGCCGTTTGCCGAGGGGAAGAACGGGCTGTTCAGCAACGAATTGCTCGCCTCGATCGGGCACAAGCACGGCAAGAGCATCGCTCAGGTCGTGCTGCGCTGGCTGAACCAGCGCGGCATCGTTGCGATCCCCAAGTCGGTCCGCAAGGAGCGCATGGCCGAGAATTTCGCGATCTTCGACTTTGCCCTCGATGACGAAGACATCGCGGCGATTTCCACGCTCGACCAGAAGGCCAGCAGCTTCTTCGACCATCGCGATCCGGCGATGGTGAAATGGCTCGGCACCCGCAAGCTCTGATCGGAGAAGGATCCATGTCGGATGAAACCGCATCAGGGCGAGTGAAGTCGGAGCGATGACTGCCGGCACTTCGTCTCCGAGCAAGCCGATCCCATCGGGGGGCAGGCGGAATCTCGGTTCTCTCAAAGTGTCGGCCATCGGCCTCGCCAAGGAAAACATCGACGCGAACCTCGCTCTGGTGACCTTGTTGAAAAGCTGGGCCGACCGAAAGCAGGCAACCTTGGCGCAGACCGCGTTGGGCTGGTTGTTGATCCAGCGACCTTGGATCTTCCCCATTCCCGGCACGACCCAGATGGCGCACATGATGGAGAACGCCGGCGCGGCCGCGATCCGGTTTACAATTGCAGAAGCGGCGGAACTGAAGGCTGCGGTCTCCGGGATCACAGTCAAGGGCGAGCGTCTGCCGCTCACAGTGCAGGCCTTTTCCGGTGTCGAAGCACCGCCAAAAACACCATGAGCACCGGGCCGGACCTTTCGAGGCGCATGATCATTGGCGCTCCTGCTGCATTCGCCTTCGCCAGCACTGCGGCTTGCGCCCAGGATGGAGGGAAGGCGTCCATGTCGGATAATCGGACCCTCGTCGCTTACCTCACGCGATCCGGGAACACTCGGGTCATAGCTGAGACGCTACACCGTGCTCTTTCCGCAGACCTCTTTGAGATCCGGCCTGCTCGCCCTTATCCGGAGGACTATGAGAACCATGTCGCTCAGGCGACGCGCGAGCGCGAGAGCGGCTACGAGCCACCCCTTGCCGAACGGGTCTCAAACATGGCTGCCTACGATGAGATATTTCTAGGGTTCCCCATCTGGGGCGAAGCAGCGCCGCCGCCAATCATCTCCTTCCTGAAGGCCCATGATCTGAAGGCGAAGGTCATGCGGCCATTCATCACCCATGGCGGTTTTGGCGTGGGCTCTGCGCTTGAAACTCTGAGTAAGCATGCGCCGGCGGCGCGGATCGAACCGCCCTTTGTAATGGAGGCTGATCAGGAGCGGCGCACACTCGATCAAATCAGGGCCTGGCTTGGCCGAACAGGAGAGAATGAAAGATGAGAACGCTCATCCGCTGCCTGGGTGCATTGAGTCTCGCCATTCCAGTGATGAGCTCTGCGAAAGCCGCTCCGTCGACCGAACCCGCTCCAGCTGTTGGCCAAGCTGCCGACCGTGAACTTGTCGCCCTCTCTCGGCAAAAGTGGGATTGGATGGCGCAACGCGAAATCGCGGAGCTGGATATGCTGTTCGACGATCAGGCCGTTTTCGTACACATGGGCGGCACGATGTCGAAAACGGCCGAGCTTGAAGTCATTCGAAGCGGTGCGATCCAATACAAGCATGCTGAGATCAAAGATGTCTCCACCCGTGTCATCGGCACAACCGCAATCGTGTTAAGTCACATTCGATTGATCGCCATCGTTCGGGGCCGGGAGGTTGTAAACCCATTCATGGTGACAGAGGTTTACGTGCGAACCCAGGATCAATGGAAGCTCGGGTCTCTGTCATTCACGAGGCTGCTTAAGGACTGAAGATCCAGCGACACGTTACGTCGTTTTCCGCCAAAAACCTGTCGTTCGCAGCAACGTGTGGGGACGACGGTTTCGTCCCACGACAACTTGTTCAGGTTCACTTGCTATTCGATGAAGCTAGAGCAGCTGTCAGGAAGCCGAAGTGAGATGGCCTACGACCGCTATGTCGGCGAAGAAGTGGAAAGGCTGCAACGTGATCGCAGTCAGGCGCATTTCGAATGCTTCGTATCAGTAAGACCAAAGCCAGGCGAAGGTCAATTGTGGTAAAAACAGGACCACATGCCTCCCCATGTCGGCCGTTTTCTCTGATTGCTCCAGCAACGGCAGAACCAAACTGCACATTGTGGAGCTAAAAATGAAAACCAGCACAGGTTGGACACGTCGTACAGTTTTGACATGCGGCGCACGGCTTATCGGAACGACCGCTGCAAGCAGTTCGATGGCGCGTGCGGTCAGTTTTCCTTCGTCGTCGTACTCCTCCTCCGGCTATGCCGAAGTGCCAGGCGGAAAGGTGTATTGGCGCAGGTTTGGGGCTGGCGATAAGACGCCATTGCTGATGTTGCATGGCGGCCCAGGTGCAGCACACAACTATTTATTATCCATGACAGCGCTAGCCGATGAGCGCCCCGTGATCTTCTACGATCAACTGGGCTGCGGGAACGCCGACTCTCCCGATGACGAGAGCATTTACTCCATTCAGCGCTCGATCGACGAGGTCGACGCGGTGCGGCAGGCGCTAAACCTTGATCGGGTGGTTCTTTATGGGCATTCGTGGGGGACACTTCTGGCAATTGAATATCTCTGCCAAGCTCGAGGCGCCGGTGTGGAAAAGCTCATCCTGGCAGGTGCCTTGGCGAGCGTTCCCCAGGTGGTTGGCGGGCTACAAAGATTGATCGCCGCAATGCCCGACGGTTTCGCCGCAAAGCTGCGGGCGCTGGAACTGGCAGGCAAGACCGGCACACCGGAATATGCGGGCCTTACTCAAATATTTTATGACAATTTCGTTTTGCGGACCAAGCCGTCCGCCGACGCCCTTGTCAGCTTCGAGGCGATCTCCAGATCAATCGCCTATCGCGTGTTGAACGGTCCCAACGAATTCACCATCGTGGGCAAAATCAAGGACTGGGACCGGCGCAAAGACCTGAAAGCGATAACCCAGAAGACATTGATCACTACCGGCCAGTTCGACGAGATAACGATTGATTGTCATGAAACCATTCGAGACGGCATCGCGGGAGATGCGAGCCTGGCGGTGATGGCGGGCTGCTCTCACATGACGATGGTCGAACAGCCCGAACGATATAACGCATTGATCCGCCGATTCCTCAACGAAACGTGACGGCATGAAGTTGCAGTGGCTGACGCCGTGTCCTTCCGCCCGATAAAATAGCGCAATTACCCGATCGGGTATAAGCCCGGACCCAGGTGGGGCGCGCGCTGCAGCGTTTGTTTCGCTACAAGGGGTTATCGGCTGTCGCCCGCGTTACACTGTGCGAGCCAGGTGCCGGATTGATGCCTCGCGAGGCGCAGCAGGAAGGTCAATCGATGACGATCGCCGCTGTCCGGATTTCGGGTACGCTTATGGGCGAGGGGGAGCGTTCTTCCTCCCGCTCCTTCGCTTTCGGGACGTTCGTCCTAAAGCCGGAGCGGCAGTTGCTGCTCAGCCATGGGAAGCCCGTGCGGATCGGTGGGCGGGCGCTCGACCTTCTCACTGCGTTGGTCGAACGAGCCGGTGAGTTGGTCGAGAAGGAAGCACTCGTATCCTGCGTCTGGCCAACGACCTTTGTCGACGCAGCCAATCTCAAGGTTACTATGGCCAGCCTGCGCCGCGCGCTAGGGGAAAGTCATACTACGCCGCAATACATCGCAACAGTTGTGGGCCGGGGCTACCGCTTCATCGCGCCGGTACGGCCTTCGGCCTGCCTTGCCGAGGGCGGCAACGCGGCCATGGTAGAGCGGATAGTGGGGTTGATCGATGCAGTCGAAGCGATCCGGCTGGAGCTGCAGCAGATCATGGCCGGATCGCGGCGTGTATCGGCAGAGGAGTTGGGGGGCATTTTGAGAATGCCTCTCCCCGAAGAACTAGCGTTCGATGAAACCACGCCGTGCCGCCACCGTGACCGCATGAGTGCGATCGTCTACCCCTAGCTTGGCAAACAATTGCTTCAGGTTGGCTTTGATCGTGTCCGCCGAGACGCTGAGATGCCAGGCGATCTGCTTGTTGGATTGACCTTCGGCCAACAGCGGCAGGATCGCCAACTCACGCGCGTTCAGTTGTTCATCCAGTGCGTGGACCGCCAGGGCATGGGCGATGTCCGGGCTAATCGTCCGGCGGCCCGCATGCACCGAACGGATCGCGTCGAGCAGTTCCTTTCGTATGCTGTTCTTCAGCAGATAGCCTGCCGCTCCGGCGCGTATCGCGCGGACGGCCTGGGCGTCGCCCGGATAGGTCGTGAGCATCAGGATTGCCGCATCCGCCGATACGCGTCGAATGGCCTCCACTGCGGCGATACCGTCCATTCCAGGCATCTGGACGTCCATCAGCACTATATTGGGGAGCAGCGCGGTAAAGCGCTCGACTGCCTCCTCGCCATTCGCTGCTTCGCCGACGGCGACCATATCGGATTGGCGTTCGATCAGTGCCGCAATGCCCTCGCGAACGATCGGATGGTCATCGACGATCAACACTCGGATCATGTTGTCAGGTTCCCGGACGGCCGCGTCAATGACTTCCACCAGCGCGAAAACCAATTGGGCCTCGGCGTTTTATACGCAATCCTGCCGGGTATGGCGAGTAGCACCTGGGTACCGCCTTCATCGATGCGGCGGATGACAAGATCGCCGTCTAGCTTCCGCGCGCGTTCACGCATGCCGGGCAGGCCGAAATGGCCGTCTCTGCTACCCGCTTCGATAACGTCTGGGTCGATCCCCATGCCGTTGTCGGCAAACGAGATGGCGAAGTTGAATTGATGGCGGATTTCTATAGCGATGCGGGTCGCCCGGGCGTGGCGCCGGATGTTGAATATTGCCTCCCCGGCGATGCGCGCGATTTCGTCAAGCGCCAGCGGGTCGAGGGCGCGCGGTGTTCCTACCGTCTCGATCGACAGGGCGGTCAGCGGATCGAAGCCCTGCTGTTGGACCAGATTAGCCATGATTTCCTCGATATCGTTACCGTCCCTGGGGAGCCGCAGTTCCTTGACCCTATCGCGCCCCTCGGCAATGACCTGATCCGCCCGATCGATCGCTGCTTCCAGTGCGGGGCGAGCGCGTTCCTCGATCGGAAGTTCGTCGACCACCAGTTGGAACCGCAGCGTCAACGCTTGCACCGATTGGAGCAGCGTATCGTGCAGATCGCGGGCAATCCTTTCGCGCTCCTCGACCCGCTCCGCCATGCGCATGCGGATGCGGCTGGCGACAGCGCGCAACCGCAGCGCGTAGGCCATCCAGAGGAAACCAAGCACGATCAGCCCGCAGATGAGCTTGAAAGGCCAGCTTTGCACAAAAGTTGGCGGAATTTCTATGTCGAGCGTCGTCCCATGGGCATTCCACAGGCCGTCGCTGCCCGCGGCGCTCACGATGAAGCGATACACGCCGGGACCAAGATTGGCATAGGAGGCCAGTCTTCGCGTGCCAGGCAGAACCCAGTCATCGTCAACACCTTCGAGGCGGTAGCGGAACTGGATGCGATGTGGCGCGGTCAGGCTCAGGCCCGCATAACCGATGTCCAGGGAGTGGGTGCCGGCTGGCAGCGTCAGCTTAGAGGGATCGCGATAGACCTTCCCCCCGCTTGAGAGCGAACGGATCACGACTGGCGGAGGTGACGCGTCATTCCCGAGTCTGGGAACATCGATGTAAGACACGCCGGGGCGCTCCAGCAGCACGATCCTTCCATCGCTGCCAACGCCGAGTTGCGGGCCGGGGTACGCCGCGTTCTGGGAAGGGCTGAGTCCATCGCGCAAATCGTAGTACCTGCGATCGAGCGATGCGTGCGGATCCTCGAATGCGCGGTCCAGGGCGGCAGTGGCAACCTGAGAAATGGAATGATTGCTCCGCATCCAGGTTTCGCCGCGCGATGTCTGGACAAGTCCCCTCAGCCGGGCGACCCAGGGAAAACGACGCGCATCGATCCGCGTGATGCGGTTCCCTCGAATTCGCAGAAGGGCGTTGTTACCGCTGACGAAGATGTCGCTAAGGCCAACGGCAATCTTGCTTATGGTTCCAAGGTCGTACCGCTTCAGGTCGGTCGTCGTCGCGCCGGCGCTGTTCAGCCGGACCAGGGCCCTCGACGCCACATAGGCGACGTCGCCGGACGGGGTGACGACGAGATCAGGCTCCTGCATTACCGGTCCGGACTTGCTGAGGCGGTGCCACCCGCTGGCGTCATGCCACATCGCGTCGCCCGGCATGATCCCGACCCAGAGGCGGCCGGAACGGTCCTGAGCACAGGTTCCGATCAGGGCTTGGCCTGGTGGCGGGGTCAATACCGACCGCACGCCGCTGCGCCAATGGGTGATCCTGGAGTCCAGCACGCCCCAGAACCCACCGCCATTCGCCGGGCATATGCCCAAGAGCCCACCATCAAGGACTTTTCGAGGACCTGTGGGCGTGATCTGGTAGACCGCGTGATCAGTCGACACGAAGATCTCATCTTCCGAGGCGCTCATGGCAAAACCCAAGCCAGGGTCGCCCTTCATGCGTGATTCCCGCACGGCGCTCGCCACACGAAACCGGTCGAGGCCCAGCTCGCTCCCGAACCAGATATTGCCTTCCCGATCGACGAATGGCTTGCGGACCACGTCCGACGTGAGACCGTCAGCAGCCATAAATCGCTCAAGCGGCGAAGCGGCCGTGGCATGCACTCTGCCCGCGTCTGCAACGTAGAAGATTCCGACCGAATTGGTGCTTCCCCATAGCCCGCCGGCAGGGTCGAATGCCAAGGCGGTGCGTTCGGAGTTGGGAACTGCGGGGTAGGCGATGGGTTGGGCGATGCTCTGGCCGTCGGAACCGACCGTCATTCTCGTGCCGCCCTTATCGGAAATCCACAGCCGGCCCACCCGATCGACCGAGCAGGCGGCAGTCATCTCTGTACGGACGGGGCTGTTCCGAAAGCGTGCCGCGTCTGGAGGTAAGGAAACCAGCAGGTTCTTGTGCTCCGCCTCCAGGTTGATCCACAAGGTTCCGTCTGCGGTTACGCACGGTGGGCCCGGGAAACCCGCCGGCAGCCCAAGGCGCTCATCCACCGTCTCCAACCGGCCGTGAGCCAAACGATACAGACGATTTTCACGATAGGATACGCCCGCGACAGCCCAAATCGCTTTGCCGGATGTCTGGGCGAAGCCCAGTATTCGGGAAGGCGGCTCCCCCATCGACACTGCGTGCAGCATGCCTCGGCGGTAGGTTGCGACACCGCCGTTCTGTGCGAAGCCCACCCACAATTCGCCGGCTCGCGAAACCAGGAGCGCGGACGGGGAGGCACGCTCCATCCGTGACCCGGCGGGCAGCGGCACACGTTCGAACGTGACGCCGTCGAAGCGGAACAAACCCTCGGACGCCGCGAGCCAAAGCCAACCGTCCGGGGTCTGTGCAATCGCGGTGATGCCGGTTGGGGCGCCGTCATCAACCGTCCAGCGCGTATGTTTGAACTGGGCCAGTCCGAACTGCCCATCGCGTGCAAGACATGCCGTGCCGACGAGCAGCATGGCCAAGGGCAGTAGCAAGGCGCAGAGCCACTGCCGCAGGATCGCGACGGATGTGCGGACATAGCCAAACTCCGCTTGCATGCTTACCCCCAATCAACCGTACCTGGATCAGGCCCGGAGGCGCTGCAACCGTCGGCCTGCGCATAGCGCCCCCTACGCCCGTCCAGAACTTTGCCCGCGCGCACTCGCACTAGCAACCATTACCCGTGCGCGAAGCGCGAACGACTACAACATCTTACCGCGCTTTACTCCATCGGCTGGCGACGCGGTGATACTTCGGACCCACAATGTCATGGCGAGGCGGTGACACTGTCCCGGCAAATCTGCCCCGACGGAGGAACGACGCATGAAACGACTGATCCCCATAGCACTGGCCGGCGCAATACTCGCCGTACCGGCTGCCGCGCAAACTGGTTGCCCGGCAGCCGCGCAGCAATCCGCCGCACTCCCCGTTCCGGTCATCCACTACAAGTCCAAGCAGATCGACGGGGTGAAAGTCTTCTATCGCGAAGCGGGGCCGGTCGGGGCGCCGGTTCTGCTGCTGCTGCACGGTTTTCCGACTTCGTCTCACATGTTCCGCAACCTCATTCCCCTTTTGGCCGATCGCTACCACGTCATAGCGCCGGACTATCCGGGATACGGGCAGAGCGACGCGCCAGGCCACACGCAGTTCGCCTATACTTTCGCGCATCAGGCGGACATCGTCGACAAGCTGGTGACCCAGATCGGCGCCAGCCGTTATGCGATGTACGTCATGGATTACGGAGCACCGATCGGCTATCGTCTGGCGCTGAAGCATCCCGAACGCGTCAGCGGTCTGATCGTCCAGAACGGCAATGCCTATGTGGAGGGCCTTCAGTCTCCTTTCTGGGATCCGATCAAAGTCTATTGGCGTGACCGCTCGCAGAAAAATCGCGATGCGCTGAATGGCCTGGTCACGCTGGATATCACCAAGTTTCAATATACCGATGGCATGGGCGACGTAGAGCGCATCAGCCCGGATAACTGGGTCCACGATCAGGCGCTTCTCGACCGGCCGGGCAACCGCGACGTGCAGCTCGATATGCTGGGAGACTATGGCGCTAACGTGCCGCTCTATCCGCAATTCCAGGCGTTCTTCCGCGAGCGAAAGCCGCCGACGCTGATCGTCTGGGGCAAGAACGACAAGATCTTCCCTGAAGCCGGCGCGCACCCATATCTGCGCGATCTCCCCGATGCCGAAATCCATATCCTCGATTCCGGCCATTTCGCGCTTGAGGATCGGCTGGATGAAATGGCGCCGCTGATCCGGAACTTCCTCGATCGCAAGATCTGCAAATAGCAACCGGAAAGCGCGCGGCGCTACCGCGCGCGTTCTCCCGAAAGGACCAGATATGTCCAAGAACCTATCGGTCGTGCTCGTGCACGGCGCGTTCGTCGATGGCTCCGGCTGGCAGGCGGTGTACACGCTGCTGTCGGCGGAAGGGTATGAGGTGCTGGTCGTGCAGAACCCGGCCATCACGCTGGAGGGCGACGTGGCCGCGACGGAGCGGGCAATTGCCGAGGCGCGCCACCCAGTGGTCCTTGTCGGCCACAGCTATGGCGGTGCCGTCGTCACAGAGGCGGGTGACAACCCCAAGGTCAAAGCCATCGCCTACATCGCGGCTTTCGTACCCGATGCCGGGGAATCGGTTGCGGTGTTGAACGAAGCTCCAGCAGAGGAGGGTGAGGCAAAAGCGCCGGTACTGCCGCCCGAGAATGGCTACCTCGTCGTCAATCCCGCGCACTTTCCCGAAGCGTTCGCCGCCGATGTCGATCCCGATATCACCCGTTTCATGGCGGTAGCGCAGATGCCCTGGTGGCTCGGCGCTGCCACCGCACCCGTCACCCGCGTGGGGTGGAAGGTTCGCCCGACTTTCTATCTCCTAGCCAGCGCAGACCGCATGGTCCCCCCCAGCGCCCAGCGCCGCATGGCGGAGAGGGCCGGCGCCCGCTTGTCCGAAATCGACAGTAGCCATGCCGCAATGCTCTCCCGCCCGCATGAGGTCGCGGACTTCATTTCCGCAGCCGCGCAGACAGTTGCCTGACATGGTCTCCGCATCGGCGCCTCGCCCTGGGACGCACCACCGCACAGCCACGATCGCTGGCCTTGAAATTTTCTACCGGGAAGCGGGGCCGGCTGACGCACCGGTCCTGCTCCTGCTGCACGGCTTTCCAAGCTCGTCGCACATGTACCGCAACCTCATTCCGGCGCTCGAGGATACCTACCGCGTCATCGCGCCGGATCTTCCCGGCTTCGGACTGTCAGCCGCACCGCCCCTCGGCAGCTACGAATACAGCTTTGCGGCATTTGCCGACGTGGTGGACGGCCTGCTCGCAGCGTTGGGCGTCGACCGATATGCCCTCTATGTGATGGACTATGGCGCGCCGACGGGCTTTCGGCTGGCACTTAAGCACCCGGATCGGATCACCGCTCTGATCGTCCAGAACGGCAACGCCTACGAAGAAGGCATGCAGGATTTCTGGGCGCCGACACGCGCGCTTTGGGCTGACAACAGCGAAGTCAACCGGGCCGCCATGCTTCCCTTCTTCACGCAAGAGAGCACGCGTTTTCAGTACGTGGCCGGGGTAAGGGATGAAACCCGGATCGACCCGGCAGCATGGTTGCACGATCAGCTCTTCCTCGATCGCCCGGGAAACCATGCGATCCAATTTGCAATCATCTACGACTATCGTACCAATGTTGCGCTCTATCCGGCGATCCATGCCTACTTTCGCGCTTCCCAGCCACCTACCCTGATTTTGTGGGGGCGGAACGATCCGATCTTTTCCGTTGAAGGCGCGGAGGCATTCCTTCGGGACTTGCCGCAAGCCGAACTGCATCTGCTCGACACCGGGCACTTCGCACTTGAGGACAAGGCGGACGAAATGGTGCCGCTGATCCGCGATTTTCTTGGCCGCCAGCCCGTCACCGGGGCGGCAACATCTGCCGATACGAAAGAAGGAGCATGACCATGGAGACCCCAATGCGTGCCAAGTCGAGCATTCTTCCCTCCGGCGGCGGCGCCGCGCTCATGGATCCGGCCGACACGCTGATCCTGCTGCTCGATCATCAGTCCGGGCTGTTCCAGACCGTCAAGGACATTCCTGTTGCCGACCTGCGGCGCAACGTGGAGATGATCGCCAGGCTGTCGACGTTGCTGCACATCCCGGTGATCACCACGGCGTCAGAGCCTGCGGGCAGCAACGGGCCGCTCATGCCGGAGATCCACTGCCACGCGCCGCATGCGGTCTATGTGCCTCGCAAGGGAGAAGTGAATGCCTGGGACAACGACGATTTCGTGGCAGAGGTAAAATCCACCGGCCGCAAGACTCTCGTCATGGCGGGCGTTTGGACCAGCGTCTGTGTGATGTTCCCGGCGCTCGACGCCGTCGCCGCTGGCTACGACGTTTATGCGGTCCTGGACGCTTCGGGCGATCCTAGCGAAATGGCATCGCGAACATCGCTCGCCCGGTTCGTCCAGGGCGGCGTCAAGCCGACATCGACCAACGCACTGCTTTCGGAGCTTCATCGCACCTGGGCCCGTCCGGAGGCGGCAGATTTGGTGCAGCTCTACGGCCTCGTCGCACCGAACTATGCAGCGGTGGTGGAAAGCTATGTGCGGGCGCAGAAAGCCGCCCAAACAATCGCTTGAGCGCTGGACGCCCGAACCCAAGCCCTTGCCTTCGGCGCTCCATTATGGTGCTGCTGCCATTCTGGCGCGCTGCCGATCCGAAGACCGCGCCCGTTTCAAAGCTTTGTCTTGGAGGCTTCGGGTCGATGCTATGTGATCTTCACCACAATTCGCTAAAGGTAACCAATTCTTCCCACGAGGGCAACTAACCGCCGATCTCTCGTGCCGGCAACTCGACGGGCACGCTGGCGAGGCCCGTTTTGCGCACCGCACCGCCTGGGCCGAGCAGTTCCATCACATCGGCCGCCGTCCTCGGCCGTTTCACATCACCGACAAGGTGTGCGCTCAGACCATGCAACTCACGGTAACCGAATTCCTCGCGTCGCTCGAGGTAAGAGGTCGGGTGAAAAGCCGTAGTCGGATTGCCGGCGCGCTCACTCCAGATGCGAAAAGCAATAGGTTGGGCCATACAGCCAGACGGCATGAAGCGTGCGGCGGACATGTCAAACAAGGCGGCGACTTCGGTCTCAAAGTCCTCAACCAGTGCACCAGTGCCATCGACGGCGGGCTGCACCCCGCCACGAAACCTTCGCCGGAGCCCCGTTTGTCCGGTCAGTCCGGTTTTTGACCTCGCTCAGAGGCAGGCTGAGGTTTTTCGGTTTTTCTGCGACTACTTTCGTGAAAGCCCAGAGGGGCACTCGTCAATGACGAGTGCCGGGTGACGATCAGAGAAAAGAAGCACTGTCGGCCATTTCAACAAAGTCCTGAAACGCCATTTTCTGCTATTCCGATGCAATCGCGTAGACTGCGCTTTGGTCATTTGACCATACCAGACGCAACCGGGGGACAGAAGGTCGATCGCCGGGGCCAACCCCAATCAACCAGACGTGATCGAATGCGTCATATGGAATTTGACCAACCCGTTCGGCCAGTTCGGGCTCTGGCCGGTCGCAATCGGGCAGGCGAACAAGCGAGCCGGTCCCGTAGGCAAAGTCACGTGGTATGGAGGGACTGACCGCGACGAGCTGCGCGCCGGGCATTTCAAACTGGGCATTAACGAACGCGTCGCGGCGGACGATCGCCATACTGGCAAGCGAGGTGATGCGCGATCCCGACCAGCCACGTGGGCAATCCGGCGCAACGAGGGCTACGACCCGCGATCCCTTTGGAATGTGATCCAGGGCGAGGAGATGATTTTCCTGATCGTCGCTGGCCAGGACGTAGCTGTAGGTCATTGCTGCGGTTCGCACGCAGACGAAGACAAGCGCGGCGATTGCAAGCATTGCAGCGACCCGCTTGCCCATGATCGCCCTCGGCGCCAGCGCAGCGATGCCGATCGCCAGAAGCAGGGGAGTCATGCGCATGTCGGCATAAATAAGGCCGTGAAATGCGAAAGGAATGAATAGGTAGAAGCCCGTCAACAAAGCGAAAATGGTAAGAAGCCGCGGATTCATCCTCATAGCGCCCACCAGCCCCAGGATGATCAGACCTACACAGCCGAGCGCGGACTGACCGTCCAATTGCACCCAACGATCGCGAAGGGCGCTCTCGATCCAACCCCACTTATGGGAAATGTCGAAATAAGCGCTGGTTTCACCGCCGCTATCGGTGCTGCGCCATAATACGATGAAGACAAGGGGCAGACAAAGCAGAAGGCCTTCTAATATTATGCCGCGAATTGCGAGCCAAGTCGGGCCATAGCGGTGAAATTGACGATAGAGTGAATTGCCACCAACCATCAAAGCGAAAAACACCCAGCCGAACACGTGCGCAAAATAGATGGCAAGGCTTCCCAGCAAGATAAGCAATCGCCAGGCCCGCGAACGTTCTAGTCTTTGGTATCGGAGCACAAGGCCGAAAATCAGCAGTGCCAAGCCAGAGGCCAGCCAGAAATTTACGAATCCGAACTGGAATGGATAAGCGTATGCGAGGGGTAAAGCGAATGCAGCCGTCGCCGGTATTTCACCATGCGCTTCCTTTATGACAGTAAGAAGGCCGACAGAGAATAGTATTATTAGCAAAATTATTGTCAGTTTTGTTGCCAGCTCAATTCCCAAAAGGGGTTGCAGCGCCAGAACAATGAGATCGACCCCAAGATTACCCACGGGCATCCAATGAATTGAAAATGCTTCGGCAAGCGTTGGTGCGTCCGAGACTCCAGCCTGAATGCGAAAGCGCCCCATGTGACCAGGCAAATCTTCCAAGGGGATGACTGCCGGCCAAAACAATGGGAGCAACATCAGCAAAATCAGAAATGCATTATAGTCCCTGCGAGACCACCACGGCACATGCATAACAGCCCTTTTCCTACCCGATTCCAGTGGAAGGACGCATTGCCATACGAGTTTTAACAGTCCGTTCGAGAATGCGCATGGATGAACAATTCTTCGAAGAATGAGTTGCCGAGGGCGGGAACCGTCCCGGAGGCGTCAGTCGTCGCCGATCGCATCGAGCAAGGACGACTGCAGGCGGTGAACGATCCGCTGAAAGCTCGCGTCATCGCCAAGCGCCCGCGCCAGCACGATTGCACCCTGTATTCCGGAAACAGCTTCTTCCGCGAGGTCCAGGGCCCTCGCTGGCGGAACCTTCCCCGCTTCGAGACAGTGGGCCAAGGCCGAAATCCAGCGGGCGAAGTATTCCTTCACCTTGACCGCAAAGGTTTCGCCAGAGGAATTCAGCCCGAGGCACCCGACGACACAGACCCTTCTTCCAGAGCGGAAATATGCGGTCACATCTTCGAACATGGCCGTGACAGCCGCCGCCGGATCGGAAACATTCTCCAGCGGCGAGAAAATCGCGTTGGCGAACCAACCGTCGATATTCTCAAGGACCGCCTCCATCATCTCATCCTTCCCACCGGGAAAGAAGTTGTAGAGACTGCCTTTGCCAAGGCCGGTCGCCTTTGACAGCACGGCCAGGCTCGCGCCCTCGAACCCGTGCTCGCGAAAGGCTTCGGCCAGTGCCGGGAGAGCACTTTCGCGATCGGTAAGGGCGCGCTTGGACTTCAAAGGCCGAGATCGCTTAGCGAGGCGTGGTCGTCGGGACGGCGGCCGAGAGGCCAGAAGAACAGGCGCTCCGATTCCTTGATGGGCATCTCGTTGATGCTGGCGTGGCGGTTCGACATCAGTCCGTCTTCGGCAAAGAGCCAGTTTTCGTTTCCGTAGGCGCGGAACCACTGTCCGGCGTCATCGCGATACTCGTAGGCATAGCGCACGGCAATACGGTTGCCGGTGAACGCCCACAGCTCCTTGATAAGGCGGTATTCGTGTTCCTTGTTCCACTTGCGCTCAAGGAAGGCCTGTGCCTCCTGGCGGTTGGTCGCGAACTCGACGCGGTTACGCCAGCGCGTGTCGAGCGTGTAAGCCAATGCCACCTTGGCGGCATCACGGGTGTTCCAGCCGTCTTCGGCCAGGCGAACCTTCTCGACAGCGGTCTCGTGCGTGAACGGGGGCAGCGGGGGACGGGACATTTGGTTTCCTTTCGAGATGTGATCGGTCTTGGCAATCGCGGGGGCCGCAAGGGCCGCAGCAGGAAGGGCAGCGATGAAAGAGCGGCGATTCATTTGATTTCCCTTTAAGGTTTGCCGCTGTGTACCGATTGGTACAACTGTTTACCGATCGGTACAAGTGTCTTTTTGGGGTCTTCGCGCTTCTCCGGCTTGAGCTTGAAGTTGATCGCGCTGATGATGCCGTCGTCGATGTCATAAGCCCAACCGTGCAGGCGGACAGGTCTTCGGAGAGAGCCAGGGCGACGGACGGACGAGTGCGAAGATTTGCGAGCCGGGCGATGACGTTCTCGCGCACCATGCCGGCGACCTTGCCGGACGTACGGCTATGGGGGCTCGTTGTTGATTGCCTTTGCCGTATCCGCGTGGTGCAGCCAGCTCGACACAGCCGGCAGGCTGCTGCGGTCGGCCCCATTTGGCGTTGGCCGTCATCACGCCGCAGTCGGTGTGACCGCACAGGACAATATCGGCGACAACCAGAACCGCGACGCTGTGCGGGGTTTACAGAAATACTCTAGATCTTCGGGGGGGAGGCTGAACAAAGCATCTTAGGCATGATGCAATCCGACGCTAAACGAAAGTAGTTCATCTATTATTACGCAGACAGTATTCGATTGATTGAGTGTCAAGCGATCGGGCCGCTTCGGTTTTCTTTTCAGTATCGAAGCTTGTCGGCGCGCGTCGTAGTTCCCGGAGCGGTCATGATCTTGCGACGTCCTTGCTCGAGGATTTACTGTCGCTTTGAAGTGGGCGGTACGTCCCAACTGGGCAATGGCGGCAGACAGTGGATTAGGAGCCCGCAGAGAACGCTGGCCGGTATCCCGAGTATGACGAAAGGCGTGTAGCTGCCGTATCGGTCAAAGATCCAGGCGGCAGTTACAGGGCCAAAACCCGTGCCTGCGGCGATGAGACCCCCAACGATGCCGAAGACCTTGCCGAAGTTGCGCATGCCAACGAAGCGACTGATCAAGTAGGCGGAGATTTGAAGCTTCGCGCCCGATGCGTAACCGATGACGATCATGGCGACGATGATCACCGTCGCGCTGCGGTCAGGGAGTAGCAGGAGCGCCAGCGCACCCGCCGGAGCCAGCAAAGTGATCGCGCCCACCCGGCGCGCGTCCCAGCGGTCGGACATCCATCCTGTCCCAAGCTTTCCGAAAATCCCCGCCACGCCGCTCAGGCTGGCCAGATAGGCAGCGTCTTCGCGCGCTATGCCAAGGTCGGTCAGCAGCGGAACCTGATGAACGATGAAGGCCACGCCGATGAACATCGTCACGAGCGTTGAACAGGCAATCATCAGAAAGGATCGATCCATCAGCGCTGCCGACAGCGCGAGACCCGGAAGATCGGGCCGGGCGCCTTCGTCCTTGATCCGGCGGCTGGCTCTTTCGTACCTGGCTCTCGCATCCCAGAACCAGAGTGCCACGACGATTAGGGCGATGCCGCCCCAGCCAGCGCCCAGCCAGACATAGGCCGCTCGCCATCCCTGGGTGTCGATCAGCATCCGCGTCAACGGCGGCGTGACGACCTGCGCTGCAGCAGCGCCGCACATTACCGCGCCAAGCGCGAGGCCTCGACCTGCGGTGAAGGTTCCCGTGATGGCGACAGTCCACACGGTCGACTTGATGCCCGTGGCGACGACCGCATAGAAGCTCCATAGCGCGATCCATTGGCCGAACGATCCGTTCGCCAAAGCAAAGCCGCTCACCGCGATCGCGGTCAGCGCCAGTCCCAGGATTGCCGGGACGCGCGCCCCCCAGCGATCCACTACGGCGCCGATGACCGGGCCAAGAGGAATGGAAACCATCGCCGCGATGGACAGGCCGGCGGTCGCCTGGGCGCGTGTCCATCCGAAGGCGGCGGTCAACGGCTCCAGGAACAGCCCGGCGGAATAAGTTGTGAGCGAATGGAAGGAGAAGCCTATGAAGGCTGCCAGCACCAGTCCCCAGTGCTCTCTCCACTCCTGCACGGCCGTCATCGGTGCTGGAGGGATGCCGCCTTGCGCGATGGATCTCGTCATGGCTGAGGCCTTGTCGGCCGGGCTGCTCCGCACCTCAGAAATTGAACTTGAGATTGACCCCGTAAGTGCGCGGCGGTGCCAGCACTTCGGTGACGCCGGTGGCCGTCGACAGATCCTGGACGACATATTCGGTGTCGGTCAGGTTGCTGGCCCAGAATTCGATGCCGACCTGTTCGGAGGGCCGGTATTCGATCGAGCCGTTCAGCAGGTGGAAGCTTGCCTGTCGGGCGACATTGTCCGGTTCGAAGACATACCCGCTGTTGTAATTGTAGAGCGCCGAGAGGCGAAGGCTGCCGGTCTGTCCCACGTCGAAGGTATAGCTACCGCCGAGGCTGGCGGCGAACTTGGGGGCGAGGGGGGTGTAGTTGCCGGAAACATCGCCGAAGCAGGTCGCGAGGCCGCCGGTGCGTGGACCCGGCAGCAGTACGCCGGGATCGGCGGTGCCCACCAGTGATGGCGGGCAGGTTGCCGGCCTGGGATAGGAGATCGGCGCCTGGAAGTCGGAGTTAGGTCCGCCGAACCGCTGATACTTCGACCGCAAGAGATTGGCGCCGCCGAACAGCCGGAACCCATCGACGATCAGCGCTTCGAATTCCGCCTCCAGACCGTCCACCTTGACGGTGGCGGCATTGAGCAGAATGTTGGCGCCGGGGTTGGCGGCCGCGGCCGAGCGGACCTGATAATCGTCAATGTCGTAGTGATAGGCGGAGACGTTGAGGCGCAGGCGGCGGTCGAGCAGTTCGGACTTGATGCCTGCCTCATAGGCCATGATGAACTGTGGATCCACAGGCGGGCTTGTTGGGCTTTGCAGGCTGTATGTGCCTGCCTTGAAGCCGCGATTGATGGAAGCGTAGAGGCTGACGTCTTCGGCAAGCTCTTGCCGCAGCGCCGCCCTGTAGGTGAATTCGCTGTACTTGAGACGGGACAGGACCGTGGTGGTGGGAAGGACGGCGCCGGTCAGCAGGGTCGGCGTTTGGGTGCCGTCGAAATCGCGGACGTCCTGCGTATAGCGCAGGCCGCCCGTAATCGTCGTCGTAGGCGTGATGGCATATGTCAGCTCCCCGAATGCCGCATAGGAGCGGGTGGTCAGCGAAGAGATGATGTCGATTTCGCGCAGGCTCTGCGCGGCGAAAGCGTCTCCGTTCTGATTCTGGTCGGTGCTTGCCCGGGAATAGAGGTAGAATAGGCCGGCCTGCCAGGTGAGCGGTCCGGAAGACGTGGAAGCAAGGCGAAGCTCCTGCTGGAAGGTTCTGCCTTTGGCCAGGTATTCGATGTTGACCAGATTGAGCGGTCCTCCATCCACGTCGAAACGACTGTTGTTGGACGTGCGCCGAAGCGCGGTAATGCTGGTCAGGTCCGCGAAGCCGAGATCCAGTGCTCCCGTCAGGCTTACGCCCCAAAGCCGAAGCTTGGTGAGCGCATCGTGATTGGCCGTCGTATCGTGCCCGCCCGGACCGACCGTTCCACCCGTACCGACCGTCCCATCGGCCAGGCGCCAGCCGAGACCCAGATTGTCCTCGCTGCGGAAATAATCTCCAGAAAGGGTAAGCTTGAGCGTATCGAGAGGGCGGGCGACAAGCTTGGACCTTATGCCTTGATACTGGTTGATCCCGTTCTTGGTGTCACGCGTCAGGTTCCTGCCCCAACCATCCCGCTGGTACTTGCTGGTCAAGGCGACATCGGCGCTGATCGTGTCACTTATCGGAACCGCCGCATAGACCTGCGCGTCCACCGTACTGTAGTTCGAGTATCCTATCTTGCCATCCAGCCTTGCCTCCTGGCCCGGCTCGCGCGTGATGATGTGAATGAGGCCGCCGGTGGCATTTCGGCCGAACAACGTCCCTTGCGGCCCTTTCAGAACCTCGACACGTTCTATGCTGTTGAAATTATTGATCGTCTGGCTGAGGTCGCCAAGGTAGACGCCGTCGACGTAGAAGGCGTTTGCGCCTTCCTCTCCCGCAGCGGCGTTGGTGGTGCCCACCCCGCGGATGAAGAAGAGGCCGCTCGGTCCGGATCGCGTCAACTGCACGCTGGGCACGATCTGTGGCAGGTCTCGCGAGGTGTCCACGCCCGACTGGGCCAGCATATCGGCCGTCACGGCGCTTACCGCGATCGGCACGTCCTGCAGGTTCTCCGCCCGGCGCTGTGCCGTGACGATGATCTCCGACAGTCCCGATGCAGGTTCCGCGCGGTTGACGGCAGTCGAGGGCTCTGCATTCCCGGAAGTCTGCGCACTGGCGGGCTGCGCCGAGAATAGGACAGGTACGGCGATCGCCGCTGCGGTCATCAAACGCGCACGTATCGAGACGCCTTCAAGCATGACGGTTCCCCTCTTACGCCTCAGCCATCTGCCCCCCGCAAGGCGCGGTATGCGCCCTTGAAAGGTCGTCGGCAGAGCAGAAATTCCTGGGTTGCATGGCGCGGCGGACTCAGGGAATCCGCCACCTCTCCTGGTTCTTATTTTCTATACTTCGGGTATGAGTAATCGCGACGTCAGGGTTGTCAATGGCCTGCCGTCTACGCCATCGCTCAGGCGATCTGCTCGATATAGCCCTTGAGGAACATCGTCACGCGCATGGCGATTTCGTCGTCATCGGCAGGTTCGACCGGCGCGCCGAGTGCGGCCCTGAAGCCTCGCGTGCCGACGGTTGCGTCGTAGAACATCCGGGCGGCCGTGATCGTATCGAGCGGCGGGAAAACGCCCTGTTCGACGAAGACGTCGAACAGGCGGGCGATCACGCGGAACAGGTTGTCCCGACCCTCGGTAATGACCTCGCTGACCGCTGCTTCGCGCCGAGTGGCTTCGGCCATGACGGCCCGCTCCAACGTGGTGAGGCGCTTGTCGAGCGAATGTTCGATAAGCTGGCGCGCCATCTTATGAAGGACGTCGCTCGGATCGGAATCCTCGGTGGCTATCTCGAAGCGAAAAGACGGCCCCTCGGCGCGCATCGAATTGCAAACCGCTCTGAAAAGCGCGTCCTTATCCCCGACAAGCTCGTAAATCGTCTTCTTCGTTACCCCGGCGGCCGCGCCGACCTCGGACAGGGTGACGGAAGAGAATCCCCGCTCGACGAACATCTTCGTGGCGGCTCCGAGAATTCTATCCCGGCGCAGAGAGAGCGCATCGGAAGAAAGCGGGGGACGTCCGCGAGTTCGGTGTTCGGCTAAAGCATTAGGCGCGACGATGCGTGACATCATTCCTTTAGCTATGCGTGAACCCGACCTCGTTCAAGAGACATGACGCATGGTGGTGAAGCGGCTGAATGGGCGCCTTGCATCCTGACAGCTTTAAACCGGGAACGGACGCTTCCAGTGTGAATGGGTCTTCCTAAATCAACCTTGGAATGGCCTATGTTGGTCGCGAGCTGCGGGAATACCGCACGGACCGCACATGGGTGTAAGGCACGGAGGTATAGGAAATTACTATGGGATTGCAAAATAAGCGTATTTGACGCTTTCCGTTTATAGATGTCATTTACCTTCAAAACACACGGGAGATTGTGGATGGCAACTGGCAGATCGGCATATTTTGTCATGGCAACAGCATGCGTAGCAGCAGCAGGGAGTGCTGCTGCGCAGCCCGCCGACTATCCCGCCCCCGCTCCGGCAAGCGCGCCGGTCGAGACGGGCGCCATCCCGCTCTATGGCGCCAAGACGCCCGGATCTGCCGCCAACGAGAACTGGGCCCGATACTTCGGTAAGGACTATGCGGTCCGCAATGTCACCCGGCCCACGTTGACGCCGGTTCTTCCCGATCCTGCCAAAGCGACCGGCACCGCTGTTATCGTGGCGCCCGGCGGCGCTTTCATGGCGCTTTCCATGTCGCACGAGGGCTGGGATGTCGCTCAGGCCCTTGCAGACCGCGGTATTGCCGCGTTCGTTCTGAAATATCGCCTCCTGCCAACCCCGAAGGACGAAGCCGAAGCCGGGAAATATGTCTGGGCCAAGATGATGGAGGGCATTCCCGATCCGACCAAGCAACCGGTGTTGACCAATCCGCAGGCGACTGAGGATGGTCTTGCCGCGCTGAAGATGGTGCGCGAACATGCCGCCAAATGGGGCGTAGACCCCGCCCGCGTCGGCATGATCGGCTTTTCGGCAGGCGCCATGACCTCGCTCCAGACCGTCCTTGCCGCGAAGTCGGGCGAACGACCTGCTTTCTTCGGGTACATCTATGGCCCGCAGGCAAAGATCGACGTTCCGGCAGATGCATCGCCGATGTTCGATGCAATTGCTCTCGACGATCCTCTGTTTCCCTCGATGGGCTTTCCGATCGCGCAGGCCTGGCTCGCAGCCAAGCGGCCTGTAGAAATTCATGGCTATCAGCAGGGGAGCCATGGTTTCGGGCTCGGAAAGCCAAACACCACGACAACGCTCCTGCTAGATGAATTCACCGCGTGGCTTTCCATGCAGGGATTCCTGACCGGAAAGACAGCCCCCTGACTAGTTTACGGCCTAGTAAATCGCTCGAAACCGGCAGGTCTTTTCACGGCTACCCTCTCGGTAGGATGATGGGAAAGCTGCCGGTCCGTTGCTGGGGAGCGACACTGGATCTTGTCTTTTCATCCAATGCAAAGATGTTTCGCCTTTCAACGGACTAAACTCGGGACACCTTTCATTCCATTTATGCGCCCATCACGGAATGAAAAGGGAATACGATGGAATATCGGCAATTGGGCGCATCGGGCCTGCGGGTTCCGGCGCTGAGTTTCGGCACCGGCACGTTCGGCGGTTCCGGCCCCCTGTTCGGGGCTTGGGGCAATAGCGACGCCCAGGAAGCGCGCCGTCTGGTCGATATCTGCGTCGATGCCGGCATAAATCTGTTCGACACTGCCGATGTTTATTCGGGCGGCGCGTCGGAAGAGGTGCTGGGCGCGGCGATCAAGGGGCGGCGCGATGCCGTGCTGATCTCCACCAAGCTGGGCCTGCCGACCGGGGACGGCCCGGGCGCCTGGGGCGTTTCGCGCGGTCGGTTGATCCGCGGCGTGGAAGCGGCGCTGGACCGTCTCGGCACCGACTACATCGATCTGCTGCAACTCCACGCCTTCGATGCCTCGACCCCGGTGGAGGAACTGCTGGCGACGCTGGACGATCTCGTCCGCGCGGGCAAGCTGCGCCATATCGGTGTTTCCAACTATCCCGGCTGGCAGTTGATGAAGGCGCTGGCCACGGCGGACCGTAATGGCTGGCCGCGCTTCGTGGCCCATCAGGTCTATTACTCGTTGATCGGCCGCGCCTACGAAGCGGATCTGATGCCGCTCGCCGCAGATCAGGGCGTGGGCGCTCTGGTGTGGAGCCCGCTCGGCTGGGGACGCCTCACCGGCCGGATCCGGCGCAGCAGCCCGATCCCCGAAGGCAGCCGTCTGCATCAGACCGCCGCCTTCGCGCCGCCGGTGGAGGACGAGCATCTGTACCGCGTTGTGGATGCGCTGGACGAAATCGTGGCGGAAACCGGCAGGACGGTTCCGCAGATCGCCCTCAACTGGCTGCTGCAGCGGCCGACCGTGTCATCGGTCATCATCGGGGCGCGCAACGAGGAGCAACTGCGCCAGAACCTTGGCGCAGTGGGTTGGTCGCTCACCGCAGAGCAGATCGCCCGGCTCGACGAGGCCAGCTACCAGATGCCTGCTTATCCCCATGCACCCTATCACCAACAGGACGGTTTCGCCCGCCTGAACCCGCGGCTTGTCTGACGGGAGGACCATCATGAAGATCAACCCACCACTTCTCGCGCTGGCAGCCGGAGCTTTCGGCATTGGCGTCACCGAATTCGCCCCGATGGGCCTGCTGCCCGTCATCGCCACCGACCTTGGCGTCTCGATCCCTTCGGCCGGCCTGCTGATCAGCGCCTATGCCATCGGCGTAATGCTGGGCGCGCCGCTGATGACGCTGACCACCGGGCGGCTGCCGCGCCGAACGCTGCTGATCGCCCTTGCCACGATCTTCACGGCGGGCAACCTGATCGCGGCGCTTTCCGGCAGCTATGGCATGCTGCTGTTTGCGCGGATCGTCACCTCGCTGAACCATGGCGCGTTCTTCGGCGTGGGATCGATCGTCGCGGCCAGCCTGGTCCCACCCCAGCGGCAGGCCGGCGCGGTGGCCGCCATGTTCATGGGGCTGACGATCGCCAATGTCGTCGGCGTGCCGCTTGCGACCTGGACGGGCGAAGTCATGGGATGGCGCTCGGCGTTCTGGGGCATCTCCGTGCTCGGCCTGCTGACCATCGCGGCGCTGCGCCTGACCCTGCCGGACATGCCCGCGCCGACGGGCGCTGATGCCCGCTCCGAACTGCGGGTGCTGATGCGTGGTCCGGTGCTGGCGGCACTGGGCCTCACCGTAGTTGGCGCCAGCGCGATGTTCACCGTCTTCACCTACATCACCCCGATCCTGCGCGAACAGACCCATGGCTCGATCGGCTTCGTGACGGCCATGCTGGTGGTATACGGCGTGGGGCTGACCATCGGCAACTGGCTGGGTGGACGCTTTGCCGATCGTTCGGTCGATCGAACCCTGATCGTGACGCTGGCCGCGCTCACCGCGATCCTCGTCGCCTTCGCCTTTGCCATGCCTCATGCGGCGCTGACGGCCGTGCTGATCTTCCTGTGGGGCATCGCCAGCTTCGCGCTTGTGCCGCCGCTGCAAGTTCGTGTGATGAGTGCGGCTGCGGATGCACCGAACCTGGCTTCCTCGATGAACATCGGAGCCTTCAACCTGGGCAACGCGATCGGTGCCGCCCTGGGCGGAGCGGTGATCGCGGCGGGGCTCAGCCTGCCCTTCGTCGCGCTCGCAGGAGCGGCAGCATCGGGAGTTGGGTTGCTAGCCGTGCTGATCAGCGTTCAAAAGGCTTCATCGACCCACGTCAGGCTGACTGAAGCGCTTTGCAATGAAATGAGTTGAACGGAAAAGGCGAGTAAGATTCTGGCTGCCGCTAGTGAAGGGGGGCGAAATGCGATTGCCCCCCAACACTCTTCAGATGGTTGAGCGGACCGGCCGGACGATCAGCGTGTTGACGTCCACATCCGCCGGCTGCTCCACCGCATAGGCGATAGCGCGCGCGATCGCGTCCGGGGTGAGTGCGATGGAGCGGAAATCGACCATCGCCTGCGCTGCTACCGGATCGGTGATCGTGTGGGCCAGTTCCGATTCCACCACGCCCGGCGCGATGATGGTGACGCGAATGTCGTCATGCTCCATGCGCAGCGCCTCCGAGATCGCGCGCACCGCATATTTGGTTGCACTGTAGACGCCGCAGGTTGGCCACACGGCATAGCCGCCAATCGAGGAAATGTTGACGAACTGGCCGCTGCCCTGGCCTTTGAAGCGAGGGAGGGCGGCGGCTATGCCGTGCAGGACGCCGCGGATGTTGACGTCGATCATGCGGTCCCATTCGTCTACCTTCAGGCTGTCGAAGCGCGACAGCGGCATCAGGCCCGCATTGTTGACCAGCACATCGACGCGGCCATATTCGGCCTCCGTCGCGGCGATGAACGCCTCGAAATCGGCGCGGTCGGTTACGTCGAGCGACCGGAAGTTGACGGTGCCTCCCGCTGCGTTCAGTTCTTCCGCCAGCGCGGAGAGCCGGTCAGTGCGGCGTGCGCCCAGCATCAGCTTTGCGCCGCGTGCCGCCAGCAGCCGCGCCGTGCCTTCGCCGATGCCGCTGCTGGCACCGGTAACCGCGATGACCTTGTCCTCGATAGCCATGATAGTCACTCCTGTTCGCACGGACCGAACCATCGATCCGATGCCTCTACATGACGCTATCTGGTCGGGAGGTGGTAGAATGGTCATCCGGGATGATTGCACGATATTCCAGATTTGCTGCATCGGGCTGGATCGGTCTTGGTGAGCCGTGTAGGCTGATCTTACCGACCGCTGTGGAAGAAGCGTTGATGGCGCATCAGGAACTGGCTCAGCAGATTGCCCGATACGCCGAGCGTGACGGCATTTTCGACACGCCCATCGCTCGACTTGCGTTGGTCCGCTCGGGCCAGCGCGGCGAGCCGGTGCATATGGTGCAGCGCCCGGCGCTGTGCATCATCGCGCAAGGGGGCAAGCGCGTACTGCTGGGCGATGCGGTGATCGACTATGGCCCCGCCAGCTATCTCGTCGCCTCGCTCGACCTGCCGATCACAGGCGCTGTGACTCAGGCGAGCGCGGACGCGCCTTATCTCTGCTTTTGCCTCTATCTCGACCCCGGCCTGCTTTCGGAGATCGCGCTGACCCTGCCGCCCCTGCCGGCGGGCGCGGATGAGAGCAGCGGGATGACGTTACACCCGATGACGCCTGAACTGATCGACGCGGCGACGCGGCTGACGGCACTGGTCAGCGATCTGGCGAATGCGCCGCTGCTCGCACCGCTGATCGAGCGGGAATTGCTGGTGCGGCTGATGACCGGGCCGGGTGGAGGCGTGCTACGAGCCATCGCCAGCGGTGAAAGTCGCACCGGTCAGATCGCCCAGGCGATCGCCTGGCTCAAGGCCCATTTCCGCGAGCCGTTCAGCGGTGCGCACCTTGCCGCCCTTGCCGGCATGAGCCTGTCCAGCTTCCATGACCATTTCCGCCGCGTCACTGCCATGACCCCGCTGCAATATCAAAAGCAGCTGCGGTTGCAGGAAGCGCGGGCGCTGATGCTGGCCGACCGGCTCGACGCGGCAGAGGCGGGCTTCCGCGTTGGCTATGATAGCCCCTCCCAGTTCAGCCGCGAATATCGCCGCCTCTTCGGCGCGCCTCCCGTGCGCGACATGAGCCGTCTAAGGGCGACGCCGCAGATGGCGATGGCGATTTAGGGGGGCGTGCCTTCCCTGAAAAGTTATGTTCGGGTCTATTGATTTTAGAGAACCCAACCCGGTACGAAAATATTTATCGATCTCTGATCGCATTATGAAAATCTGCGATCGGTGAATCTACCCTGGGATATTCTGTGCAAGAGTAAACGACCGTCGTTTGGCATGATGGCGTGCGAGTTCAATAAAACTCGTCAGCTTGGCCGGAACATGACGACGTCCAGAATAGTAGATGCAAAGTGGCGGTTCTTGCGGCATCCAATCCGCCAGCAGTCGGGTCAACCGCCCCGCTTGGACGTGCGGCGCCACCGTTTCTTCGGCAAGGTAGCCCAGCCCCATTCCCGCCAACGCGGCATCGAGCATGAGCCCACTGTCGTCTAGGATCAAGCGGCCGGGGACGTCCAGTTCAAGCCGTTCGCCGTCCCGCATGAATTCCCAGTGATAGATGCGCCCGCTTCCCATCCGGTAACGGATGCACTCGTGCGCAAGGAGATCGCGCGGGACGGTCGGCAGGGGACGATCCACCAGATAGCCCGGTGAACCGACGACGATCAGGCGTACCTCGGGAATGATGGGCACCGCGATCATGTCCGGTGGAACGGCGTCACGCAGTCGAACACCGGCGTCGAAGCCCTGGCCGATGACATCGACCAGCGCTGCTTCGCTGACCACTTCCACCTGCATTCGCGGATAGCGTTCCAGATAGTCGCGGATCAACGGCTCCATGATGAACCGGGCCGAGCCTGCTGCCATGTTGAGACGCAACAGTCCCGAGGGCTCTCCCAGGCCTTCTCCCACGTTCGCGATTGCCCCGTCGATTGCCGCGAGCGCAGGCAGAATCTCCTCGAGAAACTGCGCCCCTGCTGCCGTAAGGGCAACGCTGCGCGTGGTCCGGTTGAACAGGCGCACGTTCATGCGCTCTTCCAATGCCGCGATGGCATGGCTCAATCCGGAGGAAGATGCCCCCAGTTCACGCGCAGCGACACGAAAGCCTCCTCGGCGCGCAACCGTCGCAAAAGCTTCCAGTTCGGCGAGGCTTGCTCTGGCCATTGCGCGATTTTCCTTATCAGCCTGTCCTTCATTGTCCTTCTAATCGGAACAGATCGCAGACGCCATATCCCTGAGGCAGAATGGAGAAGTACAATGCGGACTATCGACAAGATCTATATCGACGGCGCTTTCGTGACCCCGCACGGCAGCGAGCGCTTCGACCTTTTCAACCCCGCCACGGAGGAACGCATCGGCTCCGTCCGGCTGGGCGATGCCGAAGACTTGCGTCTGGCCGTAGCGGCCGCCAAGCGCGCATTTCCGGCCATGGCCCGAACCACGAAGGCGGAGCGGATCGGCATGCTCCACCGTCTTCGGGACGCGGTGAAGGCCAGGACCGACGATCTGATCGCGGCGATGACGGAAGAGTATGGCGCACCGGCCTATTTCACCGGCTTTTCGGTGCGGAACACCGCCTCGGTCTTCGAGGTCATGGCCGCTTCGCTAGAGGCCTACGCCTTCGAGCGGACCGCCGGGACCAGTTCGGTGACGATGCTGCCGCTCGGGGTAGTCGGGGCGATAACGCCGTGGAACAGCAACTTCGGCTTCATCGCGACCAAGCTGGCCCATGCCATCGGTTCTGGTTCGACGATCGTCATCAAGCCCGCGGAGCAGAGTGCGATCCAGACGCAGGTGCTGATCGAGTGCCTGCATGAAGCGGGGCTGCCAAAGGGCGTGCTCAATGTCGTCAACGGCGCCGGGCCGGAAGTTGGCGCGGCGTTGACGGCACACCCCGACGTGGCGCTGATCACGTTCACCGGCTCGACCCCGGCAGCGAGGATCATCCAGCGTTCGGCGCTTGAAACGATGAAGCGGCTGGTGCTGGAACTTGGCGGCAAAAGCCCGACGATCATCCTCGACGATGCCGATCTCGATGCCGCGATCCCCGTCGCGCTGATGAGCGGCTTTGCCAACAGTGGCCAGGCCTGCGTTGCCGGATCGCGCATTCTGGTGCCGCGCTCACGCCGGGAAGAAATCGTCGCGCGCCTGAAGCGGGAGGCGGAAAGCCTCAAGGTAGGCGTCCCTGCCGATCCGGAAGTGCGGATCGGCCCACTTGCCAATGCCGCGCACTGGGAACGCGTGCAGGGCTGGATCCGGCTCGGCCTGCAAGAAGGCGCGAGTCTTCTGACCGGCGGTGAAGGGCGGCCCGAAGGACTGGAGCGGGGCTGGTTCGCAAGGCCGACGATCTTCACCGATGTCACGAACGACATGCGTATCGCCCGCGAAGAGATCTTCGGCCCGGTCCTGAGCGTCATCACTTATGAAGACGAGGCCGAGGCCGTCGCGATCGCCAACGATTCCGATTTTGGACTTCAGGCCTATGTTCTCTCTTCCGACGAAAACCGCGCCCTGCGCGTTGCGCGGCAGTTGATCGCAGGACGCGTCGTGATCAACGGCGCGCCGCACGATCCCTGCGCGCCCTTCGGAGGGTTCCGCCAATCCGGCCTCGGCCGCGAAATCGGCGCTTATGGCCTTGATGCCTTCCTGGAACCGCGCGCGATCCTCAGGCCCGCCGCCTGATCCCAGCAGGAGAAACCTGACAACAGCTCAGGCCCGGCAATGCCAAAAGCGTTGCCGGGCCTGAGTGTGCGGGGTGCCGGAAGGTTATGGAGCCTTGGCGGCGTTTTCGATCAGGCCCGCTACTTCCATCGCATGGGAGACCATCACCACATGCGATGCCCCTTTCACCACCACCGTCCGGCGCGACTTCGCGCGCTCGGCCATGAAGGCCATCGCAGCGGGAGGGATGTTGCGGTCGGCATCGCCGTAGATGAACCAGGAAGGCGTATGCTTCCACGCCGGGGCGGTTTCGGTTTCATTCAACGCAGCCTCTGCGATGGGGCGCTGGCCTGCCGCCATCAACCGCGCGGCAGCCAAGGGTACGTCGGCAGCGAATTGGGCGGGGAACCGTTCTTGCTGGATATAGAGGTCGTTTCCGCCGCCGGTCAGCTTTACCGGCGGGGCCAGCGTCGGACCAAGCGTGCTGCCGGGGAACTTGCCGGTGAGCCCCAGGGCCGTCTCACCCGCTTCGGGCGCGAAGGCGGCGACATAGACCAGCGCCTTGACGTTCTCGGCACCCTCCGCCGCCTCGGTGATGACGGAGCCGCCATAGGAATGGCCGACCAGCACGACGGGGCCCGCGACGCTTTTCACCACGTCGGCGACGACATCGGCATCGGCACGGACGCCGCGCAGATTGTTGGGCGCGGCAATGACATGATAGCCGTCATGCTCCAGAACGGTGATGACGCCGTTCCAGCTTGCGCTATCGGCAAAGGCGCCATGCACCAGAACCACGGTGAGTTTGGCGGAGACAGGCCCGGCAACGGCAACCGGGGCGGCCGAAGCCATCAAGGCGGCGGCGAGCATCAGGCCACCGCCTATCGTCATTTTCTTCTTCATGGTCTTTCCTCCTCAGGCCAGCGTGACGATGGCGTCGATGTTGCCCTTGATCGCCTTGGAATAGGGGCAGGTCCGGTGGGCAGCTTCGATGATCTGACGGGCCAGATCCTCCGACAGGCCGGGGACGTGAACCGTGAGGCGCGCGGCCAGTGAGAAGCCGTCGTCGCCGTGGCGCAGTTCGACCTCGGCATCGATGGCAAGCGTCTCCGGTAGGGCCACGCCCTTTGCCCTGGCTGCAATGGCCATCGCACCCTCGAAACAGGCTGACCAGCCCGCCGCGAAAAGCTGCTCCGGGTTGGTGCCCGCGCCGGGTCCGCCGGGGGTGGAGAGCCTTACGTCGAGGCGGCCGTCGCTGCTCCTGGCCTGGCCTTCACGGCCGCCGACGACGTGGACTTTCGCGGCATAGAGCGTCTTGATATCGGACATGATGTTTCTCCTGGTAATCGGGGTCAACGCAAGGGGCGGAAGGCGGCGCGCACTTCCTGAGCGAACAGCGCGGGCTGTTCCCAGGCGGCGAAATGGCCGCCATCGGTGGCTTCGTTGAAGTAGTAGAGGTTGCTGTAGCAGCGCTCGGCCCAGCTTCTGGGGGCGCGAAATATCTCGCCCGGGAACACGCTGACGGCCACGGGCATGTCGATCACGCCGCGCGCGTTGAAGTTGTTGGAATGGTCTTCCCAATAGATCCGCGCCGCAGAGGCCCCGGTCCCGGTCAGCCAGTAAAGCGAGATGTCATCCAGGATCGCATCGCGGCCCAGCACCTTCTCGGGCTGGCCGCCGCTATATGTCCATTGCGCGATCTTCTCGTACATCCACGCTGCCATGCCGACGGGCGAGTCAACCAGCGAATAGCCGATCGTCTGGGGGCGCGTGTTCATCATCGCGGCATATGCGGAATTGTCGCGATAGAAGGCGGCGAGCTGGTCGAACGCCCCACGTTCCTTGGCCGAAAGCGTGTCCGGCGCCGGATCGCCCGCAGCCAGGGTGCGGGCGATGTCCGCGGGCACGACGGCGGGCATGTTGAGGTGAATGCCCATGAGGCCGGGCACATGCTGCAATGCCATGCGCTGCGAGATCACCGACCCGCAATCGCCGCCCTGGCTGACGTAGCGGTCGTAGCCCAGCCGCAGCATCAGCGCCGACCAGGCCCGGCCGATGCGGTCCGAACCCCAACCCACGACCGGAGGCTTTTCGGAAAAGCCGAAACCGGGGATCGAGGGGATCACGACGTGGAAGGCATCCTCGGCCTTGCCGCCGTGAGAGGTGGGATCGGTAAGTAGGCCGATCACCTTCAGGAACTCCAGCACCGAGCCCGGCCAACCATGGGTCAGGATCAGCGGCATCGCCTTTTCATGGCGAGAGCGGACATGGATGAAGTGAATATCCAGGCCGTCGATCCGGGTCACGAACATCGGCAGGGCATTCAGGTGCGCTTCCACCTTGCGCCAGTCGTAGGCGCCAGCCCAATAGGCCATCAGCGGCTGCAAGGTCTCGCGGCGCACGCCCTGGCTGTCGTCAGCGGCGGGTTCGGGATCGGCCCAGCGAGTTTCCGCGATGCGGCGCTTCATGGCGGTGATGTCGGCCTGAGGGATCGCCACCTTGAAAGGGCGGATTTCCGTGCTGCCGGTCGCCGCATCGGCCAGCCCCGGCATGGCGCCGAGGGCCACGGCCGCCGATGCGCCTATGGCAAACTGCCGCCGTGCCATGTTGATCTCGTACCCCACTGCTCGTCTCCTCGATTGGATGACGGCCAGTATAGGCAGGCGGTGCCAAGGCGCTCGTTAGGCGCGGTGAGATGGTGTTAGCCGCAAGGAGCGGCGCTATCGGCAACTAACGGATCCATGCACCGTCAAACGGGCTAACCCGAGCGAACGGCCTAGGATGAGGGCAAGACTGCCGGATCGCCTGGCCGTTTGCCCGGAGACACATCATGACCACGCCCCGTTTACTCAGCTTTACCGTTGCGGCCTTGATCGCCGGCGGTATCGTCACGGCCGCCTGTTGCGCCGAGGCATTGGTTCCGGCGCTGGCCAGCCCGGTGCCGATCGGCGCCACGGCACGCCCGATCGAGGTGCTGGAACATGCCGGGCCTTGGCTGACGGAGGTGCCCGGCGGCGTTCAGGCATTGCGCGGCAAAGTGGTCGTCGTCAATTTCTGGACCTATTCCTGCATCAACTCCCTGCGCGCCTTGCCTTATCTGAAGGCGTGGAATGCCCGCTACAAGGACAAGGGTCTTGTGGCGGTGGGGGTACATGCCCCGGAATTCCAGTTCGAGCATGATGCCGCCAAGGCCCGGTTGGCCGCCCGCCAACTGGGCGTGACATGGCCCAATCTGCAGGACAACGGCTACTCCACCTGGCAGAAATTCGCCAACGAGGGTTGGCCCGGCCTCTATGTCATCGATGCTCAGGGCCATATTCAGGGCTATCGCATCGGCGAGGGCGGTTATGAGCAGAGCGAGGCGCTGATCCGCAAGCTGCTGACGCGGGCCGGACACGATGTATCGGGCGTGCCGACCACCGCCGTTAGCGGCAGCGGCATCGAAGCCGGGGCCGACTGGGCCCAGCTCGGCTCGCCCGAAGCCTATCTCGGCTACGATAAGGCCGAAGGATTCCGCTCCCCCGGCGGCCTTCTAAGCAACCGTGCGAAGCTTTATAATGCCGCCGCAGACCTGACGCGCGGCACCTGGGATCTGACCGGCACATGGATCATCGGGCCGGAATACATCACGTCCTCCAGCGCGGGTGCCCAATTGCAATATCGCTTCCATGCACGCGATGCCCATCTGGTGCTGGGCGGGCCAGCGGATGGTCGCCCGGTACGCTTCCGGGTCACGATCGACGGCAAGGCTCCCGGCCCGAACCACGGCACCGATGTCGACGCCGACGGCTGGGGAGAGCTGCGCGAGGATCGCCTCTACCAGCTTGTACGCCAGAGCGGCACCATAGCCGATCGCACCGTCTCGATCCGCTTCGAGCGGCCCGGTATTCGCGCCTATGTTTTCACCTTCGGCTAACGCAGCTGGCCGAGCAGCCGCGCCAGGTTCTGTCCAAGCGCGATCTGCCTGGGCGCGTATGGCTCGATGTCGTGGTGGAAGGTGGCAACCTGCGCTTCCACGCGGCATGACGCGCGCGATGCGCGCCACGCCGGCGCATTGCTCACCACGTTGCGTCAGGCTAGCCGTCCGCCGTCCTGAGATCCTCGACGATGTCGGTCAGCGCGTCGAGTACGTAGCCGGTTATCGCCTCACCCTTTGCGGCCGTCGCCAGGGATGGATCTCCGGCTACCCCGCTGCCGCACGTGCGCGTGTGCATCGAGCTATAGAGCGTGGCCCGCTCCGCCGTCAGCAGATCGCCTGCGGACCAGTCAAAGCCGTGATGATGGCAAGGAGGCGTATTCGGTTCGATCGGGCGAACCGCGCCCGGGGCGGCATGCAGCACGATCGAGGTCTCCAGGTCTCCGGCATGGGAATCGCGCGCCGCGTCGGGCCCGCGCAACCGGCGTAGTTCGGGCGCTACCAGAAGCCACCACCCCGCCAGCACGATCCGGCATTCCGGGTGAACGGAGCCGACGTTCTCCATGATGAGATTGGCGACGGCCTGGTTGCCGGCATGGCTGTTGAACAGGATCACGTTGCGGAAACCGTGCATGATCGCGGCATGGAGAATATCGGAGACATAGGCTTGAAAAGCCGCATGACTGACGGTCAGCGTCCCGGCAAAATCCATATGATGATGCGAACAACCGATGCTGACTTGGGGCAGGACCAGGATGTCATGTCCCAGTCGCCGGTTCAGGGCGTCGAGGAAATAAGCGCCTATCAGCGAGTCCGTGGCAAGCGGCAGATGAGGTCCGTGCTGCTCGACCGCCCCGATCGAAAGGAAGAGCGGTGTATTGCGATCGACTTCCGCCAGTTCGCGCGTCGTAAGATCCTGCCATCTCATCTTTTCATCTCCTGTGACTGTGCTTCGACAGGGGCTATCGCTCGGACGAGAGGAACAAGCTCGTTATGCGCTGTGAGTTGGCATTAGCAGGGGCCGGCTTTTCTGATGGAAGCGCATGATCACGACGAAAAACCGGTCCGAAACTCGCGATGGATGTTATTGACAGAATGATCCATAACATCCATCTGTAGCCCATGGCGAGACCACGTGAATTTGACCGGGATGCTGCTCTGCAGAAGGCGATTGACGTTTTCTGGGCGAAAGGCTTCGCCGCGACAACGACGGACGACCTCAAGGACGCGATGGGTATCGGGCGCCAGAGCCTCTACAATGCGTTCGGCGACAAGCGCCAACTTTATGTGGAAGCACTGCGCACCTACCAGCGCGGAACGACCAGCGGGCATTTACACCGCCTCATCGAACCGGCTTCCCCTATCGCCGGAATTGAGGAACTTCTCGTCGGGCTGATCGATGAAGATGACGACAGGCGCTTGCTTGGCTGCATGGGGGTTGGATCGGTCAGCGAGTTCGGCTCCGCCGACCCCGAACTTACCGCACTTCGAGAGAAAGTCGCGCCGGTACTGCACGAAAAACTGCTTGCGCGCATCCAGGAAGGTCAACGGACTGGTGAGATCGACAGCACGCTGGACGCGGACGAGGCGGCCAGCTTCGTCCAGATGACCATGACCGGCTTGCAGACGGCGGCTCGGGCGGGAGGGAGCCTTGATGGACTTCGCCGCCTGGCGCGTTTCAGTGTGGACAGGCTCAAAGCTAAATAGGCTCCGCATCGGAGCGTCAGTGATTGGCACTGCCGAAAAGAGCCTTTGCGGCGAATTATGGACTAAAATGTCAATAACAGGAGAAGTATCATGAGCGATGGTTTCAAGAGGGTTGCATTGGTGTTCGGTGGCTCGCGTGGCATCGGCGCCGCAACGGTCTCGCGCTTCGCCAAGGATGGCTACAAGGTGGCCTTCACTTATGCCTCGCGTGAGGACAAGGCGAATGAATTGGTGAGCGCTGTCGAAGCAGCAGGCGGTGAGGCGGTGGCTATCAAGGCCGATAGCTCCGACGCTCGTCAGATCAGCCATGCAGTCGAGCAGGTCACTCTCAAGTTCGGCAGGATCGACGTGCTCGTCGTGAATGCGGGCATCTTCACGATGGGTACGTTCGATGCGGTTCCGCTCGAACAACTCGACCAGATGCTCGACATCAATGTGCGCGGCGTGTTTCTCGCCATACAGGCCGCCGCAGCTCACCTCGTCGACGGGGGCCGCGTGATCACCGTTGGCAGCAACGTCGCGATCCGCACCGGCATGGCCGGCACCAGCGTCTACCAGTTCACCAAGGCGGCGGTCGCGGCGATGGTGAAGGGCATCGCACTCGACCTCGCTCCGCGTTCCATCACCGTGAACAACGTGCAGCCCGGACCGACCGACACCGACATCAATGCTGGCGCCATCGACTTTCTTGCCGGCAAGAGCCCGCTGAACCGCGTCGCCAAACCCTCGGAGATCGCCGGACTGATCGCCTACATCGCCAGCGCCGAGGCCGGCTACATGACCGGTTCGAGCGTCACGATCGACGGCGGCTTCACCCTCTGAGCCTGAACTGGGCCGATATCGAGCTTTGCAACGATTCAATGTGGAAGGGTTCAAACCGTGAAAGTCATTTCCATGGCGGCGACAGGTGCTGCTGAGGTGCTACGATTCCACGAGGCTGCGGATAGCCGTCCTGGCCCGGGTCAAATCCTGGTCGATGTGTCGGCGGCCGGGGTGAACTTCATGGATATCGGCACGCGAAGGGGCATGATCGCGCGGCCGTTACCGCTCGTCCCCGGCGTGGAGGGGGCCGGGCGTATCGCCGCAGTCGGTGAAGGCGTCACCGAACTTCAGGTCGGCCAGCGGGTTGCTTGGGTTTTCGCCTGGGGGAGTTACGCCAGCAAGGTCGTGATGCCTGCAACCTCCGCCGTACCACTGCCCGATGATATCGACGATAAGCTTGCCGCCTCGCTGATGATGCAGGGACTGACGGCCAGTCACTTCGCAACCGACTTCTACCCCGTGCAGAAAGGCGATGTGGCGCTCGTGCATGCCGCGGCAGGCGGCCTTGGCCAGATCCTGTCGCAGATCGTCAAGCTACGGGGCGGCACCGTGATCGGCCGCGTTTCCAGCGAGGCAAAAGTGGCAGCGGCGAAGGCAGCAGGTGCTGACCATGTCATCGTCGACGCGGATGGCGACTTTTCCGCGCATGTCCTTGCATTGACCGAAGGCGAAGGCGTGAACGTCGTATATGACGGTTCCGGCCCCGCGACCTTCGATGGCTCTCTGGCGTCGCTCCGCCGGGCCGGCACCTTGTGCTGGTATGGACCGGTTCTTGGCGGTCCTGGCGGGCTTGACATCATGAGCCTGCCTCGCAGCGTCAAGATAGGTTACGCCGTGTTCTCAGACCATATCCATACCTCCCAACTCCTGCGCGAAAGGACGCAGCGCCTGTTCGACTGGATCCGCCAGGGTAAGCTGGTCATCGCGCCAGCGACGGAGTTCCCACTCGCAGATGCTGCGGTGGCACACGAAGCCATGGAAAGCCGTGCTACCACAGGCAAACTGCTCCTTATTCCGTGATGGCCCGGCAATCGAACATAAACCGGCAATGCGGGGAAATGGCCGTCAAATCCACTCTTGGTCTAAGCAGGCATGCGAGCAGCCGGATCAGAAGCGCGGCGATCGCTCGCGAGATATTGGAACCGGAATGTCTGCAACTGAGTAGCCGAATTTAGGCTCTGAACGGCAACAAGGGGTCGATCTTCACGATCCGCTTAAATTCCCGCATCTAAGCGCTATATGCAACGCATTAAGGGTACTCTAACGTCGATCTTTCACAATTTCAAAGCCGCTTGGGGATCCTGTGTAACCGGGTGGAGAAATGATCGGCTCAGCGATAACCTTGCCATTTTCGAACGAAAACCTTTGAATTTTGGCGATCCTCAATCCGAAAATCAGAAAATTAGATGTCCCCCACTCGACTTGTGGTTCGTCAAACAGGTTCCTTTTATCTGGACTCAGATAGCATATTCATTGACGATCTAAAGTTAGACCTCGGCTCGGAAGCCGGGCGTGAATCTGCGGGAGAGCTGGATTGGGTCAGCATGAATCGGCTCGTACCGAATGGCACCGCTATTGGCCGATGGTTCTTGCGGCCTGTATCGGCTTTTCATTCATGTCCTTCATGACCGCTGCCGCCGGCGTATTCATGGATCCGCTTGCAGCAGAGTTCGATTGGGGGCGGACCGAACTCACGCTGGGCATGGCCATAGCATCTCTGCTTTCCATTCTGTGTTCGCCATTTGTGGGTAACCTGATCGACCGCTTCGGCTCGCGGCGCCTTGCCCTGCCAGGGCTGGTGTTGACGGCGATGGCAATTGCCGCGTTTGCGCTGACGGATGGATCGCTCGCCCAATGGATCGGCCTTTGGCTCGTATGGGGCGTGGTGGCCCTGCTGATCCAGTCGACCCTCTGGTCGACCGCCATCGCGAGCGTGTTCACAAGGGGGCGCGGCCTCGCGCTGGGCGTCACCATGTCGGGCACCGCGCTTGCGCAAGTCATTGCGCCGCCGCTGGCCAATTACATTATCGAGCGATCGGGGTGGCGTGCCGCCTACGCGGTCATGGGGTTAGGATGGGGCGCCCTGGCGCTCATCTTGTCGGCCTTGTTTCTGTTCGACGTCCGCGATCGTGAGCGAAAGCAAAGATTTTCCGCGTCCCCAGACAGGATCGACCTTGCGGGGCTCTCGCTATCGCAGGCATGGCGGAATTCGTCGCTCTGGAAAGTAGCGGTGGCCACATTCCTGGTCCTGACCGTTACCATCGCCATCGTGGTTCACCAGTTCCCCATTCTGGTCGAAGCAGGCATGAGCCGCAGCCAGGCGGCCTGGCTCGTCAGCCTGTCGGGCGTGGCCGGGGTCATGGGAAAGCTGGTTTCCGGAACTCTGATCGATCGCTTTCACGCGCGTGTGGTGGGCGGCGTCACGCTAGCCTCGACCGCGATAGGCTGGCCGATGCTGATGGCAGGAATTGCGACGCCGGCCACGATCATCCTCGGCATCATGATAAGCGGCTATGCAGCGGGAACGAAGATCCAGTTGTGCAGCTATCTGACCGCGCGCTACGCCGGCATGCGCAACTACGGCACGATCTTCGGGTTCATGACCAGCGTCATCGCCCTCGCTTCCGCCGTAGGGCCGCTGGCGGCGGGGCTCTCCTACGACCGCTATGGCAGCTACACGCCCCTGCTGCTGACAGGCGTCGTCATCTCGCTCGTTTCCGGTGGGCTGGTGTTCAGCTTGCGCGCATATCCCGATTGGCACGCCCCTGTGCCCGCGAAAGCATGAGGGTCCGACGATGAACTCCACGCCGATCACCCGGTCGGACCTGCCCAACGCCGTAGTGGTCGGGGCGGGCGGATTGGGCATGGCAATCGCTCGCAGGATGGCCCAGCAACACCGGGTCATCCTGGCCGATATCGACGAGACGCTGGCGATGCGTCAGGCAGCCGCGCTGGTCGACGAAGGGGGCGAGGCATTGGCCGTACAATGCGACGTGACGGACGCCGCCTCCGTCGCGACGCTGGCCGGAATCGTGGAGGAGAACGGCGGATTTCGTGCGCTGATCCATGTCGCGGGACTGTCGATCGCTGCGAATGACTTCAGAGCGATCCTGAACGTCAATCTGCGCGGCCCCGCGCTCGTCGCAGCGAGTCTGCTGCCACTGGCAAGCCCGGGATCATGCGCCGTTGTGATCTCCTCCATGGCCGCACATCTCTCGCAACCGGATGCAGTAGCTCACCAACTCCTGTCCGAACCGTTACACAACGACCTCACCGATCTCTTGGCCGAGCATCTAGGGCCCGATAGCGCGACTCCGCCCACTGCCTATGCGCTCTCCAAATCCGGCCTGCTCATGCTTGCGCGGCACAAAGCAGCGGAATGGGGGCAGCGAGGTGCACGCATCGTATCGCTTTCACCCGGCATGATTGCCACGCCGATGGGGCGCGGCGCTTATGCGGAGAGCCCCAACAAGGCGCGGATGTTCGCCAAGAGCCCGCTACAGCGCGAAGGCGCAATGCACGAGATCGCAGATGCCGTGGAATTCCTCATCTCGCCGCGCGCCGCCTTCATCAGCGGCACGGACCTGCTGGTCGATGGCGGCCTGAGCGCCGCTCTCACCAGTCCGTGATCAATCGACAGCTTCGTCTTCCTGTCTCATCTGAAAACGCGCCCTGATCCGCCGCGCCCAGACCTTGCGGCTATACTGGCTGGCGATTGCCGCCAACTCCGGATCGCCTTGCAGCAAGGCGCCGAATTCCATCAACCGGGCATTGCGCCAGCTCTGCACGAACTGGCGATGCTCTGGCGAAACGTCGTCGATCACCGGCCCTTGGTAAGTCCGGCGCGAGAACGCGACGTTGATATCGAAGATCAGCTTTATGTAGGCACTGTCGGCCAGTTTGAAGACAATGTCCTGCGTCTCCCGCTCCAGTTCACGCACCATGTCGAAGGTGGCATCGTCCGACATCGCCTGCGTGCGTTCAAGCAAGGATCCGATCGTCTCGACAACTTCGTGATGCGGCGCGCGGGCAGCCTTGCGCATCGCCTCCACCCACAATGCCGTGGCGATCACGGTGACGTCTTGCGGCGGAACATCCACTGTCGAGAGATAGGTGCTGACGACGGTCTCGATCGTCGAGGCATCCGGACGCGAGCCGAAATAGCCGCCGTTGTTGCCGCGCCGAACCAGCAGTAGCCCCTCGCGTTCGACCAGACGCGCCGCCTGGCGAACGGTGGCGCGGGCAAAGCCAAGCTCGGAAATAAGCGCCTCTTCGCGCCCGAGAGCGGCTCCCGGCTCGCGGGAGAGGACGATCTCCCTCAGTCTTTCGGCAGCGGCATCGAGGGCCGACTTGGTTTCACGCTTGGTCATCACCGTGGGTCAAAACACAAAACCCTGCCCCGCGTCCAGTCTGTTCGCAGCGGCGATGCGGGACTGGGTTCGATCGCTTGACAAGCTTATAGAGTATCCTGTTTAAATCATCTCAACGAGGGAATCGGGGTCAGAAGGGCCGCCGAAAACCCTTTCAGGATAAAAATTGGAGAGAGGCATGGCACGTCTACCTTGGGACATGAGCGGCCGCGTCGTCGTCGTTTCGGGCGGCAATGCGGGTATCGGCCTGGGCTTCGCGCGCGGCATCGCCCGCGCGGGCGGCGATGTCGTGATCTGGGGGCGCCGCAAGGGCCGGAACGAGGAAGCGGCTCGCGAACTGGCCGAATTCGACGGCCGCGTTTTCGCGCAGGAAGTGGACGTTGCGGACGAAGCGCGCGTGGTAGAAGCCTTCGCAGAAGCTGTCGAACACATGGGCCGCGTCGATGGCGCCATCGCCAATGCCGGCCTCATGAAGAACCAGGGCTGCTTCACCAATATGACGGGCGAAGCCTGGCACGAACTGCTTTCGGTGAACCAGCACGGCGCGTTCTACCTCGCACGAGAGGCGGCCCGTCACATGCGCACCCGCGCGGAAGCAGGCGATCCGGGCGGATCGATCCTGTTCTGCGCCAGCCTTTCGGCCGTCACCGGCTCGATCGGCATGCAGCACTACAACGCATCGAAAGGCGCGATGGCGGCGCTGGCACGCGGCATTGCCGTCGATCTCGGCAAGTACGGCATCCGCGCGAACACCGTCTGTCCGGGCTATACCGAGAGCGAGACCGTGAAGGATCAGGGTCCGGACTCGCCGCTCGGCAGCCAGGTGCGCGAACGCTGCCCGATCCCGCGCTTCGGCAATCCGTCGGACTTCGAAGGCATCGGCGTCTACTTCATGAGCGATGCCTCGCGCTATCACACCGGCGACCTTGTGCGCGTCGATGGCGGATGGATGGCGAACGCCGGCAAGCTCAACACCGCAGCGGAGCGCCGGGCATGAGCGCTGCTCCCACAAAGGACGCCGAGAAGGTCCAGACCAAGGTCTTCAAGGTCGAGCAGTTCCGCAATCCCGGAATTGCGCCCGATCGCCGCGCCGAGCTTGAAGCCGCCGAGGCCGAGCCACTCGACATGTCGGTGGAAGGCATCCTCGCCGATGCCAGGGCGCAGACCGGACTTTCCGATTTCGGGCCGATGGACTTCACCGAACGCTTGGGCACACTGACCGGCGAAGTCGCGGCGAACCCGAACCTGTGGCGCTTTGCCAAGGCCCAGTTCCGTGCCGCCTGCGTGAAGCAGGCGGCCAATCGCCTCAAGAACAAGGCCTTCCTCGACGCGCATCCGGAGGTTGACGATCAAGTCATCGACCGCCCGATCATCATCGTCGGCCTGCCGCGATCGGGCACGACCCACCTCGAAAACCTGATCGCCGCCGACCGCCGTTTGCGCCACCTGCCGGCCTACCTCGGCTCCGAAGCCGTGCTCGCGCCGGGCGAAGCGGCTGGAGCGGACGGGCTCGACCCGCGTTGGGTACGCTCCAGCGCCCATTGGAACCGAATGAAGCAGAATGCCATCATGGCGGCCATGCACGAACATTCCCCCGACCATGCCTGCGGCGAGAACGAGCTGCAGATGCCGGATTTCACGACCTACCAATGGGAATGGATGGCCGAAGTCCCAGGCTGGCGCGACTATCTGCTCGGCCACGACCAGACGCCGCATTATGCCTATGGCAAGCGGATGCTGAAGGCGATCGCCTATCAGTTCCCCTCGGAACGTCGCTGGATCCTCAAGGGTAACCAGCATAGCGAACAGATCCCCGCGCTGATCGCCAATTATCCCGATGCCTCCATCGTCCAGATCCACCGCGACCCGCTGGCACTGCTGCAATCGGTGCTGACCATGCGCGGGCTCTCGGTACTCGCGCACCAGAAGCAGCCCGACGTCCCGGGCCACGTTGCCTATTGGGTCGACCGGATCGAGCGGATGCTGCGCGCTTACCTGCGCGACATGGACAAGGTGGCGGAAGGCCAGCGGCTGGACATCCTGTTCGGCGACGTCATCGCCGACGATATCGGCACCGCGCAGCGCGTTCTGGAATTTGCCGGCCTTCCCGCCAGCGACGAGAGCGTGGCCGACATGCGCGACTACATGGACAGCCATCCGCGGGGGAAGGACGGGCGGGTCGTCTATGACCTTGCCGGGGATTTCAATCTCGACATCCCCGCGCTGCGCCAGCGCTTTGCCTGCTACACCGACCGCTTCAAGGTGAAGCAGGAAGTGCAGTGAACCATACCGGATACATTCGCGGAGGGGAGCCGAAGAAGATGCGCGATGCCAATCAGCCGCTCAATGCCCAGATCATCAACGACGGTGCCGGAACGCAGGACGCCGTCGATCTCGGCAACGGCATCTTCATGTCGAGAGACGTGTCAAACCTCTATCTGGTCACGACCGGCGACGGCGATGTGCTGGTCAACACCGGTATCATCTATAGCGCGGCCGAGAACAAGCGACGCTTCACGGCCGTCAGCGACAAGCCGATCCGCAAGATCGTCTTCACCCAGAGCCACGAAGACCACATCGGCGGCTGGCCGACTTTCAATGCGCCCGGCGTGGAGACCATCGGCCAGGCCAACCTGCCGTTCGTCCGGACCCAATATCGCGATCTCGGCCCGGCGATGGCGGCCCGATCGCGGCGCCTGTGGAGCCGCGACCAGAAGCGGGAACTGACCGAGCGGCCCGAGCCCGTGCTTACGACGACCTTCCACGACACGCACTCTTTCGAACTGGGCGGACGCCGTTTCGAACTGCTTTCCGTTCCCGGCGGCGAGACCGTGGACTCGCTGGTTGTCTGGCTGCCGCAGGACCGCATCGTCTTTACCGGCAACATGACGGGCCCCATCTTCGGTCATGTGCCGAACCTCTACACGGTTCGTGGCGATCGCTATCGCTACGTCCAGTGGTACATCGACAGCGTTCAGCGCGTCATCGATCTCGAGCCCGAAGTCCTGATCACCGGGCATGGCGAGCCCATTCGCGGCGCGGAAACGATCCGGGACAGTCTCACCAGGATGCGCGATGCCGCGCAGTACCTTCGCGATGCCACGTTCGAGGGCATGAACGCCGGCAAGAGCCTGTGGGAACTGATGGAGACGATTGTGCTCCCCCAAGAGCTGGCGATCCCGCAGGGCCATGGGAAAGTGCCCTGGATCGTGCGCTCGATCTGGGAAGAGCATCTGGGATGGTTCCGTTATGAATCGACGACCGAACTCTACGGCACGCCGGCCAATTCCGTATTCCCGGACCTGATAGCGTTGGCGGGCGGCGCGGAGGCGGCTCTCGACCTTGCAAACCGCTACCTCAGCGATAGTCAGCCGCTGAAGGCCCTTCACGTTGCCGAAGCGGTCGAACCCGCCTCGCCGTCCCATCGCCGCGCCCTTGGCATCCAACTGGAGGCGCAGCGCGTGATCCTGACGGCCGCCGGACGCGAGAATTTCAGTGAGGTACGCTGGCTGGAAAGCGAGATCCGGCGGATCGAGGATGCGCTGGCGGAGGCAAAACAATGACAAACGCCCGCCTTTCCGTTGACGCCATGTGCTCGTTCCAGTGGCCGTTCGAGCGGGAGCTTGCGCTCTGGAGGGACATGGGCGTGCGCCATGCCGGCCTGCTGATGAACAAGATCGCGGATGATCCGAAGACCAAGCTGGCCGCGCTGGACGGCGTCGGCATCCGCATAAGCACGCTGATCACGGCGGGTTTCCAGCTTGCCGACCGATCAAACTGGGATGCGACGCGCGCGATCCACCGAGAGATGATCGATCTTGTCGCAGCGCACGAAGGCCATTCGATCTATTTCACCACCGGCCGGACCATCCGCTGCGACTGGGACGAGGATTGCGCACTTTTTGCCGAAGCGGTCGCCCCTACGGTCGAACACGCGCGGCGGCAAGGCGTCATCGCGGCCTTCGAACCTAGCCTGCGAACGAGCGCATCATTCTGCACGACACTGTCCGACGCGATCGAGGTGGCGGAGAGGACCGGCCTCGGCATCGTTTCCGACTTCGGCAACAACTGGATGGAGCGCGGACTGCCCAAGACGCTGAAGCGGGCCATGCCGCACATCGCGCTGGTGCAGATCGGCGATATCGCGATTTCGGGTCGCGGAGGCCGTGCGCACATCGGCCAAGGAGATCTACCGCTAAAGCGCATGATGGGGGACGTCCTCGACGCGGGCTATGAAGGCGTGTTCGATCTGGAGGTCGTTCCAGCCGACTATGCCGCCGAGACCGACGAAGGCGAACTCCGCGCGGGTATTCAGGCGGCATCCGATCTGCTCGATGCCATGAACGTCTAAATCACAATCGAAATACGCCTGAAAACAGGCAGGGAGAGGAACAGATGTCGGAGACCTTCGCTGGCAAGAGCGCGCTCATCATCGGTGCCGGGCAGAACATCGGCCGCCGCATCGCGCAGGAATGGGCTCTGCGCGGCGCCCGCGTGGCGGTTGCCGACATCAGCCGGGACGGCGCCGAGGAAACGGCAGAAATTCTGCGCAAATCGGGCGCCGACGCCATCGGGCTTCATTGCAATGTACTGGACGAGGCGTCGGTAGCGGTAACGATCGATGCGGCCGAACAGGCCCTCGGGCCACTCGACATCCACATGAACAATGCCGGCATCCTGTCAGGCGGCAACCCCGAGGACATCCCGCTAGCCGAATGGCAGCGGATGTTCGACGTCAATCTCTTCGGCATGGTCCGCGCCAACAATATCGTCGTGCCGCGCATGATCGCGCGCGGTTCGGGGCATATCGTCAACACCGCCAGCTTCGCCGGTCTCTATCCTTTCGCCGCGAGCCGGATCCACTATGCTGCCTGCAAGGCGGCCGTGGTCTCGATGTCGCAAAATCTGGCGCTCTATCTCAAGCAGTTCGGCATCGGCGTCAGTTGCCTCTGTCCCGGCCCGGTAATGACCACCTCGGTCGATGGAATGAAGCATTTCAGCGAGAACTACATCATGCGAGCGCCCGGCAGCCACCTTCAGGTCATGTCCCAGCAGGGCACGGCAAATATCCTGTCGGACGCCATGGAAGCGGGCCGCATCCTTGTGCCCACGCATCAGGAGGCATGGCCTACCCTGGTCGAGGCGGCCGCCGACCCGGACGCATTTGTCGAGAAGAAGCACCAGGAGTTTCTCGCCGGAGACACCGGTCGCCCCGGCATCACGCAGGACGTGATCGATTCCCTCAACGCCTGAGCGGAGCGAGCGAAACCATGGATTTTCTTGACCCGCTAGAGCGGACGCAAGTCGGTAGCGATGTCGGTACAGTCGTGATCGCACGGGCCTTGGATGGACCGGCGACACCGATTGAAGCCAGTTGGCGAGACTATATCTTCGCTGAAATCTGGAGCCGCCCCGGCCTCGACCGACGCTCACGCTATTTCATCGCGATCGCAAGCGCGGCCAGCAGCAACGGCCCGGTCGACGTCCTGGACGACTATGTACGCGGTGCGCTGACCTGTGGCGATCTGTCGTTGATCGAACTGCGCGAGGCCGCACTCCACATTGCCGTCTATGCCGGATGGTCGCGTGGGGTCGAGCTGGATCGCTCCATATCGCGGTGCGCAGAGACCCTGGGGCTCATCCCGGCTGCATTTGCGCCAATCCGTGGCGAACCCTGGAATCCGCAGGAGCGCGTTCAGCAGGGGATCGACGAATTCAACGCCGTAATGGGCTTTCCAGGCCCACCGCCGGTCACGCCCTTCTTCGAAGCGGGGATCGACAACTTCGTCTTCGGCGAAATGTGGAAACGTTCGGCACTGGACCAACGGTCCCGACGCTGGATCACGCTCGTGGGCGTTTCCGAGAGTTGTGCGCCTACGCCGATCAAGACGCATTTCCATGCAGCAATGGCGAGCGGCAACTGCTCCGCCAAAGAATTGCAGGAATTCGTTCTGCAATATGCGGTGCATGCCGGTTGGCCCAAAGCCTCCATCATTCAGGGCGCCGTCATCGCCATGATCAGGAACTTCGAGGCGGGCTTGGGCTGGGATGCATAAAGGCGTAGAAATATGACCAGGCGTCTTGAAAACTGCTGATCGTAACGGGCGGCCACACGCCATATCGGAAGGAAGCGTTTGTCTTGCCTACAGCAAACGAAACCCAATTCGAGCGACTGGTTACTCCGTTGTTGCGGCATTTTTCGGTGCTTCTGACCGAGCTTGGAGGCGACCTTGGCGCGCTTCTGGAACAGGTCGAAATTCCCGCCGCTGACTATTCGGAATGTTCGGGCGGCCTGACGTACCGACAAGCGATCCGGCTGCTCGACACGGCGGCAAGAAATCTCGGTCGCCCGGACCTGGGGATGCGGCTTGCCATTCGCCAACGCGGAGGCGCCGTGTTCGGCCCGCTGGGCCATGTCATGCGCAATTCGAGGACCTTCGGGGATGCCGTCAGGTTTGCGAGCGAGAACAGCTCGGCGCACAGTCGAGCGGCCCGCGTCTGGTTGAGTGAGGCATCGGATCGGATGAGCACGTTTGCGGGACACGAACTGCTGCTGACTGGAACTGCCGACCGTGCCCAGGCGATCGAGCAGCTTTTGCTGATCGGACACCTCGAAGCCATGGAAATGACCGGCGGGCTGGCGCGTGCGCGCAAGATACACTTCCGTCACGAACCGGTGTCGCCGACTTGCCTCTACCGGCGCAATTTCGGATGTGAGGTGCTGTTCGGAGAACCGGCGGACGGTATCATATTCTACCCGGAAGATCTGTCCCGCCCCATCGTCAGCCAGGACGAATACGTCCATCGTGACATGACGCGTTACATTGCCCGGCACTTTCCCAAGCAACAACTTCCCGTGGACGCGGAAGTGCGTGGGCTGGTGCTTCGGTCACTCGCTGGAGGAGACAGTTCCTGCGAGGGTGTGGCCCAGGCGCTGAGTATCCATCCGCGCACACTGCGACGCCGGCTTCACGACGAGGGGCTGAGTTTTCAGGAAGTGAAAGACGGCGTCCGGCAGGAATTGACGCATTATTACCTTGAACGCACCGACCTTGAATTTCACGAAATCTCCGAAAAGCTGGGCTTCGCGGAGCAGTCGATCTTCTCTCGCAGTTGCCGCCGCTGGTTTGGAACGTCGCCCACGCGATTGAAGCGAAAACTGCGCCCAAACGCGCCCATGTCCGGATAAGTCAAGCCAAATAGGCGCCTATTGGCGCATCACCTGACAGAGAGAGCAAGTTCGTTTGGCGGCGAATCCGCGAGGTTTGCTTGTAAACGCAAGAGGGAGAAAGGGAGCAAGAGCGGACCTGAGCGCATGGCAACGATTGGTTCCCCAACGGCATCGCCGCAAGAGGCACGATCAGCCAAAAGCCAAAACCCATACCGGATCCGGGAAACGCAGGCGGAACCAACGCTTTGCGGGAAGGGACCGCTTTGCCTCGATCAGATCAAAGCTGACGAGACGGATTGGATGACGAATTCTACTGCGAGTTCGCCAAGGGGAGGAAAAAGAAATGGCAAGTATTTACAAGCGTTCATGCGCCCGATTTGCATTGGGTGCGGCGACCATCGCCCTGCTGCCCGGTACCGCCCTTGCCCAATCGGAACCGCCGCGGACCGAAAGCCTGCCACCTAGCCCGGAACAACCGGCGGCGGATCAGGTGACCAGCGAGCCGATCGTCGTGATCGGGACTCTCATTCGTGGCATCGCTCCGGCCGGCAACAATGTCATCAATGTCGATGCCGACAAGATCGCGGCCACCGGTGCGGCCTCTACCAGCCAGGTGCTTGCCACCGTCCCGCAGGTCGGAAACTTCTTCAACGCTCTGCCCGCCGGCATCTCGCCCACGCCCGGAGCGAACGGCAGCAACCCGATCAACCGGCCCAACCTGCGCAACTTGCCCGGCGCCAACACCAGCGGCGGCGCCCAGACGCTCGTCCTTTTCGATGGCCAGCGCGTCGTCGGCGCGGGCATCCAGCAGATCGCCGTCGATCCCGACATCATCGCCCCCGGCGTAATCGGCCGGGTCGAGGCGATGACCGACGGCGGTTCGGCGGTCTATGGCTCGGATGCGATCGGCGGTGTCATCAACTTCGTCACGCGCGATCGCTTCGACGGCATTCAGGCCGATGCCCGTTACGGTATCGGCGACGATTACCAATCGATCGAGGCCAGCGCGCTTGCCGGCAAGGACTGGGGAACGGGCGGTCTTTATGTCGCCTACGGCTACTCGCATCACGACAGCGTCTTTGGCTCGGATCGCGACTGGATCAAGCAGGTCGACTGGAACACGGATATCCCGACGGGCCGCAACTGCGCGGCTCCCAATGCCACGATCGGCACGACCTCATACGTTCCGGGTGGAACAGGACTGGTCGCGGGCGGCCCCAACACCTGCGACTTTTCCGATCCCGTGGCGATCTATCCGACCTCGACGTTGCACACCGTCTTCGCCCGGCTCAACCAGCATCTCAGCAGTAGCGTGCGGTTCGACATGACCGCGCTTTACGCCAATCGCAAGATCGAACAGATCGGCGGCACGCTTGGCACCGGCGCGCTTGGAACCGGGGCTGCGGGCCAGGCCACGTTGACGACGGCTTCGCCGTTCTACCTGTCGAGCGCCGACGCCAATGCCGGAAGAGCGCAAGTGGTCAGGTTCGACTACAGCCCCCTTTACGGGCTTCGCTCCGCCACGCAGGAGACCAACCTCGAAACCTGGCGCATCGCGCCCTCGATCTCGATCGAGCTTGGTTCCGATTGGGAGTTCAGCGGCCTGGCGAGCTACGGCATCGCCACGACCTCGTTCAGGAACGCACAGATCAGCGCCGCCGCGCAGTCGGTCGCGCTCGCAAACGGCACGCTTAATCCTTACGATGTCGGGGCCACCGCGCCCGGCGTTGTATCCGGCCTGCGCCGCTATGCGACCGGCAGTGGCCGCAACGAACTTTACGATTATCGCGCCATCGTCAACGGGCCGGTCTTCGCGCTTCCCGGTGGGATGCTGCGGGCGGCTGCCGGCTATGAGCATATGCAGGACAATTTCACGCGGCGCACGACGAACGCCTCCACTTACGTGCTACAGAATCCGACCAAATATACGCAGAAGGTGGACTCGGTGTTCGGGGAACTCTCGATCCCCGTCATTGGCGAAGACAACGCCCTGTCGTTCATCAACGAACTGACGTTTTCGGCATCGGGCCGATACGACAAATACAGCGACTTTGGCGACACCTTCAATCCGAAGCTCGCCGCGACGCTGCGCCCGGTCGAGTGGATTGCAATTCGCGGTAACTGGGGCAAATCCTTCACCGCTCCGTCGCCGGTCGATCAACTCGGCGTCCTCGCCTCGGCCGTAGCAACCGTTCCCGCCGCCTTCCTGCGCCCGCCGCCCGGCGTCACCGCCGCTACGGGAGAGATCGGACTGTTCGTCTCGGGTACTGCGCCGGGGGTTCAACCGCAGAAGGCCACAAACTGGTCGATCGGCGCCGAAATAGAGCCGCCCTTCGTGCCGGGACTGACGCTGAATGTCAGCTACTACAATATCGAACTGACCGGGACGATCGGCAGGCCGGTAACCGGCGCGGACCTTAGCGACTACTATGCGAATTTTCCGCAGCTCTATGCGGTTCGACCGAGCGGGCAGCAACTGGCAGAATATCTGACGCAGTTCGACCCGGCAAACTTCAACTTCACAGTAGCCAATCCGAACTCGACTTCGCAGGCGATCATCACTTCGGGCGGCACCGGTTCCCCGGTGCTCGTCACGCTCGATACGCGTTCGCGCAACCTGGGTACGGCGACGCTTGACGGGCTCGACTTCTCTGCAAACTATTTGCTCGACACCAGTATCGGCTCGTTCGACGCAAGCGTCACCGGCAACTACCGCCTGTCGCAGAAGTCGCAGGCGCTGCCATCCCTGCCGGTTTCCGACGATCTCGCGTTCAACACGCCCGTGTTCCGTATCCAGGGGACGTTGGGTACCAAGATCGGCGGCCTGCGGGCTCAGGTGATCTGGAACCATACGTCGGGATACAAGCGCGGCACGGTCGAATTCGGGCAGACACGGGTTTCAGCGTTCGATGCAATTAACCTGTTCTTCAAGTACGACGTAAAATCCAAGTCGGCCTGGGCCAGCGACCTTTCGTTTACGCTCAATGTCCAGAACCTGTTCGATGTGGCTCCGCCGGAGTTTCGCTCGGCGACCGGCCTGGGCATAGATACGACTTCGGGCAGCGCGTTCACGATCGGCCGCGTCGTCCAGTTCGGCATCAGCAAGAAATTCTGAAACTTACCCAACGACCTGGGCCAATACGCCCAGGTCGTTGGGTCTTCATTGCTTGCATTACGCGGAAAGGGCTGAGCAATCGATAGCCCAAACGGCGAATGAATACCCCCTCGTCGGGGAAGGCCCGGCGAGGATCTCTGGCGAAGAGGCCTTACCGAACGGCGACCGGGCATCGAGAACGTCATTTCGGCTCTTCGAAAGGCGCTGGTCGTTCAAAGGCAGGTTGTGCATCATTTGCAAAGCCGCGTGCTTCCCGCTATTGTTGCGACTGGCTCGCAAGATGTGGAACTGGAAGTGCCCTTACGCGCCATGGACCAAGGCGATGTAAGTGGCGATTTCCAAGTTCGACTTTGAAGAGATCTCCGATCAGCGGCGGGACATGATCCGCTATGCACGGAAGATCACACGCGATCAGGACGATGCCGAAGAGGTCGTTCAGGAGGCCTATCTCCGCCTTGGTGAAATGGCGTCCAGACAAGTGCTGGAAAGCCCCGGCGGCTATCTCACCCGGATCGTACGCAATCTGGCCCTGGATTGGATCCGGCGTGCACGGCGACATGTCGACACGCATGAGGCGGACGGGGACACCGTGCTGCTCGGCGTGGCGGCCGACCAACCGTCACCCGAACAGGCCGCTCTTGCCAGAGCCGAGGTCGATCGTCTGACGGCAGCCCTGGCGGAGCTTCCGGAGCGGATGCGGATTGCGGTGGAGATGCATCGGTTTGGTGGGGCCAAACTCAGGGAAATTGCCGAGGAGCTTGGCATTTCCGTAACGCTTGCCCATCAACTCGTCACCGAAGGCGTGGCGCATTGCCGCTCCAGGCTGCGGTAAGCCCGATGTCGCGTTCACGAAAAATCCGAAAAAGATCGATGCCAGACAGTTATTATTCTGCGGCGATTGCTCGTCGCCCATCGGCTCCGCAAAAAGCGATGGACTATCAGTCGGAGCAGCGGCGATGACGGAAGATCACGATGCCATGGCGCAACGAGCGGATACCGAGGCGCTCGACTGGATCGTCGCGCTGAGGGAAGCACCAGAGGATGACGCGGTGCGAGCGCGGTTCGAAGCCTGGCGCTCCTCCAATAGCCAAAACGCCGCCGCATGGGAGGAAACGGCACAGGCTTACGCGGGTATCGGCAGAACCGAACCGCAATATCGCGAGCGCTGGTCTCAGCCACGAAAGCGCGAGGGCTCCACGATCACTGCCGGGCGGCCATCCCGCCGACATCCTGTCCCAGGCGTTCGACACCGTCGCGGGCGTCGGTCCATAGGCATTGCCGTTTCGGCAGCAGCCGCTGCGGTTCTGGGAATCGTGGTCGCGCCGGACATGACCCTGCGTTGGCAGGCGGACGCTTTGGCAGGCACAGGTGAAGTGAGGGCACTTACGCTTGAAGATGGCACGCGCGCCTATCTTGCGCCCAAGTCCGCCATCAAGATCGCCTATTCATCGCAGGCCCGCCGTATCACCCTCCTGCGCGGTACGGCGTGGTTCGATGTGAAGCACAAGGCCGACCGCCCGTTTCAAGTGCTGGCAGGCAATGTCACCACGACCGACATCGGCACCGCCTTCGAGGTAGGCATGGTCCAGGACCGGGTCCATGTCGCCGTCGAGGATGGCATCGTGGAGGTCGAAGGCGATGTGCCGAACAAGCGCGTTTCGGAGCGTCTTACCGCAGGGCAGGCGATCTCGATCGGCTCAACGATTGCAAGACATAGCGCGTCGGCAGACCTGATGGGGTCTTGGCGCGACGGGCAACTCGCCTTCCAGGACCAACCCATGAGCGACGTCGTTGCGGCTCTGCGTCCCTGGTACAAGGGCCTGATCGTCATGCGAACGGATGGCCTTGCACAGCGCCGGGTCACAGGCATCTACGACCTCCGCCATCCAGCCGATGCCATGCAGGCCCTTACGAAAGCCTATGGCGGCCGGGTAACTCAGATAACCCCATGGATTTTGGTTCTTTCGGAGGACTGAACCCCGCAATGGCCCGGTTTTCAAGCCGCCGAGCACGCCGCCAATTTCGGTAAAAATTCGGTTTCTCAATTTTTTTCCGAAAAATCCTGAGCCTCCGCAGTCGATACAAAGCGAGGGCATATTGCATCTGCTTCGCATTTTCAGGAAATGCCTGAATGCCGCCCTCGGATTGTAACTGGATGAAGGGCGTTCTCGACAATGACGACTGGGGGTAAGGTAGGGGCGAGCAATGGGCGGGCATTGTGGATAGCAGCCCTTCTCGCAGGCTCCACACTGGCAGTGGCTTTCAGCGCGCCGGTTCAGGCGCAAACTCGCTCGGCAGGAAACCGAAGCTTCGACATTCCCGCGCAGTCGCTGCCCACGGCTCTCGCCATTTTCGGGCGCCAATCCGGCATGCAGGTCAGCGTGCCGGCGTCCCTCCCGGACGGCCGCACGTCCAGCGCCGTGTCGGGGAGCATGGGCGCGCCGGAGGCCCTAAGCCGGCTTCTGGCTGGAACCGGCCTCAGCTATCGCATCGAGGGAAACATCGTCACGCTGACGGCGGCCCCTTCCGCCCAGGGCGCCATCGAATTGGGGCCTGTGCGGGTTGAGGGACAGGGCGCGGGCGGCGGTATCCTGGCCAGCGTGACAAGCGATCCGGCGGCGACCGAAGGCACCCGCTCCTACACCACCCGTAGCATGGCGACCGCGACGAAGCTGCCGCTGTCGATCCGCGAAACGCCCCAGTCTGTCACCGTGGTCACCCGGCAGGCGATAGAGGACCAGGGAGCGCTGGCGCTCAAGGATGTCATCCAGAACGTGCCAGGGGTGTTCTATTGGACGAGCGGGCCACAGCGTCAGCGCTTCTACGCGCGCGGCCTCAGCGTCGATAACCTCCTGTTCGATGGGCTACCCGTCACGCTTTCCAGTTCGCAGCTGTCGCAGGATCTGGTCGATCCGAACATTGCCATCTACGATCGCGTGGAGATCGTGCGCGGAGCGGCGGGGCTGACGATCGGATCCGGCAATCCCGCAGCGGCGATCAACCTCGTCCGCAAACGCCCGACCCTGGATCCGCAATTCTCGATTGCCGGCAATGTCGGCAACTGGAACCGCTACGGCGTCGAGGCCGATCTTTCCGGGCCGCTCGACAAGAACGGCACGCTCAGGGCCCGCGTCGTCGGCACCTACAACGACGAGGAAAGCTTCCGCGACCGCGAGCACAGCAAGCGGAACATGCTCTACGGCATCGTCGAGAAGGACTTCGGATCGCGCACCACGCTCAGTGTTTCGGCGACACGTCAGGAAGACGATCTCGACGGCAACGGCTTCACCGGCATGCCTGTCGCGGCGGATGGCAGCCATCTCGATCTTCCGCGTTCGACATCCTATGCGAGCGACTGGGAATATTGGGACAAGGACAGCACTTCGCTGTTCGCGTCGCTGGAGCACCGGTTCGACAACGGGTGGAAGGTCAACCTCTCGGCCTACAAGGTATGGGCGAAGCTCAACATGCTGGGCCACTATATCCGGTCCAACGTCGCGAACGGATCCTATGACCTGCTGAATGCCCTCAACGAGCATGAGGAAAATCAGAGCAGCTATGGGCTCTATGCCAGCGGCCCGTTCAAACTGTTCGGACGGGAGCATGAACTGGTGCTGGGCGGTGGATATCGCCGGGTGGAGTTCGACGGCAATACCAACCAGGGCGGGCTCATGGCGCGCGACATTGACCTCTACAACTTCGATCCATCCGCAATCGCCAGGCCCGATCTCACCATCCTGCCGTGGCTGGACAGCGATATCAAGGAAACCAATGTCTATGCGACCACGCGTCTCAATCTGGCCGACGGCCTGAAGCTGATCGCCGGTGCGCGGCTGGACTGGTACGAATATTCGGATGCACAGCCGCGCTGGAACACATCGAACCACTACGAGGTCTATCATCACCTGACGAAATATGCCGGCCTGATCTACGATCTGGACCGTCATCACTCTGTCTATGTCAGCTATACCGACATCTTCAAGCCGCAAAACTACTATGATGTCGATCGCCAATTGCTCTCGCCAGTTCTCGGAAAGAATTACGAGGCCGGCATCAAGGGCTCGTATTTCGACGATACCCTGAATCTTTCACTCGCGCTGTTCCGCATGGATCAGGCCAACCGAGCCGCGCGGATCAGTGACCAGACCCAGTGCAGCACCTATCCCACTGCAACCTGTTACGAAGCGGCAGGCCTTGTCCGCGCCGAAGGCATCGACTTCGAAATAGACGGGGCGATCACGCCTGATTGGCAGATTACCGCTGGCTATTCTCATACCTTGGCCAAATATCGCAAGGACGCGGATGCCACGAAGATCGGCACTCTGTTCGATACGGACGTGCCTCGCCACCTGGTGAAGGTTCTCACGAACTATCGTCTTCCGGGAGATATGGACAAGGTTCGGATCGGCGGTTCGTTCTACTGGCAAAGCACGATCTATAATAACGGAACAACCTCAGGCATTGCTTACCACGAGGAGCAAAAGGCCTACGCGCTTGTCGGCTTGAACGCCAGCTATCAGGCAACGCCGAATTTTGACATACGCTTCAACGTCAACAATCTGTTCGACAAGAAATACTACCGCTCGCTCACCGGGCAATCCGGTCTTGCCTTTCCGACCAGCGTATACGGAGATCCGCGCAACGCCATGCTTACGGCGCGCTATCGGTTCTGATGGCGCACGTTTGCCAGGATCGTCGCAGCTACCGTGCAGTTCCAGCGGGCATGGCTGACATGCCTGCTGCGCGCGAAGCGGCAGGGCCCTCCGCGCGTTATGCCGACCAGTCCACGACGCTCGGCACGAGACTGGTCGGCCTTTGCGGCACGGGCGCGATTGCCCTTGCGATCCTTGCTGCGCTGTTCCTGACATGGCAGACTTACGCCACAATACCGCCTGTCGCGGTGCTCACTGCCTTCGACGTAGCACAACCCGCTGCCCCGCCCGAACCGGTGACCGAAGCTCCTCCCGGGCCTCGGCAAGTGGAAAGGGACAAGCCCGCCCCGCAGCCTGCCCGAACGGCGATCAAGACACCGAAGATTGCGTTTCCGGACGCAAACATCGTGGTCGCCGCTGCACCGGTTCAGCCGACGCCGCCCGATCCCGGTCCTCCCGTCAGAGAGACCACCGCGCCTGTCAGCAAGCCCGTGCCGCCGGCTCCACAAGCCTCCAGCGCGAAGCCGACCTGGCAGGGCCTCGTGCTCGGCGCGTTGGACAAAGTGAAGCGTTACCCGCGCGACGCCCACTTCGCCCGGCAGCAGGGCGTGCCCTATATCCGCTTCACGATGGACCGGCAGGGCAAAGTGCTGGCGGTATCGCTGGAACGCTCCTCCGGCATTCGCTCGCTCGACCGGGAAGCACAGGCGCTGCCGAAGCGGGCACAGCCACTGCCCAAGCCGCCCGAAGACGTGAAAGGGGAAACCATCGAACTCGTCGTCCCGGTCGAGTTCTTTATGCGTTGAGGCAGCCACGATGAGCTACAGCAACCGCTCCCTGCGCCGCGGCCCCCGCGTCGAGCGCCGCGTATTGGCGATGCTGCGAGGCGAAAATGAGCCTTCGTTGGATGATCTTCTCGTCGCGGCCTTCGCTCGCCTGCGTCATCTGGCTCGGCGCAAGGGACTGCAAATCCAGCATCCGGGTGCGCTCTATCTCGGGGATGATGAACTGACGCTGTTATCCTGGATCGCCGCTGCCCAGCGTATCGCCGCCGTGCATCTGAGGCCCGCCGATCGCTGCCTTGCCGCGATCATCACCCGCTGCGCCAGCCTGCTTGAAGAGGCGGGGCTCAGGCTCTACCCGCTGACGCTTTATCAACATCGCTTGCCGTGATCCATCTACTGAGGGTGGAATGTGGCCTTGCATTCCAAGTCTGGCGTGACCTCTCGAACCTGGATCGTAGGATGCGAACCGGACAGTCAGCAGATGGGAAATGGAATCCAGCGATCAGGCGGCAGAAATGGGTCGAGGCTGTGTAGAAACGCTACGGAAGTGATCTGCGCGGGAGATGGATTTTGGGAGCAGCGTTGCCGATTGCTTAGCTTCCGCGCGAACCCGTCAGTTCCGGATCGCTGCGATCCCATTTCCAGGACCATCACGGCAACCGTGCCGATGGACCGCATTCCATGCATCAAGGAGGCACCGACGTTGCTGCTCTGGGTCGCTGATGCCTCGCGTTCGGCGGCGATCACCCGGGCACAGGGAAGTGAGCCCGTAATATTGGAGCAACTGGATGCCTTCCTGATGGCAGCGCAGAATGCCGTACCGGCCGCTGAATCCATCGGGCTTGGCGTCGTTTTCCTGGGAGTGCTGCGCAATGCGGCACGGGAGCTGGCCGAGATCGTCGGACTTCCGCCTCATGCCTTCTTCACCTTCGGCATGACGGTGAGACGGCCCGCCCCGGATCGCGTCAGCGCGCCTCGCCCGCGATTGCCGCAATCCGTGATGCTGCACATTAACCGCTATGATGATGCGGCCAATGGTCCGGCGCTCGAAGGCTATGAGGAAGCGTACAGCCACTTTCGCGAAAGACAGGGCATGCGTCCCAAGAGCTGGCAGGATGCCGTGCATGAATCTGCCACCAACATGGACTATCTTGGCGGTCGTAAACGGCTGCATCAGATGGTGAAGGACCGCGGCTTCAAACTTCTTTGAGCGGGCCGGCCGTTCATCTCGGGATCGATGAACGGCAAATTGGTCGCCACCTGCCGGTTAGCGGACGGACTGCGTTTGGAACGCGAGATTCTGGTGCTGAGCCAAGAGATGAAATGAAACGTTTCATATTTCAGTGAAACGTTTCACTAAACCGTCATGCCATCATGTCAAAGGGCCCTCCGTCAGTTTTTCACGGGGTGTTTTCAGTCATGACCATTATCCGCCTGTTCGGCATTTCCAGGAGTTGCAGCCTGTTGGCCGGGGCCTCCCTGCTCGTCATCGCGCCCGTTGCGGCATCGGCGCGGAATGCCGAAGACGGAGATAGGGGCGGGGCCGAGGCCGAGGGCAATGCCATCGTCGTCACCGGCTACAAGATCGGGCAGGGTGAGACCCGCGCAGTCGCGGTATTGGGGCGGGACGATATCGACGAGCGGCCGTTCGGCGCCGACATTACCCAGAGCCTCAACAAGGTTCCGGGCCTGCAAGTGACCACGGGCGACGCGCGCGGGGGCAGCTTCTCGTTCGAATTCGCCATGCGCGGTCTCAACAAGGAGCAGGTAGGCTTCACGCTCGACGGCATCCCCACGGGAGATGCCCGCTTCAACGGCGGGTCGCCGCCGCAGCGCTTCATCGAATCCAGCAACGTTCAGCGCATCACCGTGTCGCAGAGCGCCGGCGACCTGGGTGCCCCTTCGCGCTTTGCGCTGGGTGGTTTCGTGGACTTCACCACGGACGATCCTTCGCTGACGCGGTCGGCAACGCTCGAGGCCGGGTATGGCTCGTACGACTTCTGGCGCAGTTACTTCCGTGTCGACAGCGGCGAGATCGCGCCTGGACTGTCGGCCTACGCCAGCTATTCGCGGCAGGAGAACGACATCTGGACCGGCCCGGACAGCCGCCATTCCCGGCGCGAACATGCCGAGTTCAAGGTGGTGAAGACCTTCGACGACGGATCGTTCATCAAGGGACGCTTCAGCTGGAACGACCAGCAGGACAATGACTTCAACATCATCTCCCTGGCCGAATTCCGCGCCGATCCCCGCTCCGACCAGGCGACCGACGCCCTGACCGGCATCCCCGCGACCGACGTCAACTACGGCGGCGCGCTGGGCGGCACGCGGCAGGACCTGATGGCCTATCTCAACATGGGCTGGCGCATCGGCGACAAGGCGCTGTTCACGCTCAACCCCTATTACCAGACGCTGCGCGGGGAATCCTATCGCTATCAGGATCGCGCCCGCCGTCTCACCGGCAGCGATCCCTATGCCGTCACCGGCTACAACGCCAATGGCGGCGCGATCCGCCCGGCGCTCGTCACCGCGCGCGACGGCAATGTCGTGGGCGGCCCGGCCGATATGCGCATCACCCCGCGCGACCGCGACCGCTACGGCGCCACGGCGGAACTGAAGCTGGAGAACCTGATCGCGGGCAATACGATCCGCGTCGGCGGCTGGTGGGAAGGCGGCACCTCCACCGAGGAACGCCGCTTCTACCGCATCATCGATCCCGCCAGCAGCATTGCCTACGACCGTTCGCAGCTGAACTACGCCGAGTACCAGCGCTGGACGCGGATCGAGACGACGATGCTCTATGCACAGGATGCCATCGAGATCGTGCCCGACCTGCTGCGCGTCGATGCCGGCTTCAACTGGCTCAACGTGAACTACAAGGCGCGCTCGCCGCTGGAATACGCGGCGCGTCTCGACTTCTCGCAGCATTCGGCCATCAACCCGAAACTGGGCTTCAAGCTGACGCCTGCCCGCCGGGTAGAGATCTACGGCGGATACGCGAAGAACTTTGCAGGCATTCCCGAGGATGCCTTCCTGGGATCGACTGCGGTCATCAACCCCAACTCGCTCGACCCGATCCAGTCCGAGAATTTCGACTTTGGCTTGCGCTACACCACCGGAAACCTCGCATTCTCGGTGCAGGCCTATTCGGTCGACCTGAAGAACAACATCGGCATCGTGCCCACGGGCACGACTTCGGTCGAACCCGACGAGATCGTGCGCGGCAACGTGGCCACGCGCGCGGTGAACATCCTGGGCCAGCGGACGCGCGGCATCGAAATGACCGGGCTGGGCCAGTTCGGTCCGGTCGACTTCTATGCGAGCTATGCCTACCAGGACGCCCGTCACGACGATCCCGCGATGGGGTCGGCGGAGCGCGCGGAACTGGCGGCTGTCGGCGTGATCGGCGGGGCCCGCGTGCGGAATATCCCTCGACACAGCGCCTACGCCGAAATCGGGGTGAGGCCGGTGGAAGGCGCACGCATCCAGGCGAACCTGCGCTACGTCGGCAACCGGGTGGGCGGCCATATCATCGCCAACGGCACTTATGCGGAAGTCGGCGTCGAAAAGATCCCGTCCTACGCAATCGCCGGCGCCTCGGCGACCTATACGCTGGCGGATGTCGGGCCGTTCCAGGGCCTGACGCTGCAGTTCAATGTCGATAACCTGTTCGACAAGGCCTACATCGGCTCGGTTTCCAGTTCCACCGCCACGCAGCCGGAGTTCGCCTTGCCCGCCATCACGCTCGACCGCTACTTCCTGGGCTCGCCGCGCACCTACACGCTGTCGCTGCGGGCGAAGCTCTGATGCGGCGGGGACGGCGGTCGGGGGCGCTGGCCTGTGCTGTCGCCATGCTGCTGCAGGGCGTGCCGGCCCATGCCGGAGCGGACGCCCCCGCCGTTCCTGCGGTTCGGCTGGACCAGCGGATCACATTGGAGCGGAGCCGGTTCGACGAGCGGTTCGGCGGCATTTCCGGGCTGGCTCATGACCGGCGCACGAACCGCTGGCTGATGCTCAGCGACGACCGTTCGGGCCACGGTCCGGCGCGTTTCTACACGGTGCGGATCGCAGAGGATCGCGAGGGGCGGCTGCGGATCGGCAAAGGCCGGCAGGTCATGCTGAGGGACGCGGCGGGCCGTACATTCCCCAAGCCGGGTACCGGCAGCGAAGCGGTAGACCCCGAGGCCATCCGCGTGTCGCCGGACGGCAAGGTGCTGCTGTGGTCCAGCGAGGGCGATGTCAGGGACGGCGTCGGGCCATCGGTTCGGCGGATCGACCGGAAGGGCAGGGAACTTGGCCGCGTCATGCTGCCGCAGAACCTTCGACTCGATCCCACGGGCGCCACCGGCATCCGTGACAATGCGACCTTCGAAGGGCTGGACTTCACGCCCGACGGCGCGCTGTGGATCGCGATGGAAGGGCCGCTGATCGAGGACGGCCTGCCCGCCGCGCCCGGCCGCACTGCGATCGTGCGGTTCTCCCGGCTGGAGGAAGGCGCGCCGACGCGCCAGTACGCCTACCGGCTCGATGCCGTGCCGGTGGCAGGCCCCGGCGCCACGGCAGACAACGGCGTGAGCGAAATCCTTGCCCTGGACGATCGCCGCATGCTGGTGATGGAGCGGTCCGGGGCCACCGATGCCGACGGGCGCTTCCAGTTCCACTGCCGCCTCTATCTTGCCGACTTCGGCGAAGCGCAGGACGTGGCGCCGGTCCCCAGCCTGTCCGGTCGGGACGTGACCACGGCCCGCAAGACATTACTAGTGGACTTCGACACGATTTCGGGCGCGCCTTTCGGCAATCTGGAAGGGATGGACTGGCTGGGTGCCGCGCGGGCCGATGGCAGCAGGCGGCTGGCGATCGTCAATGACGACGGCTTCGAGGCGGACCGGCCCACCGAACTGCTCGTGGTCGAGCTGCCCCCGATTGCGCTACCTCGATAGAGCTGTCGTGAACCTCGGCCGCATTGTACGCCCGCGCGGCCTGTGCCATGGCACGCGGCGAGGAGCCTGTCTTTCCGTCCATGCCGCGTAACCCCGCAGACAAACGCGCCACGCTTAAGGATCTGGCCCGGGAGGCCGGTGTCTCGTTGGCAAGCGCCTCCTATGCCGTCAACGGTAACGGCTCCGTGGGCGAACAGACGCGCGCGCATATTCTGGAGGTGGCGCGGCGCATCGGCTATCGCCAGAACGTGGCCGCGCGCGTGATGAAGACCGGGCGCTCGGGCAATCTGGCGCTGGTGCTGCCGGACCTGACCAATCCCTTCTTCCCCACGCTGGCGCAGGCCCTGTTCCGCAGTGCGCGGGCGCGGGGCTACGGCATGTTCCTGATCGACACCGAAGGGAACGAGAATCTGGAGCATTCCGCCCTGTCGATGGTGAGCGATATCGGCGTGGACGGGCTGGTGTGGTTTCCCATCCGCGACAAGGACACGTCGAAGGGCGTGCTGGCGCATACGCCTGTCGTGGTGCTGGATCGCACGGTGCCCGGCTTCTCCGCGATCGGCATTGATTATCTGCACGCCGGACAGTTGGCCGCGCGCCACCTGCTGGATGCGGGGCACCGGCGGATCGGCATTATCTCCGGGCCGGGCGACGTCGCCAGCATGCGCGACCGATGCGAGGGTGCGCAGGCCCTGATCGAGGCGGAGGGCGAACTGGCTTTCCGGGTGGAGAATGCCTTCTCCGTGGACCTGGAGCCGCCCGTGATCGATGCGCTGCTCCATGGCGGCGCGACGGCGATCTTCGCAGCGGCGGACGTGATCGCCATCGGCGCATTGCGCCATGCCCATACGCAGGGCCTGCGGGTGCCCGGCGACCTGTCCATCCTCGGCTTCGACGACATTCCGCTGGCCGAGCAGAACGTGCCGCCGCTCACGACCATCGAACTGCCGGTCGAGACTATCGCGGCTTCGGCCATCGATGCCCTGCTGGCGCGGGTCGAAGCCAGTAGCCCGATCGCCGCGCCCGCCACTACGCTGGTCACGACCAACCTGGTGGTACGGGCGACGGTGGGCACTTGTGACTGAACTCCGGCGTGGCCGTGTCAGGGCTGCCCGGGTCTGGTGTCAGGCTGAACGTGGCCACCTGCCCATGCCGGTCATTCAGCAGTAATCGTCAAAGCTTCTGAAGCGGTTAAACCTTACCATGGCTTCAACAGCAGCTCGCCGGAATTCGTGCACGCATAAAGTCCAGCAGTGGGGCCATAAGCATGTGTCGTCGCCAGAGCGACCGCCGGGCGGGCGCCCTGATCGGGCGAATGACCAAGGCCATTGCCAGTCATGTCCGTGGCGGTAAGGCCGGGGTCGACCGCATTGACCTTGATCCCCTCGCTCGCCAGCTCCTTGGCCAGCTTGACGGTCAGCATGTTGAGGGCCGTCTTCGATGCGCAATATCCGGCAAAGCCGACCGACCAGGTCTCGCTGCGCATGTCCAGCGCCTCGCCAAGCGAACTCAATCCGCTGCTCATCATCACGATCCGGGCCGCATCGGACTTGCGCAACAGGGGCAGAAAGGCCTGCGTCACCCGCATGACGCCGAAGACGTTCGTTTCGAACATCTGCGCCATCTCGTCGATCGACTCCTCGGCTGCCGATGGCGGCGGGGCAAACATGAGCCCCGCATTGTTCACCAGCGCATCCAGCCTGCCAGCCGCGCGCTCGACCGTCGCAGCTGCGCTGGCAACACTGACGGCGTCGGTGACATCGAGTTGCACGGCATGGGCATCGATGCCCGCCTTTCGCAGCGTATCGGAGGCAGCATCGCCTCGCTTCAGGTCACGACAACCCAGCCAGACACTGTGACCGCCTGCGCCAAGCTGGCGGGCAATGGCCAAACCAATGCCCTTGTTGGCGCCCGTCACGAGGGCAATGCGGTTCGTGCTCGACATAGTATCTCTTCCCGAGGATCAATCGGGCTCTGATACTACGATATTCGTAATATTCAAGTTTCGTGTTGTGCGATCTTGAGGGTCAGGCGCAGGAAATCGGCGCGCTCTGCCGGGTCGAGCGGCTCCAGCATGGCACTGCAGGCATCCTGATAACCCTCCATGTAGCCTGCGACCGTGTCCTTGCCTGCCTGGGTCAGGGTGAGCGCTACAGACCTGCGGTTCGTCTCGGGTCGTTGCCGCTCGATCATGTCGCGCCGCACGAGGCGGTCGGTCGAGGACGACATCGTCGTGAGCGCAACCTGCAGATGCCGCGCCACATCACCAAGTTTGCAGCCCGGATTATCGTCAATGAAGAGCAGCGCCTGCACATCGAGGGCATTCAACGAATTGCTCATCACCGCAGTCGCTTCAGCCACCTTGAAACGACGGGTGAACCGCTCGAAGGCAATTGTGAGTTGTCTCAGTTGTTCGGTGTGGGAAGCGATCATGCCCCCATGAAGCATCTTTGGTGCTGGCAGGTAAGCCCCCGTGCGTCAGGTCCATAACATCAAGCGGCAGCTTTTTTAAGGTGGCCGACCCAAAGCCAGCCTTCCGCAAACGCCGGTCTTGAGCATCCAAGCGAGTAGGCTGATCGACCGCAACCGGGAACGCGAAATCGGTGTCTGAGCGTCGATCTTCCGATGCTGCTTCGGCGGTATGTTGCCCACTCGGAATGAGATGAGAAGGCCGGCCTGGCTCTAGCCTCCGCACAGACATTGACTCAATGTCTAACAATGATAGACAAAGGAAAGTCTTGGTTATCTGGGGCGGCTGTCGTGACCGAAATGCCACGTGCGGTCCGAAGGGGTGTGTGTGCCACGCCCGTGGAATTCTAGAAAAGTGGCTTCAAAAAACGCTGCAAAGACATTGGTAGGAATCGCTTAGAGATGGAATTTTCACGAAGGAAAGTGCTGATCGGCACAAGCGCAGTCGCAGGTGCGGGGGTCATTGGCACTGCTGGAGCGAGCGCGATATTGTCGGACGGCTTGCCCAAGGTTCCCGAGAACGTTCTTCCTATCGATGCTCTTCCATCCGACGACCCCACGCCGGGCTGGTTTCACACCAGCCGCAAGCGGGAGCCGAAAGCGCCCCTGATCGGAAATGCACATGCCCGTTTCGCGGTGATCGGTGGTGGCTTCACAGGCCTTGCCGCTGCTCGCCAATTGGCGCTCAATTTCCCGAACGACACTGTATTGCTCATCGAGGGGCAGCAGGTCGGGTTCGGTACCTCTGGGCGCAACGCCGGCTTCCTGATTGACGTTCCGCATGACATCAGCGCGCCCGACTATATCGGCGACCAGACGATCGCGCGCAGCATCCTCAAGCTGAACCAGGCCGGCCAGAAGATCCTTTTCGATCTGGTGCAGGAATACAAGATCGAAGACGCGCAGCTGCGCCATGTCGGCAAATACCAGGCTGCGGTGGAGGAAGAAGGTCTCCACGTCCTCGACGCCTATCGCGGCGGTCTGGAGAAGCTGGGGCAGCACTGCGAAATCATCGAAGGCAAGGATCTGCCCGATCACATCGGGACATCCTTCTACAAGAAGGCGCTGCACACGCCGGGCACGATGCTGGTGCAGCCTTCCGCCCTGGTGAAAGGCCTTGCGGACAACCTTCCCGCGAACGTGATCCTTTATGAAGACATGCCGATCACGGCGATCGAATATGAGCCGAAGGTGGTCCTCCACCATGCGACCGGCAAGATCACCGCGGACAAGCTGGTGCTGGCGAACAACCATTTCGGGACGCATTTCGGGTTCATGCCGGGTCGTATCCTGCCGATGTTCACTTACGGCAGCCTGACGCGGCCGCTGACCGCCGAGGAGCAGGCGAGGATCGGCGGCAAGGACTTCTGGGGCGTGATCCCCGCCGACCCGTTCGGCACGACGTGCCGCCGCACGCACGACAACCGCATTCTGATCCGCAACAGCTTCACCTTCAATGCGGATGGCCGTTATAAGCCGGGCGCGACCGAGCGTTTCCGCAAGGCGCATCGTCTTTCGTTCGAACGCCGCTTCCCGGCGCTGTCCGAAGTCGGTTTCGAATACACCTGGGGAGGCGGCCTTGGGATGACCCGCAACGGCAACAGCTTCTTCGGCGAATTGCGCAAGAACGTCTACGGCGCGCTGGGCTGCAATGGCCTGGGCACCGTGCGCGGAACGGCGATGGGCACGCTGCTGGCAGACTTGCTGGCCGGCAGGCGCCACGAACTCACCGACTTCCTCCTGTCCGTCGACAAGCCGAACATGAATCCGCCCGAGCCTTTCCTTGGCATGGGCGTGAACTTCACGCTCCGTCGCGGCATGGCCAATGCCGGGCTGGAAGCCTGAGGATGCGATTTCGCTGCCCCGGACCGGGGCAGCGAAAAGCTGCGGGGTCGTCGGGACTAGCGACTCTGACGCCTAGACGGTGATTTCCAGTCCTTCGGGCGCGGCAAAGTCGGCCATGCGGCGGCGGGAGATTTCCCAGTGGGCGCGGATCAGTTCACCGGCCCTGACGGGGTCGCGGCGTTCGATGGCGTCGATGATCTCGTCATGCTGTTCCACGGCTTCCGCGAGGTTTTCCTGGGTCTCGGAAGAGGTCGGGTGATAGAAGGTCATGCCCAGTCGTGCGTGGTCTATGAGCAGGCGGCGCAAGCTAGGCATCAGGTAGGGGTTATGCGCCATCTTGCCGATTTCGAGGTGGAACTGGTCGTTGGTGTAGACGCGGGTCGCCACGTCGTCGGCGGCGATCGCGGCGCGGAAGTCCTCCTGGATTTTCCGGAGCTTGGCGATTTCCGCAGCCGTGGCATTGGTGGCGGCCAACTGCGTCGTCGCCACATAGATCAGCGGCGCGGCGAGGAAGAACGTCCTCAGCGACTGAAGATCCATCGAGGTTACGCGGGCAGGGCGGTTAGGTTCCAGTTCAAGGTATCCCTCCGCCGCCAACTGGCGCATCAGCTCACGGACGGGTGGCCGTGAAAGGCCGAATTCCTCGGCGATTTGCTGTTCATCGACGACGGCCCCAGGCGCCAGCTCCATGCTCACGATCCTGCGGCGCAGCGTTTCGCCCAAGGTGACTTTGCGATCTACGGTTCCACTCACAGCTGAATCCTAGCGAGTTTCGATCTGCAATTCAACGAGGTTGCGGCATTTCATAGTTCTGGCGAATATCAAATGTAGACATATGATAGACAATTCAGTCGATCCGCGATAGTGCCGCCGCAATCACAACGCGCAGGATTCGCGAATGTCCGGTAAGAATACAGCCACTGGCGTGATGTGCGGCGTGATCGCCGGTGCGTTGTGGGGCCTCGTATTCGTGACCCCCAGCATCGCTTCCGCGTTCGGGCCGATGCAGCTCGCTGCGGGGCGCTATGTGGCTTACGGACTGTTCGCCCTGCCGCTGGTCTGGCCGCACTGGAAGCGTTACCTTCAGGTGCTCGGCAAGCGGGAATGGATCGCGCTAGGCTACCTGAGCATTCTTGGCAACATTCTCTATTATGTGCTGCTGGCGGCAGCCGTCCAGCTCGGCAGCGTGGCCATGACGTCGCTGGTGATCGGTTTCCTGCCCGTGGCCGTGACGATCATCGGCAGCCGCGACAAGGGCGCGGTGCCGCTCGGGCGGCTGCTCCCGTCGCTGTTCCTGAGCGCCGCCGGTATCGTTTGCATCGGCTGGGAGTCGCTCGGCAAAGCCGGCGAGGGCGCTTTCGCATCGCAGGCGCTGGGCCTGCTGTGCGCTTTCGGTGCGCTGGCGTCCTGGACGACGTTCGCCGTTTCCAACAGCCGCTGGCTGGGGCGCCTCGAACATGTGTCCGCCCATGACTGGAGCCTGCTCATCGGCATCGTCACGGGGGCGCAGGCGCTCGTGCTGATCCCGCCCGCTTTGATGTTCGAGGCGACCAGCCAGAGCGGCACCCAGTGGTTGCTTTTCGGCGGTGTCTCGGCGGCGGTGGCGCTGCTGTCCTCGATCATCGGCAATGGTCTGTGGAACCGGATGTCGCGGCTGCTGCCGCTGACGATGGTGGGGCAGATGATCCTGTTCGAAACACTTTTCGCACTGCTTTACGGCTTCCTCTGGGACCAGCGTTTGCCATCGGTCCTCGAAGGCGCGGCGATCCTGTTCGTGCTGGCGTCGGTGCTGACCTGCCTGGCGGCGCATCGCCCGAAGGCAACCGATCGCGCGCTCGCCGCCGCGCACGACTGAGCGAAAACCGGCTTTCCCGAGATTGTCACGATGACGACCCTTGCCCGTTCCCGCTACCATTCCTGGCGCGCGCCGTTGGCAGGGCCGGGCATGGTCCTGGCATCGATGATTGCGCAGAATTTCGGCGCGACCATCGCCAAGCAGATGTTCGTCGCCGTCGGCGCCTTCGGAGTAACCGGTCTTCGCGTCTTCCTGGCAGCGGCCGTCCTGATGCTGCTGCGAACGCCGTGGCGCCGGCCGCTCTCTCGGGAAGTCCTGCCGAGCCTGTTTCTCTACGGCTGCATGCTCGGGCTGATGAACCTGCTGATCTACCAGGCCTTCGCGCGTCTGCCGATCGGGATCGCGATCGGCATCGAGGTGCTGGGGCCACTGTCGATCGTCCTGGCCGGATCGCGCCGGGCGCTCGATCTCGTGTGGTTCGCGGCGGCGGCGACAGGCCTGGTCCTGCTGTTGCCTCTTCGGGTGGAAAATGGCCTTGATCCTCTGGGGCTCGCTTTCGCGGCGGGGGCCGCAACCTGCTGGGCGCTCTACATCGTCTTCGGCAAGCGTGTCGCGACCACGCTCGGCGCCGACGCCGTGGCCTGGGGCATGGTGGTGGCCGCCTGCATCAACATGCCGTTGGCCGTGACGTTCGCGGGTGGAGCGCTGCTGGATCCCCTGATCCTGCTCTCGGGCCTGGGCATCGCCCTGCTGACCAGCGTCCTGCCTTGCATGCTGGAGATGGAAGCGATGCGCCGGTTGCCTTCGCACGTCTTCGGCGTCTTGCTGAGCGCAGCGCCGGCAGTGGCCGCGATCGCCGGCTTCTTCGTGCTCGGAGAAACGCTGCTTCCCGTGCAGTGGCTGGCGATCGTCGCCATCGTTTGCGCGTCCTGTGGCAGCGCCGTTTGCGCCGCGCAAAGCACATTGGCTGATCGCCGCTCCTGAAACATCCATTTCTGGCTGTGAAGGGAGAGGCGCGAGCCTCGGGCGCATGATGCTGGCCCTCAGAACGAGAAAAAACGGCGTAAAAACAGTAGGAAACGCCGATGAATCGATGGCCTCGATTTTCTGTAGACGGCCGAACTTTCATGAGACTATAAATTGTAGACAGAAAAAATACATCGATCGAGTCGGAGAGGACGCGTGGTCGTACAAACCCTGGATACCGTTGCTGGAGTAGGATCGGCGGACCTGTCCCTTGCGGACAACTCCCGCCTCGCGCCGAAACTGGAATTGGTCGAACCTTCGGGTCGCACCGAAGAAAAAGCGCAGCCGCTGCTCTCGAATGCCTTGTCGAACGGCAAGGTCACCTCGCTCCCCGCGGACGACGCGACTTGTGGCTGGTATCATCTCAGCCGCCGCCGCACGCCGCGTCCTTCCCCGATCGGAGACGTGCGCGCACCCTGGGTCATCGTCGGCGCCGGTTATGTCGGCCTTGCCGCCGCCCGCCAGCTGGCGATGAACTTCCCGAACGACGAGATCATCCTGGTCGAGGCGCAGGAAGTGGGCTTCGGCACGGCAGGGCGCAACGCCGGTTTCGCGATCGACTTGCCGCACGATATCGGCGCGGCGGACTATATCGGCGATCTCGGCACCGCCAATCTGGTGCTCAAGCTCAACAAGCTGGGCCAGACCTATCTCAAGGACATCGTCGATCTCTACGGCATCGACTGCCAGATGCGCGCCTCCGGCAAGTATCAGGCGGCGGTGGAAGATCGCGGCATTGCCGTTCTGGACGCCTATCGCGGCGGACTGGACCGGCTGGGCCAACCCTACGAAGTGATCGAGGGCAGCGACTTGCCCGATCACATCGGCACCCGCTTCTACAAGAAGGCGCTGTTCACCCCCGGCACGATGCTGGTCCAGCCCTCGGCGCTGGTGAAGGGCCTTGCCGATACGCTGCCCGCCAACGTGACGCTCTACGAGAACACGCCGATCACCGACGTCCGCTATAGCCCGCAGATCGTGCTCAGCCACGCGCATGGGCGGATCGTGGCTGACAAGCTGATCCTGGCGAACAACGGCTTCGGCATGGCCTTCGGGTTCCTGAAGAACCGGATGCTTCCGGTATTCACTTACGGCAGCCTCACGCGCCCATTGACCGACGACGAACAGGCGAAACTGGGCGGACGGGACTTCTGGGGCCTCATCCCCGCCGATCCGGCCGGCACGACCCTGCGCCGCACGCACGACAACCGCATCCTGGTGCGCAACAGCTTCAGCTATCACCCGAGCGGCGTCAGCAACCAGCGCGAGCGCGCGATTGCGGGCAAGCGCCATCGCCTCTCGTTCGAGCGTCGCTTCCCGATGCTGCCGGGCATGCCGTTCGAATATACCTGGGGCGGGGCGATCGTCATGTCGCGCAACCACGAATCCCAGTTCGGCGAGCTGGCGCCCAATGTCTACGGCGCGCTCTGCTGCAATGGCCTGGGCATCACCAGAGGCACCGCGACCGGCGTGCTGCTGGCCGACTGGCTGGCGGGGCGTCGCGGCGAAGTCATCGACTTCCTGCTGGCCTCGCCCGGCCCCAACCGCAATCCGCCGCATCCCTTCCTGGACCTCGGCGTCAATCTCAACCTCGCCTGGGCCCAGCACAAGGCCGGTCTCGAAAGCTGATCCCCCGAACGAAGAGCAAGAGCCCATTCGGGGGCGATAACCAGAAAATCCGGAGAGAAGCATGAACAGGACCACGCAAACCCTAGAGGATGTCCCTCTGAACAGATTCCACCAGATGCTGACGGTACGCTCCAGCGGCGGTTCCTTCGTGGACGGCTATGTGCTGAGTGTGGTCGGCGTCGCCATGGTGCAGGCTTCGGCGGCGCTGGGCATGACGACTTTCTGGGAAGGCATGGTGGCCGCATCGGCGCTGATCGGTATCTTCGCCGGCGGCATGGTCGGCGGCTGGCTGACCGATCTGTTCGGCCGCAAGCGCATTTTCTTCGTCGGGCCGATCCTGTTCGTCCTGTTCTCGCTCGCGCAGCTCTGGGTGGATACGCCGTTCGCCCTGTTCGCCTGCCGCTTCTTCCTGGGGGTGGCCGTGGGCATCGAATATCCGGTGGCGACGGCGCTGCTGGTCGAGTTCCTGCCCAAGGCCAATCGCGGACCCCGGCTGGCGACGTTGACGATCATGTGGTTCGCCGGGGCGGCAACGGCCTATATCCTGGGCAATGCGATCCTGACGCTGGGCGGAGAGCAGGGCTGGCGCCTCGCTTTCGCCAGCACTGCGCTGTTCGGCGCGGCGCTGTTCCTGATGCGTCTCGGCACTCCGGAATCGCCGCGCTGGCTGCTCGGCAAGAACCGCCGCGCGGAGGCAGACCAGGTCATCCGCCAGGTCTATGGCAGCGGCTATTCCACCGCCAACCTGACCGAGGAAGCGACGCACGAGAAGGTTTCGCTCTGGGGCCTGCTCAAGGCGGGCTACGGCAAGCGGCTGGCGTTCGTCAGCCTGTTCTGGACCTGCTCGGTAATCCCGGTCTTCGCGGTCTATGCCTTCGCGCCCAAGGTGCTGATGGCGCTCAACCTGCATGACAAGTGGGCGGCCTTCGGCTCGATCGCGATCACCCTGCTGTTCGTCGTCGGCTGCATCGGCGCCACCCTGCTCATCAATGCGATCGGCCGCCGTCCGATGGTGATCCACAGCTTCCTGTGGTCGGGCCTCGCGCTGCTGCTGCTGGGCGTGTTCGCCAATGGCGCCCCGGCGCTGATCCTCCTCCTGTTCGGCGGCTATGCCTTGCTGATCGGCGGCGCGCAGGTGCTCCAGCTGGTCTACCCCAACGAACTGTTCCCGACCGAGATCCGCGCCAAGGCGGTGGGCTTCGGCACCTCGTTCTCCCGCATCGGCGCGGCGGCGGGCACCTATCTGGTCCCCGTCTCGCTCGACCGGCTGGGCATTGCGGACACCATGTACATCGCCGCCGCCGTGACGTTCGTCGGCCTCGCGGTGTCCTGGTTCCTCGCCCCGGAAACCCGCTCCCTCAATCTTGCGGACGCAGCATCCCTGCGCCCCCGCCACGCCTGATCCCCCATCACGAAAGGACTTAGCCATGAATTTCGACGGTATCTTCACCCCGGCCATCACGCCGCTTGCAGCCGATGGCTCGATCGATTTCGCCGCCTTCGACGCCGTGCTTGAACACCTGATCGCCAGCGGCATCCACGGCATCATCATCGGCGGCTCGACCGGCGAATATTACGCGCATACCGCCGAGGAACGCCGCGCCCTTGCCGAGCGTGCGCAGGCCGTGATCGGCGGACGCCTGCCGCTCGTCGTCGGGACCGGCGCGACGCGTACCGAGGATGCCGTGGCCTATGCGGTCCATGCGAAGGAAATCGGCGCGGATGCCATCCTCGTCACCACGCCGCCTTACGCGCTTCCCACCGAGCAGGAGATCGCGCACCACGTCCTGACGATCGACAAGGCCGCCGACCTGCCGATCATGCTCTACAACTACCCCGCGCGCATGGGCGTGAGCATGGGCGACGAGTTCTTCCGCGCCATCAAGGGCACGAAGAACATCATGGCGATCAAGGAAAGCTCGGGCGACACCCTGCGCCTGCACGCGCTGGCCTCGCAGTATCCCGAAATTCAGCTCTCCTGCGGCTGGGACGACCAGGCGCTGGAATTCTTCGCCTGGGGCGCGCGCAGCTGGGTCTGCGCCGGCTCGAACTTCGTACCCGGAGAACACGTCGCCCTCTATGAGGCCTGCGTGCTGGAAAAGGACTTCGCCAAAGGCCGTGCGATCATGTCCGCCATGCTGCCGCTGATGGACTTCCTGGAGAACGGCAAGTTCGTCCAGTCGATCAAGGCGGGCTGCGAGATCATCGGCCTCGAAACCGGCAGCGTCCGCGCACCGCTCTTGCCGCTCGAAGCCGACGAGAAGCGCGGTCTGGCTGCCGTAATTGCCGAACTGAAGGCCAAGGTCGCCGCAGCGGTCGGGGAAACCGTCGATGCCTGATCTCCTCACCCGCGCCGAATACGCCGCCCTGGCAGAGGGGCTCACCCTGCCGACGCAGGCCTTCATCGACGGCACGTTCCGTCCGGCACTTTCCGGACGGACGTTCGAGACGACGAACCCCGCGACCGGCGCGTCCCTCACGCAGATCGCCGCCTGCGACGGCAGCGACGTGGATCTGGCGGTCGCCGCCGCCCGCGCCGCTTTCGAGGACGGCCGCTGGCGCCTGCTCTCGCCGGGCGAGCGCAAGCACACGCTGCTGCGCTTCGCGGACCTGCTGGAACAGAACGCCCGCGAACTCTCGGTCATGGAGAGCATCGACAGCGGCAAGCCGGTCGCCGAGTGCGAAACGGTCGACATCCCGGAAAGCATCCACACGATCCGCTGGCATGCCGAGCTGATCGACAAGGTCTACGACAGCACCGCCCCGGTCGGATCGGACGCGCTGACCCTGGTGGTGCGCGAGCCGATCGGCGTGGTCGGGCTGGTGCTGCCGTGGAACTTCCCGCTGCTGATGCTGGCGTGGAAGATCGGGCCTTCGCTGGCCGCAGGCTGCTCGATCGTGGTCAAGCCGGCGGCGGAAACCACCCTGACGGCGCTGCGCGTGGCGGAACTGGCCTATGAAGCCGGTATTCCGGCGGGCGTGTTCAATGTCGTGCCCGGCAGCGGCCGCGAAGTGGGCGAGCCGATCGGCCGCCACATGGACGTGGACATGGTGAGCTTCACCGGCTCCACCGCCACCGGGCGCCGCTTCCTGGCCTATGCGGGCGAGTCCAACCTCAAGCGCATCGTGCTGGAATGCGGCGGCAAGAACCCCGCCGTGGTCATGAAGGACGCCGAAGACCTCGACGCGGTGGCCCAGCATGTCGTCAACGGCGCCTTCTGGAACATGGGCGAGAACTGCTCGGCCTCCTCGCGCCTGATCGTCCAGGCCGAGGTCAAGGATGTGCTGCTGGAGCGCATCGCGCACCACTTGCAGGACTGGAAGCTCGGCGATCCGCTCGACCCGGAGAACCGCCTGGGCTCGATGGTCAGCCGTGCGCACTTCGACAAGGTCCGTTCCTATCTGGAGCATGCCGCGTCCGAGCAGATGAACGTCCTCACCGGTGGCGGCACGCAGGACGACATCTTCGTGGAAGCCACCATCGTCGACGGCGTGACGCCGGACAACCTGCTGTTCCGTGAGGAAATCTTCGGCCCCGTCCTGGCGGTCACCACCTTCGAGACGATCGAAGAGGCGATCGCGCTGGCCAACGATTCGATCTACGGCCTGGCCGCATCGGCCTATACCGGCAGCCTGAAGAGCGCCGTGCGCCTCGCCCGCGAGATCCGTGCCGGCGTGGTGACCGTGAACTGCTTCGGCGAAGGCGATGTGACGACGCCGTTCGGCGGCTACAAGCAGTCCGGCTTCGGCGGACGCGACAAGTCCCAATGGGCGCATGATCAGTACACCGAGATCAAGACCATCTGGATCGACGTTTCGAACTGATCGTCCCTCCTCACCGCCCGCCGAGCGAGCCTTATCCTCTCGGCACGATCGCCGGGCGGTGAGGTCTTTTTTTCGAACTGGCTTGAGTCCCGATCGAACGGGCGCGGCCCCGGAGGATGTCATGAATGCAATCGCCCCGGTGCGACGGGGATCGCGAGCGGTTCGTCCGCGCGGTCGCTCGTGCGTCGATGGATCGCGTCCCGTCGCGGCAACTCTGGCCCTGTTCGCGCTGGCAACCGCTTCCCCGGTACTAGCGCAGACGGCCCCGGAAAAATTGCCGCAGGAGGCCGACAGCGGTGCAGCGGTGGAAGCTCCTCCCGCACCGGAACCGACGCAGGAGGCGCGCAAGGGTGGGCTGAAGCTGGGCGGTGCCATTCGTGGACGCTATGACTTGCGCTTCAACAGCGCCGCTGCGGACGGCAGCCGCCGAACCTCCAGCAACCTGTCCTTCGACACCCTGATCCTGAAGGCCGACTACGATTCCGAGACGTTCTACGGCGCAGCGCAGTACCGGTTCTATGGCGGCAGCTTCCTATACGGAAAAGCCTCGGGCTATGACAACTATCCCGGAGAGATCAGTTTCCCGGTCTATGCCTATGCCGGCGCCCGACTGTCGAAGCATGACAAGGTTGCGGTCGGCATCCAGCCGGTTCCGTTCGATGACCAGTTCTGGGGCTCCGGCTTCCTCAACTCGATGGGCTTCGTGATCGGTTTGGAAGAAGTCTACAACGCCGGCATCACTTATGCGCATGAGGAAGACGCCTACAGGATCGAGGCCGGCTTCTTCCCCACCACCGCGCCCAACGCCTTTGGCCTCAGCGAAGACTCGGCCCGCTATTCGGTCAATATCGTCAAGGGCGAACGCTCGAACCCGGCCTCTTCCCGCAATGCCGAACGCAACATGCTGATCGGGCGCGCGCAGTATCGCCTCGCTGCTTCCGCCAGCGGTGAACTGTCCGTTTCGGGATCGGCCTGGCTTTCGACGGTTCACAACTTCGACACCGACCGGGACGGCTGGCGCCGCGCTTTCGCGGTGAGTGTGAAGGGCACGCAAGGCCCGTGGCATGCCAAGCTGCTGGCCGCGCGGCAGGACATGTCGCTGCGCAATCCGGGCAGCGAGCAGACCGTTACGGTCGGCAACTACGACGCGCCCTTCAACATCGCTGCCGACGGCACCCTGCTGTTCGGAGAAATCGGCCGCAAGATCGAGACCGGGACGTTTCCCTTCTCGCTCCAGGTCTTCGCCAACTACGCCTACTTCGCCAAGAGCGCAGACGGCTTCAAGGACACCCAGCGGCTCAATCTTGGCACCTACTGGACCGACAAGAAGACCGGGCGAATTCGGATCTGGTCCGAGTTTCTGCTGGGCCGGAACGATCCATTCGTGGGCGCGGGCCAATACGGCGCCGGCGCCGCGCAAGGCGGCGACGACCGCCTCAAGGCTTCTTTCCTCACCGTCTTCGGGTACTATTTCTGACAGGAAAAGGATTTTCGTCATGAGTGAAGATGACATCTTCGAGGAGTTCGCCCGCGACGGCGTCGTGCTCGAAAAGCTGGAACATGCGGCCGTCTACACGGTCGAGGAAAGCGCCGCCATCCATGAGGCGCTTCCGGCCGCCCATACCAAGAACCTTTTCCTCAAGGACAAGCAGGGCGGGTTCTGGCTGGTGACCCTGCCCAGCGAGCGGCGTGCCGATCTCAAGGCTTTCGCGGCGCGGCTGGGTGCCGGCAAGTTCTCCTTCGGCAAGCCCGAGGATATGGAGCGCCTGCTGCGGGTAAGCCCCGGCGCGGTGACGCCTTTGGCGGCGGCCAACGCGGCGGGCGAGGTGAACGTGGTGTTCGACGCCGCCTTCCGCGAGGCGGAGCGCATCGCCGTTCACCCGCTCCGCAACACGGCGACGATCGCGCTACCCTTCGCCGCGCTGGAATCCTGGCTGTCCGGCAAGGGCGTCGCCACCCAGGTCGTCGTTCTGCCCTGAGAAAACGGGCCTTAAGAAGCGGTCCCTGAGACCCCGATCATGATAACGCCGAACCCGGCGGCACTCGCGAGAGAGAAGCACCATGTATTCACCCCACTCACCGCTCTTGATCGTCAGCGTGATCGGGGGTGCGACGATCCCGATCGCCGCCGCGCTCGATCTTAGCGGCAACGAGCAGGGCATGGTCGCGGCCATGGAACTGCTCGGCGCGCGGATAGGTCAAGGCGAACCGGAGGGAGAGGGCGACAGCAAGGTATTCAGGCGCTCCAGGGATGCAAGCATCATGGCCTGCTCCCATGTTTCCAGGCCCGCGAAGGCCTGGCTGAACCTCATCTGCAAAGGGAAGGGCGAGGCCCTGAGCTTTTCCCGGCCCAATTCAGTAACTTGCAGCATAACCTGACGCTTGTCCGATTGGCTGCGGGTGCGCGTTACCAGGTTCGCGGAGACGAGCCTGTCGGTGATGTTCGTGATGGTGGCCTGGCTGAACTTCAAGGTTTGCGCAACCGCGCTTGGCGTGATGCTCGCGTGCTCCGCGACCTGCCTCAGCACCAGCGCCTGCGATGGGGTCAATCCCGTCGATGCGGCCATTTTCCTGTTTTCGAGTTCGGCAGCATCGAGAATTTTTCGCAAGGCTAGAAGAGCTGCCGAAGTGAGGTCGAGTTCCATCCCGAACAGCTAGCTTTCCTGCGGGTTTGCGCCAAGTCGGAAGTTGCTTAGATTATCGAACTAAATTCGACATCAAGCCTGCCTAAGTGGAACATTTTCCGGGCGGGACTGTTGCGCAACAACTGAGAATGGTTATGGTTACGGCCACGCACCGAGTTTGATGGACAAAAGCCAAGCACGTCTACGTGCTTCGGAGGGTGAAGTAATTTTTGATGACAATGTGAATGCAACGCGCTCGGGGAGTGATCCCGCGAGCCCTGTCCGCGCGGCTGCGGACCAGGGAATAGTCCTGCGCCGCCCTGATGCCGAGGACGGTCCCGCTGTCTCGGCGCTGATCGCTTCGTGTCCCCCACTCGATGGCAACTCAGCCTATTGCAACCTGCTTCAGTGCAGCGATTTCGCGGAAACCTGCGTAGTCGCGGAACGGGCGGGCCGGATGGTAGGCTGGATTTCCGGCTACCGACCGCCGTCCAACCCGGAGCGCCTGTTCGTCTGGCAAGTCGCCGTGAGCGACGCGGCGCGCGGCGAGGGCCTCGGCAGCCGCATGCTCGACGAACTCGTGGCCCGCCCTGCGGCCTGCGATGCGCGGGAACTCACCACCACGATCACGGAAACGAACGACGCATCCTGGGCGCTGTTCGAAGCTTTCGCCAGGCGCCACGGCGCCGCGCTGACCCGGTCGCCGCGCTTCGAACGCGCGGCCCACTTCGCCGGAGCGCACGATACCGAATGGCAGGCATGCATCACGCTGCGGCCGTTCGACCACTCCAACTGAACAGGGGCTTCTCCACATGACGATGTTTCCCAAGCCGAGCGCCGAGGCGCCCGACACGGCCATTTACGACCGCCGCGAATCTCAGGTTCGCACCTATTCCCGCTCCATGCCCCGCCAGTTCGACCGCGCCGAGGGCGTGTGGCTGCACGACAGCGAGGGTGGACGCTATCTCGATTTCCTGTCCGGCTGTTCGTCGCTCAACTACGGGCACAACCATCCGGTACTGAAGCGGGCGCTGATCGACTATATCGCCCGTGACGGCGTCACGCATGCGCTCGATCTCCATACCGAAGCCAAGAGCCAGTTCCTGCGCGCGTTCGAGGACGTGATCCTGGAGCCGCGCGGGCTGGACTATCGTGCGATGTTTACGGGCCCCACCGGCACCAATGCGGTGGAAGCGGCCATCAAGCTGGCGCGCAAGGTGACCGGGCGCGAGATGGTGATCGCCTTCACCAACGGCTTCCACGGCATGACGCTCGGCGCGCTGGCCTGCACCGGCAATGCCGGGAAACGCAGCGGCGCGGGCGTGCCGCTCAGCCATGTCAGCCACGAGCCCTATGACGGCTATTACGGTCCGGACGTCGATACCGCCGAACTGCTGGAGCAGCGGCTTTCCGATCCGTCGAGCGGGCTGGATGCCCCGGCCGCCTTCCTTGTCGAGACGGTGCAGGGCGAAGGCGGCCTCAATGCCGCGTCGCCCGAATGGCTGCGCCGCATCGCCGCGATCGCCAGGAAGCACGGCGCGCTGCTGATCGTCGACGATATCCAGGCGGGCTGCGGGCGTACCGGCGACTTCTTCAGTTTCGACGGCCTGGGCTTCACGCCCGATATCGTCACGCTCGCCAAGTCGCTTTCCGGCATGGGGCTGCCCTTCGCGCTGACCCTGATCCGGCCCGAACTGGACCAGTGGTCGCCGGGCGAGCACAACGGCACGTTCCGGGGCAACAATCATGCCTTCGTGACGGCCACCGCCACCCTGCGCGAGTTCTGGGCCGACCCTTCGTTCACCGACGACATCGCCCGGCGTGGCGGCCTGCTGGAGCGACGCCTCGAAGCGATGGCGGCGCGGCATGGGCTGTCGACGCGCGGGCGGGGCATGATGCGCGGGATCGACGTAGGAAGCGGAGACATCGCCGCGACCATCACCGCCGCTTGCTTCGCGCAGGGTCTGATCATCGAAACCAGCGGCGCGCATGACGAGATCGTCAAGGTGCTGGCGCCGCTCGTGATCGAAGATGCCGTGCTCGATGCAGGGCTCGATATCCTGGAAGAAGCCGTGGCCGAGGCGCTTCCCGCGCTGCCCGCGAACCGCAAGCTCGGCGTCGCCGCCTGAGCCTGATCCCAGCATAAAGGAATACAATCATGATCGTTCGTAATCTCGAAGATATCCGCAAGTCAGACCGTCACGTCGAAGGCAAGGGCTGGGTCAGCGACCGCCTGCTGCTCAAGGACGACGACATGGGCTTCTCGTTCCACGTCACCACGATGTTCGCGGGCGAGGAACTGCACATGCATTACCAGAACCATTTGGAGGCCGTGCTCGTGCTTCAGGGCAGCGGCACGATCGAGGATCTGGGCACCGGCAAGACGCACGATCTGAAGCCCGGCGTAATGTATGCCCTCAACGCCCATGATCGGCACATCGTTCGCCCGGTGGAGGATATCCTCTGCGCCTGCACCTTCAATCCGCCCGTCACCGGCCGCGAGGTCCATGACGAAAACGGCGCCTATCCGGCCCTTGCGGACTGAAGGAGGGACAGGAAAACGATGCAGGATCTCTATCCCACCCGATGCGAAAGCGAACCCAGGCTTCAGCCGCGCGACGAACCCGTTGCGCGCAAGGCCTGGCATGCCGCCGCGCCGCTGACCGCAAGCGAGGTCGAGCAATTCGACCGGGACGGTTATCTCGTCCTCGAAAACGTCTTCTCGGCACAGGAAGTGGCCGCGCTCCAGGCTGAAACCGGGCGTCTGCTGGCCGATCCCGCCGGTCTCAAGGATGAGACGGTGATCGCCGAGCCCGGCAGCCGCGAAGTGCGTTCGATCTTCGAAATTCACGCGCAGAGCGAGGTCATGGCGCGGTTGGCGGCGGACAGGCGCCTCGCGGATGTCGCGCGGTTCCTGCTGGATGACGAGGTCTATCTTCACCAGAGCCGCCTCAACTACAAGCCGGGCTTCGCGGGCAAGGAATTCTACTGGCATTCCGATTTCGAGACCTGGCACGCCGAGGACGGAATGCCGGCCATGCGGGCGCTGTCGATGTCGGTCCTCCTCGCCGAGAACACCCCGAACAACGGGCCGCTCATGGTGATTCCGGGCTCTCAGGCCACGTTCGTTTCGTGCGTGGGCGAGACGCCGGACGACCACTATCGCCAGTCGCTGCGCCGTCAGGAATATGGCGTTCCCGATGAGATGAGCCTTGCCGAGCTGGCCCATCGCCACGGCATCGTCGCGCCGGTAGGCAAGCCGGGCACGGTGGTCCTGTTCGACTGCAACGTCATGCACGGGTCGAACGGCAACATCACGCCGTTCCCGCGCGCCAATGCCTTCCTGGTCTACAATGCCGTCAGCAACCGGCTGGGGGCGCCTTACGCGGCGCCTTCGCCGCGCCCGGAATTCATCGCCTCGCGCGATTTCCAGCCCGTCGTTCCGGTTTCCGGCGCGATCGAGGGGCTGGTGGAAGGAGTGCCGGCATGACGGGAACGCACTGCGTCGAAAAGATCGGCGGCACATCCATGGCCGCGACGTCGACCGTCTTCGAGAACGTGCTGATCGCCGGGCGCGAGGGCGCGGATCTCTACAACCGGATCTTCGTCGTCTCCGCCTATGCCGGGATGACGGACCTGCTGCTGGAACGCAAGAAGGACGGGGCGCCGGGCGTCCACGGCCATTTCGTACGCAACGAGACGCCGGGGGCGTGGCGCACGGCGCTGACGGACGTGCTCGGCGCGATGTGGGCGCGCAATGCCGAAATCTTCGCGCGGCCCGAAAGCCGGGAGGAGGCGGATCGCTTCGTCGCGGGCCGGGTCGCCGCTCTCGAAGCCTGCCTCGACGATCTCGACCGGTTGCGCGGCCACGGCCACTTCTGCCTGACCGAGCAGGTGAGCACCTTGCGCGAGATGCTGGCCGGTCTGGGGGAGGCCCATGCCGCCCACTCCACCGCGCTGCTGCTGCGGGATCGCGGCGTCAATGCCGTCTTCGTGGACCTTTCGGTCTGGAACCATGACGACCTCGTGGGGCTGGACGAACGCATCCGCACGGCCTTCGCATCGATAGACCTTTCGCGCGAGATGCCGATCGTCACCGGCTATGCGGGCTGCGAAGGCGGCATGGTGCGCCGCTATGCCCGCGGCTATTCCGAGATGACGTTCTCGCGCATCGCCGTCGTCACCGGCGCGCGCGAAGCGATCATCCATAAGGAGTTCCACCTCTCAAGCGCCGATCCGCGCCTGGTGGGTGAAGACCGCGCGCGCAAGATCGGCAGCACCAACTACGACGTGGCCGATCAGCTCGCCAATCTCGGCATGGAGGCCATCCATCCCCGCGCCGGCCGGGGCCTGCGCCAATCGGGCATTCCGCTGCGCGTTCGCAACACGTTCGAGCGGCACGACGAAGGCACCCTGATCGAGGGCGACTACGTTTCGAAAGCCCCGCGCGTGGAGATCGTTACCGGCCTCGCCTCGGTCCAGGCGCTCCAGTTCTTCGAGCAGGACATGGTCGGCGAGAAGGGCTACGACGCGGCCATTCTGGAAACGCTTACCCGCCACGGCGCGTGGATCGTCAGCAAGAGCTCCAACGCCAATACCATCACCCATTACCTCAGCGGCACCGGCAACGAGCGGGCGGCGCAGATCGTCGACGACTTGCGCGGGCAATGGCCGGGTTCGGTGGTGACGGCGCAGGAATTCGCGATGGTTTCGGTGATCGGCAGCGATCTGTCCGAACCGGGGCTGGTGAGCCGCGCACTCGCGGCGCTGGCCAAGGCCGACATCGACCTCGTGGCGCTTCAGCACCAGATTCGCAACGTGGACGTGCAGTTCATCGTCGCGGCAAAGGACTTCGAGGGCGCCGTCCGCGCGCTGCACGCCGCTCTCGTCGAAACCGGCGGCGCCACGGCGCGCGCCGCCGCCTGACCGGAAAGGCCCCTTCCGCCGCCATCGGCGGGGGGAGCCACGCACTCATGCTCAAAGCCATCCTTCCCGTCCGCAGCCTGCTGGCCGCCATCTTTCTGCTGATGGCGGGCGGCGGTTTCCTGAACACGCTGGTCGCGCTGCGGCTGGAGCGGGCGGGAAGTGGCGCCTTGACCATCGGCCTGGTGGGGACCGCCTATTTCGCCGGGCTCACGCTGGGATCGATCCGCGTTCCGGCGCTGGTTGGCCGCATCGGCCATATCCGCGCCTTCGCCGCTTTCGTAACGCTTCTGAGCGCGGATACGCTGGCCTACGCGCTTTACACGCAGGCCACGTTCTGGGGCGCGCTGCGCTTCATCGACGGGTTATGCCTCGCCGGAATCTACGTCTGCGTGGAAAGCTGGCTGAACGAGCGCGCCGAACGCGAACAGCGCGGCATGGTGCTGGCCGGCTATATGATCGCGCTCTACGGCGGACAGGCGGCCGGCCAGTTCCTCGTCCGCCTTGACGCCGCCGGAGCGGCCGTGCCGCTGCTGGTCGGTTCGATCCTGGTCTCGCTGGCGGCAATCCCGGTCCTGCTGACCCGTATTGCCGCCCCGGACGCCGGCGATTTCGCGCCGCTGCCGTTTCGCGAACTCTATCGCACATCGCCTCTCGGCATGGTCGGCGCGGGGCTGACCGGCATGATGCTCGGCGCCTTCTACGCGCTGGGCGCGGTCTTCGCGCGCCGCTTCGGCATGGACCTTTCGCAGACTACCCTGTTCATGAGCGTCGTGATCCTGGGCGGGGTGGTGCTGCAATGGCCGCTCGGTTGGCTGTCGGACCGGATCGATCGCCGCAAGGTGATCGTGCTCTGTTTCGCCGGAACGCTGGCAGCCGCCCTGACGATTGCGCTCGCCGCGCGTTCCGGGCCGCTGCTGCTGGGCCTGGGGGCCGTGTTCGGGGGGCTGAGCTTCGCGCTCTATCCCTTGTGCGTGGCCCATACCAACGACCATCTCCTGCCGGAAAAACGCGTGGCGGCGAGTGGCGGCATGGTGCTCGTCTACTCGCTGGGCGCGGCGCTGGGGCCGGCGACCGGTTCGCTGGCCGTGGCGCTGGCGGGCGCTTCCGGGCTGTTCCTGTTCATCGCGGCCTGCGCCAGCGCCGCGCTTTCGTTCGCGTTGCTCCGGCAAGTGAATTCCGATCCGGTGCCGGAGCATCTCCAGGAAAGCTACGTGGGCCTGCCGCGCACGTCACCGCTGGCCGCCTCGCTCGATCCGCTCGCTGCGGAGAGTGTGGAAGAGCCCGAGAAAACAGGGAGCCATCGTTGAAACCGTTCGCCAGCAGCCCGCCTGCTCACGCTATCGACACGCCGCCGCCAGACTTGCGCAGGGCCATCGTCGCTTCCGCCATCGGCAACGCCACCGAGTGGTTCGACTACGGCATCTACGCCTATGGCGTGAGCTACATCTCGGCCGCGCTGTTCCCCGGCGAGACGGCGGAGGCGACGCTCTTCGCGCTCGCGACGTTCGCGATCTCGTTCCTGGTGCGCCCCCTGGGCGGCCTGTTCTGGGGACCGCTGGGGGACCGCTATGGCCGCAAGGCCGTGCTGGGGCTGACGATCCTGCTCATGGCCGGCGCGACCGTGGGCGTCGGGCTCATTCCCTCCTATGCCCTGATCGGCGGCTGGGCACCGGCGCTGCTGGTCGTGCTGCGCATGGTGCAGGGCTTCTCGACCGGCGGCGAATATGGCGGCGCGGCGATCTTCATGGCGGAATATGCGCCGGATGCGAAGCGTGGCTTCTACGGCAGTTTCCTCGAAGTCGGCACGCTGGCGGGATTCTGCGGCGGCGCCCTGCTGATGCTGGGTTTCTCGCTAGCGCTGGGCGATGCCGCCATGCGCGATTGGGCCTGGCGCCTGCCGTTTCTTCTGGCCGGTCCGCTGGGACTTGTCGGCATCTACCTACGCTCGCGCATGGAGGAGACGCCGCTGTTTCAGGAGGCGGAAGCGCAGCGCGACGAGGCAACCGGCAAAGCGCCGGGCCTGCGCCATCTGCTGTCCCATTATCGCCGCCCGCTTCTGGCGATGAGCGGCCTCGTCGTCGCGCTCAACGTCGTCAACTATACGCTGCTCAGCTACATGCCGACTTATCTGCAGCGCCGTATCGGGCTTGATACCGACGCGGCGCTGATGGTGCCGATCGCGGGCATGCTGTTCATGATGCTGCTGCTGCCGTTCCTCGGCGCCCTGTCCGACCGGGTCGGCCGCAAGCCCTTGTGGCGGGCCTCGCTGCTGGGCCTCGTGCTGCTGGTGATCCCCCTCTATCATCTCATGAGCCTGGGCCCGATACAGGCGGCGATCGGCTATGTCCTGCTCAGCCTGCTCTATGCGCCGCAGCTTGCCACGATTTCGGCAACGTTCCCGGCATTTTTCCCCACGCCGGTGCGGTTTGCGGGCTTTGCCCTGGCCTACAACCTGTCTACGTCGCTGTTCGGAGGAACGGCACCTGCGGTCAATGCCTGGCTCATCGACATGACCGGCAATCCGCTCGTGCCCGCCTACGTCATGATCGCGGCCTGTCTCTGCGGCCTGCTCGCTCTGGACTTCACTGCCGAGAGCGCCGGCAAGCCGCTGCCCCGGACCTGAACGTCGCCGCACAATCCCGCTTGAGGAACCGCCTTGCCTACCGAGAATACCCGATCGACACTGAGCTTCTCCGGCCTCGACCTGCCGTGGGGAAGCGAGCCCTGGATGCAGACGGGGCTTGCCCTGCTGGCGCTGGCGCTCGCCGCAAGTCTGGCCAACTGGGTCGCCAAGCGGATCGTGCTCAAGGGCGTGCTGCGCATGCTGGGCCGGACTCCTTTCGAAGCCGAGGCCCGTCATGTCGGCGCGATCGTCGCGCGCCTCTCGAACATTCTGCCCACCGTGATCGTGCAGGCGGGGATCGCGGCAGTGCCGGGGCTTCCCGCGAATTTCGTCGCCTTCGTGCACAGCCTCTGCGCGGTCATCATCATCCTGACCCTGACGCTGGCACTGACGGCGACTTTGACGCTGGGCAACGAACTATACCAGCGCCGTCCCGATGCGCGGAACCGCCCCATCAAGGGCTATGTCCAGGTCGCCAACCTGCTGGTCTATGCCGCCGCCGCGATCCTGGTGCTGGCCGCGCTGATGAACCAGTCGCCGCTGCTCCTGCTTTCCGGGCTGGGCGCCATGGCCGCCGTGCTGATGCTGGTGTTCAAGGACACGATCCTCTCGCTCGTCGCCTCGGTCCAGATCGGATCGAACGACATGGTCCGGGTGGGAGACTGGATCGAGATGCCCAAGCTCGATGCCAATGGCGATGTCATCGATATCGCCCTGCACACGGTCAAGGTCCAGAATTTCGACAAGACGATCACCACCATTCCCACCTATCGCCTGATCACCGAGAGCTTCCGCAACTGGCGGGGCATGTCGGAATCCGGCGGCCGCCGGGTCATGCGCGCGCTGATGATCGACCAGAACTCGATCGGCTTCCTCAATGAGAAGGAGCTTGCGAAGTTCGCGCGATTCAGCGTCCTGCGCGGTTATCTTCAGGAGCGGCAGGAGCAGGTCTGCACATGGAACGAGGCCCATGCGCCGGAGGAAATCCTCGACGCCCGCCGCCTGACCAATCTCGGCACGTTCCGGGCCTATGTCCTGGCCTATCTGCAATCGCGGCCCGATATCGCCGACGACAAGACGCTGCTGGTGCGCCAGCTTGCTCCCAGCGAGAACGGCATGCCGCTCGAAATCTATGCTTTCGCGAAGACGACCGTCTGGGCGCAGTACGAGAATATCCAGGCCGACATTTTCGATCATCTCCTTGCGATCATGCCGGAGTTCGGGCTGCGGGTGTTCCAGCGACCCACGGGATCGGATTTTGCCTTCCTCACCCAAGAGCGTAGATATGCTGCCGAAAGGGATTTGCGCGCGCCCGCTTCCCTGTCCTCTCAGCGGAACCTGTGATCCATGTCTGTTCGCTTATCTCACGTTCTAACGGGCCTTGCGGCGTCCATTAGCCTGGCTGTGCCTTTCCCGGCGACCGCGCAGGTGCGATCCGGTTCGGTGGATCAGTCGACGTACGTCGATACGGTGGAACTCGCGAAGAAATCCGGTCTGGTGATCCTGGCCAGGGTCATGAAAATGGAACCCGTGGACACCGCGACTTCGGGCTCGCTTTTACCGGCCCATCGGCGATATTATGCGGAGGCCAGCACGCGCGCATTGCTTTACGGGAAAAGCGGGATTGGCGGATCGCTGCGCTATCTGGTGGATCTCCCCGCGACTGGGGAACAGAGCGCGGCGGAACTGAGGGGCAAGGACGTTTTCCTGTTCGCTTCGCCCGTGCCCGGCCATCCCCGGCAGATCAAGCTGGTCGAGCCTACCGCGCAGCAGCTATGGTCGCCCGAACGCGAAAGCAGGATACGCTCCGTGCTTCGGGCGCTCGTCTCCGCCAAGACATCGGCGCCGGTCACGCGCGTCAGGGAACTCGCCTTCGTGCAGGGCAATCTTGCCGGGCAGGGGCTGACCCAGATTTTTCTCGATACGAAAAAGGGCCCGGCCACGATCGCCGTCCGCCACCAGCCGGGCCGCGCGGAGAGCTGGGGCGTGTCGTTTTCGGCAGTGGCGGCGGGCGCGTCGATGCCGCCGGGAAAGGAGACGCTGGAATGGTACAATCTTGCCTGCTTCCTTCCGCCGTCACCGCCTCAGAGCGCCTATGTCTCGGGAAGCTTTGCGGCCAAGCAGCAAGCCTATGCGGATTACCGCATGGTGATCGAAGCGCTGGGACCATGCGACCGAAGCTGAGGCGGTAGGGTCGGACGATGGCAGGCAAGGCGCTTACTGTCGCTCCCCTCTGGACCACTTCGCTCCCTAGGCTTCCCACCACTGGCTGCATCAACGTTTTGGAGCGAAAAAGCCGTCCGCGAGAGACCTATCTCCCACAAGGGTGGAACAGTACGCGGTCTGGTGCGATTGCGCAGTGTCGACAAATATAGGTCAGTACCGCGCCATGATCGAAAGCCGAATGAACAAGCGCGTTTTCTGGGGCGCCTCCGGTATTATCGCGATCATGCTCTCGACGGCGCTCCTTGCGCCGGGAGCTTCGGATCTCGTATTCAAGGCCGCGCAAAGCTGGGCGATCGATACGTTCGGTTGGCTCTACATTGCAGCCGTCGTTGTCTTTCTCGTTGTCGTTCTGGCGCTCGGCTTCGGTCCTGCAGGTAGACTGCGGCTTGGCCCTGACGATGCCGAACCCGACTTTCCTTATGTATCTTGGCTCGCGATGCTGTTTGCCGCCGGTATGGGCATCGGTCTCATGTATTTTGCGGTCGCAGAGCCCATTCAGCATTACAGCGCCCCGCCTGAAGCGATGCCCGGCACCATCGATGCAGCCCGGGAAGCGATGGCCATCACTTTCCATCACTACGGCGTGCATGCCTGGGCGATCTACGCGCTCGTCGGCCTGAGCCTGGCATATTTCACGTATCGCAAGGGGCTTCCGCTGACGCTGCGTTCAGGGCTCTTCCCCATTCTTGGCAAGCGGATACGTGGCCCCATCGGCGACGCTATCGATATCTTCGCCGTCTGCGGAACCGTCTTCGGCGTATCCACATCCCTGGGCTTCGGCGTTTCGCAGATGACCGCAGGCCTCGCCTACAACTACGGGATCGCGGATACGGTAACGACGAAGGTCATCGTAATCGTGCTCGTCATGGGCGCGGCCACTTTGTCCATGCTGAGTGGGGCCGAGAAGGGCGTTCGTCGCCTTTCCGAGCTTAACCTCGTGCTTGCCATCCTCCTCATGCTTTTCGTACTGGCATCCGGCCCGACCCTGTTCCTGCTGCGGGCACTCGTGCAGAATTTCGGCCTGTATCTCGATCACTGCTTCGAGCGCAGCTTCAAGCTATACGCGTATGAGCCGAGGGCATGGATGGCGGATTGGACGCTGTTCTATTGGGCCTGGTGGATCGCCTGGTCACCCTTCGTCGGCATGTTCATCGCCCGCATTTCCCGAGGACGCACGATCCGCGAATTCGTGATCGGCGTTCTGTTCGTACCCACCGGATTCACATTCCTCTGGATGACCGTGTTCGGCAACACCGCGATCTACCTCGATCTGGGACCGGCGGGCGGCGCGATCGCGGATGCCGTGCAAGCCAACCTCTCGACAGCCCTGTTCAAGTTTCTGGAGTACCTGCCCGGCGCGGCTTTCACCTCGACTCTCGCAGTGGTGCTGGTGGCGGTGTTCTTCATCACCTCAGCCGATTCCGGTGCCCTGGTCATCGACACGCTGGCCTCGGGCGGTGAAGAAGATACGCCGCGCTGGCAGCGGGTATATTGGTGCGTGCTGCTGGGACTTACGGCAACGCTGCTTCTGATGGCGGGCGGTCTTGGCGCGCTTCAGACCGCTACGCTGCTGGCTGCCCTGCCGTTTTGCTTTGTAATGCTCATGCTGGCGTTCGGACTTGTCCGGCAAACAAGGGCCGATCTGGAAGGCATCACTATCTCCGAAGAACCCGTGAACATCAGCGAGCGCCTGAAGCGCCTGTTCGTACCGGCAAGCAAATCGCAGATTGCCCAACAGCTCGCCGAAAAGGGCGTTCCCGCCCTGCGCCGGGTCTGCGACGCCATGTTGGCGGAAGGCTGGGCGGATAGTCATCTCGACACGCGAGACAGCGGCGCCACGCTGACGATCAACTTCGGTTCCGGCAGCATATTCGCTTACGAACTGGCTGCCAAACCGCGGCCTTTGCCTGCCTACACCGCTCTGGAAGCCTCGGAACGTCGCCGAAGCCTAACCTGGAAACTGGCTGGCAACGTGCGGGGCGAGAGGCAGCGCGATCTGACCGACCTCTCCGAGGACCAGATCGCCAACGATGTCCTCACCCAACTGGAGAGATGGCGTCCGGCCCCAATGCAAACGCCAATGGAAAAACCCCATGTGTGAAGGGCAGGAGCGGTCACTGACGGGGCGTCGGCTATCAATTCCAACCTCGGTCGCTATCCGTGGTCAGCGCCGCCGCATCAGCGGGCGGTTCACGCCCACCACGAGGATGATCAGCGACACGCCGAGGATTCCCGCGCTCGCGACAGGGAACGATCCTGCTCCGGAGCGATCCAGCAGGAAGCCCCCTGCGACCCCGCCCAGCGCCACGGCGCTGTTCCATGCCGTGGTGCACATCGACTGGGCGACGTCCATGGAATCAGGTGCCAGCCGTGCGATCGCAGTCTGGGTGACCGCGCCGAAGCCGCCGAACGAGATGCCCCATATGATGGCGGACAGATAGATCGGGAGCGTCGCCGTAGCGCCGAGCATCCACATTGCGAGCGCTGCCATGAAGAAGCCGAGCTGCACCGGCCCCATCACGGTCAGGTGTCGATCCACAAGCCCGCCGACCAGGGCGAGGCCACCGATCGATCCGATGCCGAAGAGGAGCAGCATCAGGTCGAGGCTTCCGACCTGGCCTATCGAGCGCAGGAACGGCTCCACGAAGATGTAGATGATGTTGTGGCCGATAATGTAGGTGAGGATTACCGCCGTGGTCGCGGCGACGCCGGGCCGGAGCAGGACCGCAAGCAGCTTTTCCCGCTCGCCGCCCTGCTCGCCAGGGAAGTCCGGGATGATCCGCTGGACCCAGAGCATCAGTACGAATGCCATCGCCGACACCATCCCGAACGCGCCTTGCCAATCAAGCACGCGGCCTAAAGCCGAACCCAGAGGCACGCCGACGACAAGCGCGGCTGTCGCACCCGCGCCAGAGATTGCGATAGCCCTGCCGCCCATGCCCGGCGGAGCCATGCGCACGGCGTAGCCGGCCAACATCGACCAGACCGCGCCGCCGAAGAGGCCAGCCACGAAGCGCGCTGCAAGGGTGAGATAGATGTTGCCAGACAGCGCCGTGACCAGATTGACCGCAGCGAACCCACCGAGAAGGAAAAGCAGGAGGGGCTTGCGCCGAAGGCTGCGGGTCATCGCGGTAACCGGGATCGCCGAGAGGAGCGCTCCGACCGCGAACGCCGTGATGAACTGCCCCGCCACGCTCTCCGAGACCGCCATGCCCGTCGAGATAGCGGAGAGCAGACCGGCCGGCATGATCTCGGTCAGCAGGGTGACGAAGGCAGCCATTGCCAATGCGAGCAGGCCGGCCAGCGGAAGGCGCCCGGCTTTCTCGCGGTTGGGAGGGACCGTATCCCACCCGACTTGCTCCCGACCACGTCGAACCACACCACTCACTTACGTCACCATCAATCACTTCAAAGGTCAGGCGATCGTTAGGCGGCGGGGGAGGGGATGGCCACCCCGCGCGCCTTTGGGACGAGCGAGATTTTCTATCGCGGCATGCGAGGGCTTGAATGCGGCCGGTCAGATCGGCTTTGTTGAATCGCTCGGCCTGCCGACGGTTCGTGGAACATTGGGATTGGCCGAAAGTTCTGAGAACCAAGCTGCTTCGACAATGTCGGCGCGGCCTCTGTATAAGGAGAGCACTCATGTTTCGCTGGGCAATTATTTTTGCGGTCGTCGCACTGATCGCTGCACTTCTGGGATTTGGCGGCGTTGCGGGCCTTTCCGCTGGCCTGGCAAAGATCTTCTTGCTGGTGGCGGTCGTAATCCTGGTTCTCGGCTTCTTCTTTGGCCGGGGCAGAAGGGTACCCTGAAACCTGGCGTCTCAACGCGACCTGCGTTGATATGTTCTTCAGGTCTAGATCGAGCCCTACGGCAGAAGCGTACTGGCGCTCCTGCCGTAGGCTTATCCGGTATCGCCGGGAAACCTGATGCTTTTCTAGAGTGCAGCATTCAGAGGAACAGAGTTGACCATGCTCGGAGTTACTGCCGCAGACCGGGAAGCGGCGAAGATGCTGCGTAGGGCGCTGGCCGAGGTATCCGACTTCTGGCACTGCCCTGGTGACGAGGGAGTGCTTTGCCAAATTCTTGCCGGGCATCGTATCGAGGCTGAGCACCGGCTTTACGAAAAGCTCGCCGGTTCTCTGGCTCTTCCAATGTCGGAACAGAATTCGAAACCGGCACCCGAGAAGATCGCTGCACTGTCGTAACGGAAGGGAATGGCCAGCTCAGAGGCGAAGCAGTGGCGCGCTGCGGCCAGGAGATTATGTTGCATAAATGCCACTACGACCAGTCGTTATTGATTCCGCGCAACACTCAATGAAACTCTTCGTCGGAGTGACAGTTTGACCTGCATCGGTAAGCCGATGAATGACAAGCAGGAATTTACGATGAAGAAGTTTATTGCCATCTCCGCTCTCGCCCTGGCCGCTTCGGCAGCTGCGCCCGCCATGGCACAGGACGCAAATGTACCGTTCGATGGCCCGTACGTTGCGGCAATGGCTGGTTGGGACAAGGTCCGCATCGACACGCCGATCGGTGGCGGTAGCGACGATGGCATTCTGTTCGGCGGCGTCGTCGGCTTCGACAAGAACATCAAGGGCGTCGTTCTGGGCGTCGAAGGTGAATATGCGGACTCGAACGTCAAGGAGAGCGCTGACGACGTGTTCGTCGTCGGCGATCGCGCATCGCTCAAGACTGGCCGCGATCTGTACGCTGGCGTTCGTCTCGGCGGCGAACTGGTCCCCGGCCTGCTCGTCTATGCGAAGGGCGGCTACACCAATGCCAAGGTCAAGGCGAGCTACGACGATGGCGATGTGATCGTCAGCGGCAGCGATAAGCTGGACGGTTATCGTCTGGGCGCCGGTGTCGAAACCAACGTCTCGGGCTTCCTTGCTCGCGTCGAATACCGCTACTCCGACTATGGTCACTATGAAGGCACCGGTCTCCAGCCCGATCGCCATCAAGTTGCGGCCATGCTCGGCTACCGCTTCTAAGCGATACCCTGCAACGAAGAAGGCGCCCCGGGCAAAAGCTCGGGGCGCCTTTTCTTTGCGTATACCGCGATCGGTCAAATCAGCGACAAACGCGAACCCTGCGGTGATGACGCCATTCGGTCCAGCAACGGCGGTCGTGTCCGCGATAGCGCCGGTCGCTCCAATGGCGGTGCCTGTCGTATCGGCGGTGGTCGCGCCATTCTCGATGATGATCACGGTGCTCGTAGCGATGCCGGTCACCAGGGTGAGCGTCCGCCGTTACCGCTGCACCGAGACTACCCGCCAGCATGGCAATCGTAAGTGATATCTTGAGCAAATTCATAGTCGCCTCCGTCTAGAAAGCGACCAGGTGGTTTGCAGCATGAATTCCGGATGTACGCGGCGACGAGCTGCATCGAGCGCCGGATAGACATCAGGATTCTCCGCGAGATCGTTCTGGCACAAACGTTTGCGCGGACGATCGCGCCTTTTCATGCCGTTGGCGAGAATGGCTGGGCGTGTCTCGACCGGGAGACGGGGGAGGGCAGGATTACGCCCCGCTCATTGCGTTCATAGCTTCGCTGCAACGGGCAGGCGGAATGGAGCGCCTAGGCGATTGAATGCGTTCATCGCCGCGATCGCAAGCGTCAGATCGACCAGATCCTTGGCAGCAAAGGCACCGGCGGCGGCCGCATAGGCATCGTCCGAAGCGTGGGTCGTGCTGACGTTGGTGACTTCCTCTGCCCAGGCCAGCGCCGCGCGATACTGATCGGAGAACAGGTGCGGCACCTCGGCCCAGACGGGGACCAGCGCGATCCTGTCGATAGACATCGTCTTGAGAAGATCGCGCGTGTGCATGTCGATGCAATGGGCACAGCCGTTGATCTGCGAAACACGCAGGAAGGTCAGGTGGATCAGCTCTTCGGGAAGGTCCGTGCCCTTCATCAGATAATGGTGGATCCCGAACAGAGCCTTGGCGCCTTCCGGCGCGATTTGGGACCAATTCAGTCGCTTCATTTCGGTCATGATGCTTTCCTTGTCGGCGGCACCGATCATCGGCGCTCACCGGCTTGACGAGGCAAGCCTGAGCGTCGTGACATCGGGACGCATATTTTTCGGTCCCGCTCATGTTTCATGTCACACTGGCGGCGGCCACCTCGTCATCCAGGCAGAGTTCGCACGGGAGACATGAAATGAAGATCGTTATCATCGGCGGTACAGGGTTGATCGGCCGCCCTCTCGCGGAGATTCTCAGGGCCAAGGGCCATGACATCGTCGTAGCCTCGCCGAGCACGGGAATCGACGCGCTTACCGGGACGGGCCTGGCGGAAGCGCTGTGTGACGCCGCGGTCGTAGTTGACGTGAGCAATGCCCCTTCGTTCGAGGATGCGGCCGCTCTGGCCTTCTTCCGCGGTACGACCGCCAACCTGCTGGCGGCGGCGCACGGCGCCGGGGTGCGCCACTTCATCGCGCTTTCGGTGGCGGGCACCGACCGCCTTCAGGAGTCGGGCTATTTTCGCGCCAAGCTGGCGCAGGAGCAACTGATCGCCGACGGCGGCGTACCCTATACGGTCCTGCGCGCCACCCAGTTCTTCGAATTCCTGGCCACCATTGCCGACGGCTATACGCGGGACGATGGCGTATACCTGCCAAGCATCGCGCTCCAGCCGGTCGCCGCAGCCGATGTCTCGGCCCTGCTTGCAGAGATAGCCACGGCTGCCCCGGCCGGAGGCATCATCGAAGTGGCAGGACCGGAGCGCGCACCGCTGGCCGAATTCACCGCCAGCTGGCTCGGCGCTCGCGACGATCCGCGCCGGATCAGCGTTACCGACGAACGCGACTATTTCGGTGCGCCCGCCGACGACCGCACGCTGGTCCCGGGCGAAAGTGCGCGGATCGCGCCCACCCGCTTCGACGTCTGGCTCGCGGCGCAGTCGCAGGAGAGCGCATCATGACCCGGAGCCTTCCGCTCGCGCTGGCCACGATGCTGGGTCTCGGGTCTGCCGCCAACAGCCTATTCATGCTGATCTCACCCGCGAACTGGTACTTCGCGGTGCCGGGTGTCACCACCACCGGCCCGTTCAACCAGCATTTCGTGCGCGACATAGGGCTGATCTTCCTGCTTGTAGCAATCGCGCTGCTCACGGGTGTCGCCCGGCCCGCGTCGCGCATCCCGCTGTGGTCCGCCGCCGCGCTCTGGCTTGCCGGCCATGCGCTGTTCCATTTCTGGGAAGTGGCCGTCGGCATCTGCGGGACAGGCGCGTTGGTCCAGGATTTCCCTGCGGTGACGCTGCCTGCTATATTGACCACCGCTCTTGCCCTCTGGGCATGGCGCGATGCGGCGCGCAGTCGCCAGGCATATTCGATGAGGGAAACTCTTGTCGCACGGTGATCAACGGCTCTCCGATTTCGAAGCTGCGCGGCCCCGGTTGCTGCGCTTGGGGTATCGTATGCTTGGCTCAATCAGCGAGGCGGAAGATATTCTTCAGGATGCGTGGCTGCGTTGGGCGGCAACGGCGGAGAGCGTCGATACGCCTGCAGCCTATCTGACCCGGATCGTCACCCGCCTATGCCTCGATCAGCTCAAGTCCGCCCGCGTCCGTCGGGAGACCTATGTCGGTGCCTGGCTGCCTGAACCGCTAATGGGCACGACCGAGGCAGAGGAGACCATCGCGGACGACGTGACTCTCACGCTGATGCTCGCAATGGAGCGCCTCTCGCCGCTGGAGCGTGCCGCTTTCTTGCTCCACGACGTGTTCGACATGGCGCTGACCGATGTCGCGGCGACGTTGGGGCGCGACCCTGCTGCCGTCCGACAGCTAGCCTCCCGCGCACGCAAGCACGTGCAGCATGCGCGACCGCGTTTCACCGTGGAGGCGGCCGAGGCCGATCGGATTGCGCGCGCATTCTTCACGGCCGCGCGCGATGGCGACACGGTTGCATTGTCAGCGCTGCTGGCGCGCGATGTCGAGATTCATTCCGATGGCGGGGGTAAGGTCATCGCTTTCCGCAATATCGTGCGGGGGATCGACCGGGCGCTTCGCCTGTTCGCCGGGTTACGGCGCAAGCACAAGTCGGCACCGACGCTGCTGCGCACCGCGACGATCAATGGCTTGCCGGGGTATGTCAGTATCGATCGTGGCGACGTGCTCCAGACAACGGCGCTCGATGTGCGTGACGGTCGCATCGCGGCGATCTACATAGTTCGCAATCCCGACAAGCTGCGCCATCTGGCGGCAGCTTTCGGAACGGAGGGTCATCCACTGCACGGTTCCCGCGAAGCGCGCCCGGAAAGCGGACGCTCCTAGCGGATTGGTGGGCAAAGTTACTCGGTTGTGCCGAGTTCGGCGATGACGCGGTTGCGCGTCATGGACAGCTGCGCGACGAGGTCGGTCAGCAGATAGGCATCGCGGCGGCGCGTCCATGGCTGGGCGGACTGGGGGTCGTACTGCACCGGCAGCGGCACCTCGCGCGCGACCGACGCGCTCATGCCATTGTCGCGGGAGACGATCACGCAGCGCTTCACGTGGTCGCGGTGACCTACGACGGCGACTTTGCCGAGAGCCTGCGCGGAACCGGCATGGGCCACAACCGCCTTGGCTACGCCATCGGTGCTGAGGTAGATCGTCTTGCCGTCCGGCCCCTTGGTGGGATGGATCGACACGACGTCCTTCATTCCATGCTTCTCCGTCAGGACCTGTGCGATCTCCCACTGTGCGTAGACGCGCACGGCCCGGGCGCGCACGATGGCATGGACGGCATCGGCCAGCAGCGCATTGACCGGCCCCGGCTCGGGCATCTCCGCGCCATCGGAGAGCCCTGTGGTGGGATCGACCTTGCCGGTCGGCGAACGATACCCAAAGCTGTAGGCGACGACGCTGTCGGCTTCTCGCAGCGGGAAGGTGGGATATTCCCAGCGGAACCCCGCTTCCGTAATATGCGCGGCCAGTTGCCGCGCGACGGCCTGATCGCCCAGCTCGCCATCCAGCGTCCTTACCATCAGCCGCTCAAGCGCCTCTATGTCGCTGCCCGCATGGGCACTGCCCAAGGCGGCCCCAAGGGCGGAAGGAGCGAAGGCGGCCTGAACTGCGAGCAGGCCGGTCGGCGCCCCGGCGAGTAACGCACGGCGTGTGGTCATGAAAGTCTCCGGTAAAGGGTGGGGCCGGATCGGTAACCCGACCCGGCCAGCTGGTTTCAGAAGCTGACGTTGACGAAGCCGCCCACCGTGCGCCGCGCATTGGGCGAGGTGTAGTGCAGCAGGCCAAGCACGCCGTACTGCTGCCATCCGGTCGAGAAGTACTTGTCGAACAGGTTGCGCGCGTAGACGCCGATCTCGATCGGGCGGTTGGGCAGCGTGACGCTGAGGCGTCCGTTCACCAGACCGTAGCCGGGGACATGCGAGTAGGCGGGCTGGCCCACGACGGTCCAGTACTCGCTGCGATAGGCATAGTCCGCATGGGCCTTGAAGCCGAGGCCCGAGCCGAATTCGTGATCGTAGTCGATTGCTGCCGTACCCGACCACTCGGGCGCATTCGTCAGGCGCGAACCGGTGTAGTTGGTCGTGGCGTTGTAGACGTAATCGGTGAACTTGGCGTCGGTGTAAGTCACCGCTCCGGACAGTTGCAGGCCGCGCATGGGCTGAACCACCAGGCTGCCTTCGATACCCTGGGTGCGCAGGCCGCCGGCGTTTCCGATCACTGTGGCGTTGATCGTTCCGCCTGCACCATCGGGAATCTGCGTCAGGATCGTCGCCTGGAAGTCCTTGAAATCCGAACGGAAGGCATCGAGGTTGAAACGCAGGCGGCGTCCGAACCATTCGGACTTGATGCCGGCCTCCCATGCCTTCACCGTTTCGTCCTCGTAAGGCGCGTACTTGTTGCCGACGAAGGCGATGCCCGCAGGCTTATAGCCGGTGGAATAGCTGGCGTAGAGCATGACGTTGTCCGTCACCTGATACGTCGGCGCGATGCGGAACGAGAAGTTGTCGCCCTTCACGCGGCCAAAATCGTAAGCGGGCGCCGCGCTGGATGCCGTAAAGGCGGGAGTATATCCGGCGATCGGCTCGGCATTGATCGTGACGTAGTCGATGCTCTGCGAATTGTTGTCGTGCGTATAGCGGCCGCCCAGAGTGAGGGCGAGGCGCGGGGTGATGTTGAACTTGAGCTGGCCGAAGGCGGCCATCGTCTCGTTCACCGAATCGAACAGCGAGGCATTGCCGTCTTCACCGATGGCGCCCGTCAGCGCAATCAGCGTGGGCAGGGGCGTCCCTGCACTGTCGTAGAGCGGCTGCCCGCCGGTGGACCACTGCAGCTGCGTCTGGCGCGCGTGCAGGCGGTTGTAGAAGGCGCCGACCAGATACTCCACGAAGCCACCGGTAGGCGATGCCAGATGAATTTCCTGGCTGAACTTGTCCGTATCAAGCTCGCCCAGGTTGAAGGGGATGTAGGCATAGCGATCGTAAGGCGTCAGGCTTGCCGGCGTCGAGTTGTCGTAGCGGGTGGCCCGGTAGGCGGTTATCGAGGTCAGGTCATGATCGCCCAGCTTGGCATTGGCCCGCAGGGAGGTGCCCCATTCCTCGGTAGTGATCTGGCCGAAGGAGGAATCCGCCGTATCTGCACTCTGCGGCCCCGGATAGACGCCCAGTTCGTTGAGGATCGCGGTGACTTCGGCGGACTGGCCCGAAACGGGCGTGCGCACGCTGCTATCCCAGTGATAGGCATAATCGCCCGAAAGCGTCAGGTTGAAGCCGTCCGAAGGTTCCAGATAAAGCCGCGCGCGACCGCCATATTCATGCTGCGAACCGACCTTGCGGTTCAACGTCACATTGCGACCGAAGCCGTCGAAGGCCTGGTCGAAACCCGACACGCGCAAGGCCGCGATCGGGCCGAGCGGCACGTTGGCGGTGGCGTTGAGGATACGCTCGTCATGCTCGCCGAAGCTGGCGCTGGCACGCAGGGACCACTCGTCCAGCTTGGGCTTCGTGGTGCTCACCGCGATGACGCCCGACGTGGCATTCTTGCCGAACAGCGTTCCCTGCGGGCCCATCAGGACATCGACGCGGTCGATATCGACGAGGCCCGTCAGGCCGTTGGCGCGCTGGCCGTCCATCACCACGTCATCGACGACGACGCTGACCGACTTGGCGTTCGAGAAGTCGAACGAAGTACTGCCGACGCCGCGGATCTGGAAGGCGGCGCCCTGGGTGGGATCATACTGCACGCCCGGCATCGTGTACTGCAGATCGGTGACAGAGGTGTAGCCGGTCTTGGCCAAAGTCTCGCCGTCGATCGACTGGATCGCGAGGGGAACCTTCTGGCTGCTCTCGGCACGGCGCTCCGCAGTTACGGTGATTTCGGGGAGCGCGTCATCAGCGACAGGCGCGTCCTCGGCCTGCGCGGGGAATGCCCAGCACGAGGCAGCCGCGCCGGCCAAGATCGTCGAGAGAAGATGAATCGAACGCGTGCGATGAATAGCAGACATGGAGGGCTCCGTCCTGTTGACCGGTGGTCTTCAGGACGCGCCTCTAAAACGCGTGAATGACTCTTTCGAGACAATCGTATGGTATTTTTTAGCCCATAACGTGGATTATCAGTACGACCGTACGGCTCCGGTCAAAGTAGCTATCAGCGCCTGCATGTCAGGGAATTCCGCTCCCTCGGCCAAGGTCCGGAGGCCGTTCCCGATCGCGACCATGACCATGGCCTGTACGCGCGCACGGTCGGAATTCTCTTCGATGCCGAGCCACTGGGCATAAAGAGCGTGTACGTTTTCCGCACGGCGACGGCGCATGTCGATGGCGAACGGTCGAAATGCCGGGTTGGTCAGGGCCGACAGCGCGCATTCGTGCGTGAGGCGGATGATATCGCCACTGCCGAGCCGGGCGTCGGTGGCCCGGATCTGGCTACGCATTCGGCGGTACAGAGCTTCCACGCCTGCAAAGAGGACATCGCGATGCGTCGGGAAGTGATGTGCGACGCTGGACGTCGCCACGCCTGCCGCCTGGGCGACAATGCGATGGGATAAGGCCCCAACGCCCTGCTCGACGATGATATCGGCAATCCTGTCGGCTATGACGCCCTTGGATCCCTGCGGAATGGGAGAGGCTTCATCGAAGGCCGCAGCCGCCGGAATCGCCAGGCGCTCGACCAGCGCCATGTGCCATTCGCTCGCCGCCGGGTCGGGAGCCACGGAGCCATCTCGCAACAGGCCGCGGATGGTCGAATGACGCAGCAGCCGATAGTCCGGCTCGTCCGTCAGAAGAATGGAAAAGACCTGTTCGTCCAGGCAGTAGCGGGCGATGAGGCGCGCCAGCCTGTCTCCCCGCGCCGAACGGGACAGCAGATCACGCCAGAGCGCTTCTCCCGCCTCGAACAATGCTGCAATAGCAGGGAGCGATCGCGGTTCACGCCCGGCCATCAGAGCCAGTTCGCATTGGACGATTGCGGAGGTACGCCGTGCGCCCGCACCCTCGTCCAGCCATTCGGTAATGAGGTCCAGCAGGATGCCGCTCGCCACCGGATCTCTATCACCGACCCGGTCCCGCCATTCCATGCGCGCTGCGGCGGCCAGTTCGATCTCGCGATCGAGCACGGCGGCGATCAATGCCGCACGATCACCGATGCGATAGCTGATCGAACCGACCGAAGTGGCAGCGGCTTCCGCAACATTGCGCAAGCTCATTCCTGCGATGCCCCCCGCCGCGATCACGCTACGGGCGGCGTCGACAACGCGCTGCACTTCCAGCTGCTTTGCGAGTGACTTGGGTATGTTTTCAAGCGCCATACCGGATGGCATATCGCCATCTGCACCGTAGTCCACGGCCTTTCGAACCAAAATTTGAAAGCCGCAGTGAGTGGCCCGCTTCGCGTTCTTCGTGCGGCGGGCCATTTCGACTTATGCCATGACGAGGTAGATCCCGTCCGCCCGCTTGCTGGGCCGCAAGCCGAACAGCGCGCCGATCAGCGCCAGCGATTGCTCGGGCTGGTCGAGGCGGAAGCGACCGCTGAAGGTGCGGCTCGCCAGGGACGGTTCCTGAAGCCGGATGGGATCGGCGCTGTAGCGGCCGAGGCGCTCGATCGCAAAGCCGAGCCGCATGGATTCCGCGTCGAGCCAGTCGTTCTGCCAGTCGGCGTGGGCGGCAGGATCGAAGCTGCCTTCATCGATGGCTCGCCCATCGAACAGTGCCCATTGCCGCGCGGGCACCACCAGTGGCTGTTGCCCGTGCGCCGCCATCGCGACGCGGCCCGAGAAGACGCGCAGCTCGGCAGCGTCCAAGAGCCGGTCGACGCTGAAGCTGGTGCCGAGCGCGGTCATGGCCGCGCCGGGGGTACGTACCTCGAAGGGACGCGCCGCATCGTGGCGTACGTCGAAGCGCGCGGCACCCCGGTCCAGCTCGATGCCGCGCCGCTCGGACGTGAAATGAACCCTGACCGACGATGCGGCGTCGAGCAGCATGTTCGACCCGTCGGGCAGCACGACGTGACGCCGCTGCCCGACGTCGCTGGCGAAGTGCAGCGGATCGGGCGCGGAAGCAGGCTGCCTGCGCGTCAACAGATAGCCCCCCAGCGGCGCGGCGACGAGGGCGGCAAGCCCTGCCGCCAGTGCCTGCCGGCGCCCGAGCCGGGTGGGCCGGGCGTCGTCAAGACGTGGGAAACGCGTGCGAGGCAGAGGCCGCGATCTCGGCAGTTCCGCCAATGAGTCCACCATCCGCGCATCGCGGAAAGGCGCGGTATCGACGGCCTCCAGCAGCGCGGCATCGCTGAGCACCTGGCGGATCCGGGCAAAGGCGCGGGCATTTTCGGGGCGCTCGGAAAGCCACTGCGCCAGTTCGCGCCGCTCGGCCTCGCCCAGTTCGTCATAGCGGTCTGCCCAGTCGGCGGCGGTCTCGATCGTTTCGAGCTGTCGTTCATCCATGGCCCGTCGTTCCCATCCGATCGGTTTTCCAGTCACTGGCCCAATCTCCGCCCAGCGACAGGGTCAGGTCGGCCATCGCGCGCACGAGGTGCTTCTTCACTGCCTCCACACTGAGGTCCAGTTCCGCTGCGATCTCCTGCCGCGACTTGCCATCGATATGGCGGAGGCGAAAGGCCGCGCGCCGCTGCGGTGTCAGGCGCTCCAGCGCCGCCTCGAAGCGGGCGAGGCGCTGGCGATAATCCAGCACTTCATCGGCCAGCGGCAACTCGCAAGCGAAATCCAGGCCGTCCAGTCCCGCTTCCCGCGAAGACTTGCGCGCGCCGGCCATGATCACCGAATCCGCGACCCGAAAAGCATAGGCCAGGGGCTGTTCGATCACCTGCCGGCGCTCCTGCTCGATCACGCGCATCAGCGTTTCCTGCACCACGTCCTCCATGCCTTCGGGGTCGCGCAGGCGCCGGCGCACATAGCTGCGCAGCCGCCCGAGCCCGGCGGAAAGCTGGCTGGCGACATCGCTCATGTACATCGGCGGCAGTCCGGCAGGAAGCTCTGCATGTCCGGCGATCCATAAAATATCCGGCCCATATGAGGCCTGCGATGAAGAGTGTCGTCAGGACAAAACGGGGACAGGTGAAATCCGTGCATCTCTGTCAGAACCGGTATCGCAGCCCGGCGGAGAACACGCGTCCGCTGCGGGTCCGGGCGAGCAGACGCCGCGCGCTGCGGTCGGTGTACTGGACCACCGGGGCGTCGGTGAGATTGCGTCCCTCGATCAAGGCCTGCATCCTTGCGCCGATTGCCAGGTGAGCCGCGAAATCGAGCGTCAGGCTGGGCTTGATCCACTCACCGATATTGCCGTTGTTGCCGATCCCGACGCGGTAGGTGCCGCGATAGGCCGCGGCCACGCGAGCGTCCCAGCCGCGCCCGGTGTAATAGAGCGTGGTATTGCCCGACCAGCGCGAGAGGTCGATCAGCGGCAGGCGGACAGTACCGCTGTCATAGGTGACCTCGCTCCTGCCCGAGGCGAACGTCACGTTGGCGGCAAGGCCCAGGCGGTCGAGCGGCGCGGGAAGAAAACGCAAGTCGCGCTGGATGGCCGCCTCTACCCCGAAGATGGACGCTCCCGATCCGTTAACCGGCTGGATGACGTTGTAGAGGATCGAGCCGTCCTGGTCCTGGTAGAGGAACTCCAGCGGATAGCCGGTCTGCGCGTAGGGTATCACGCTCGTCTCCGAGGTGATGAAGGAATCGAGGTGCTTGTAGAACAGGCCGAGCGAAGCGTAGCCGTCGCGGCCCCAATACTGTTCCAGCGAGAGGTCCAGCGCATCGGAGGTGAAGGGCTTGAGTGCCGGGTTGCCCGAGGTGATCGTGCCGCCGAAGGGCGTGGCGTTGACTTGCGCCGCGGCGCGCAAGTCCGCCACATCGGGCTGGTTGAGATTGCGGCTGGCCGCCAGCCTCAGCAGGAGATTCGGGCGCAGGGTGGCGCGCGCCTGGAACGAGGGCAGCCACGCATCGCGGTGGCTGCGCTGGGAGACGCGGTACTGGCTGGCGTCGGTGCTGGCCTTGCCGGAAGACAGCATGTCGACGCGCTGGTACTGAAGCCCGATCTCGGCCTTGATCGGCCATGGCCCGAGCCCCGTGTCGAATGCCGCCAGGGCGAATGCCGCGTAGCTGTCTTCGTGAACCGCATAGCTGGTGCCGGGCATGTCGTCGGTGCCGGAAAGCACGCGGTTCTGCCCGGTGGCGGCGAAAGTGCGATCGACATCGGCAACGACATAGGGCGCCAGGGTCTTGCCGGGCAGCAAGGTGGTGACGGCGGCCAGCCCGCTTCCCGCCGGGTAATCGACCCGCACGCGCCGCTCGTAGCCGCCGTTGCCGAAATAGCGATAGATTCCGCCGAGCTTCAGGGTTGCGCCGGGCGTGAGCACGCGGGCCACTTCGAGGCGGGCGGTGGCGTTCTGGTTCAGAATGGCATCCTCGCGCGTGTCGGCCCGCATCAGGCTCCATTGCGCGGCATCGGCCGGATCGAAACCATAGCGATTGCCGGTCTCCGATCCTGTCGCGGTATAGCTGAAACTCTTGCCCTTGGCCTGGAGGAAAACCTTGTCGAACACCGGCTCCTGGAAATCGCTTCGGGCATAGCCGAGCCGGGCGGCGATCGTGGTGGCATCATCCAGCGGGGCTTCGAGCGAAAGCACGGCCTGCGCGAATGCGGTATGATCGGCCGTGCGCTTGCTTTCCGAGCGGAAGTCGACGCTGCTGAACTCGGCGGCGGCCATGGTGTCTCCCGCGATCGTCACCTTTTCCAGGCGCTGCGTGCCGGTGACGTCGGCGGTAAGGCCGTTCGTTCCCGCCGCCGCGAGCGAATATTCCTGCCGGTCGTTCGCAAGCCGCGCATAGAGCATATCGAGCGCGATGCGCAGGCCCGTGTCGCTCTCGTGCTCGATGGCGCCCACGAGGTTCAACCGCTCGAAGTTGTTCGTCCAGGTGGAGTAACTCTGCGCGCGCGACATGTAGACCGGCTTTCCGGTCCCGGTAAGCCGCGCGCGGTCCTCGTCGCCCACACCGGCGCCGATGTTCTCCTCGCCGAAGATGACCGGCACCCAATCCCAGTTGCGATAGCCATATTCGGTCACCCGGTTGCGGCTCCAGGACGCCGCGATCAGCAGTCCCCAGGCCTCGTTCCTGCGCGACAGCTCGGCGGTCACTTGCGGTGTCACGCCGTGGCTGTTGGCACCGGCGCGGCCCTGGACCGAGAGCAGGGTGACCGGCCCGGTCTGTTCCAGCGGACTCACAGTGCGCAGCGCCACCGTCCCGCCGACGCCGCCCGCATCCCGGTCGGCCGACCAGGCCTTGAGCACTTCGACTTCCGAGAACAGCCCGGCATCGAAGATCGAGTAATCGAACCGGCGCTGGCGGCTGACGGAGCCGCGATTGTCGAGACCGGACGCGGTGGTTGCCAGCGTCTCCATGCCGTTCAGCGTGGTCCGGGTGAACAGCGGGCCCAGGCCGCGAAGCGAGACTTGCCGTCCTTCGCCGTTATCCCGGCTGACCGCGATACCGGGCAGGCGTTGCAGCGCATCGGCGGCATTGTGATCGGGAAAGGCGGCGATGTCCTCCGCCCGCGTGACTTCCATGATCGACCGTGCGGTCCGCTTGGTTGCGGCCGCCTGGCGTAGGCTTTCCCGGTAGCCGGTAACGAGGATCGGCGGGCCTTCGGTCTCCGGGGGATGGCTGGTTGGAAGCGGCAACGCAGCCGGTTCGGGCGCGCTCGGCATAGACGCCCGCGCCTCCATCACCACGAAACCGCCCGGCATCCGCCGGACTTCGACCGGGAGGCCCTGCGTCACATGGGCAAGTGCCTGTTCGACCGTCAGGCGCTTGTTCACGGCATGGCGGCTGCGTAGATCGGGGCCGACGGAGGTGACGATCTGCACGCCCGATTTCTGGGAGATCATCCGCAGCACGTCGGCAAGACGACCGGAAGGAATGTGAAAGGCAATCGCGCCGTGTTCGGGGACCGCCTCGCGCGCGGCGGCGCTCCCGGCCGCCATCGGGGCGGCCAGTGCCAGAACCATGCAGCATGCGACGCGCCGACCGCGAACCTTGGGAAACACGAGCCCTCCGGCGCGGGCGGCTATCAGGGCGGGATGACGGTTATGTGACCGTTCCGGGGGCGGCTCGATCGCAATGCAAAGGCGGGGGGCAAACCTTGCCCCCCGCCTTCACTTCATTCGATGGATGCGGTCTGCGCGGCCGTCAGAACTCGAAGCGGACGCCGCCCATGATCGTCGTGCCCGAGCGGGTGTTGACGTAGAGCCGCTTGGTGCTGTCCGAGTATTGCTTCTCGTGTTGGTTGGTGAGGTTGATGGCATCGAGCGTCAGCTGAACACCCTCCATCACCTTGTAATGGGCGGACATGTCGACATAGACCGTTGCCGCATAGCCCGAGAGGTCCTGATCGAGACCCAGCGTGCTGGTGATCGGCGCCGCGCTGTAGACGTAGCTGCTGCGGTAATTGGCAGAGCCGCGAATGTCGAACTTCGCATCCTGGTAATAGAGCGTGATATTGCCGTTGTACTTGCTCAGCCCTTCCAGCGTCGTGTTGGCGCCGCCTGCGTACATCGTCGAGTAATCGTATTTCGAGTTGACGTAAGTGAAGTTCACCGCCGTACCGAAGTGGTCGAAGGGCGCGGGCAGGAACGTGAAGTCGGTCTGCGCGGCGAGTTCCAGTCCCCAAAGGTCGGTCTTGCCCAGGTTCACCGGGCGCGAGAACGTGGTGACATTGGTGCTGCCGGTCACGCCCGCGACGAGGTCGGTGGAAAGACCGGTCTCGCTGTAGGGCACGTCGTTGACGGTCTGGGTGGTGATGAAGCCGTCCAGCGTCTTGTAGAACAGGGCGGCGCTGACGGAGCCGACCTTGCCGAAGTAATACTCGACCGAAAGATCGAGGTCGGTGGACTTGTAGGGCTTCAGCGCCGGATTGCCGATCGAGACCGAGAGTTCGCCGTTGTCCCCCACGGAGACGGTCCCGTTCACCGCAAGCGATCCGAGCGCGGGCCGATTGATGTTGCGCGCCGCCGAAGCGCGGACGACGAGGTTCTGCGTCGCATCGAAGATCAGGTTCATGGCCGGCAGGAAGCCCTGATAGCTCGACGACACGGAGATCGGCGCTTCCGCGCCGCCTACCGTGCCGATCCCCGCCGAAAGAATATCGGTGTGATAATAGCGTCCCCCGATGTTACCCCTGAACGGCATGCTGCCAAGCATGTGGTTCCAGTCGTACTGAAGGTAACCGGCGGCGGTGCGCTCCTCTACCGAAAAGACGCTGTTCTTGCTGATCAAATACTTGCCGCGATCGATCCCGAGCGCGGACAGGGCCTTGTCATAGTCGACGATCACCCAGTCCTGGCCCTTGTAGCCTTCGTAGACTTTCGCATAGTCGCTCATATCGGCGCTGACGGTACCGTTCTTGAACCCGGTCAGCAGGGCATCGTTGTAGGTGCGCTTGAAGCCGGAGTTCTCGAACCGGCGCCACTCGCCGCCGATCGAGATCTTGTCGTCAGGCGTGATTTCATAGGCCAGGCTGCCTTTGACATTATCGAAGGCGCTGTCCTGGAAGCTCTGGTTCATGTCGATTTCGTGGGCGTGATAGTTCGACGTATCGCCGGTGTCCCAGCCGTAAGTATTGGAAAGCGCATAGCTTCCCCCGCGATAGTCGGTCACCACATCGCCGTAGGCCTCGGTGTAGAACTGGTCGCTCAGCGGCATGTCATAGCTGGAACGCTCGATACCGCCGAGGAACGTCGCCTTCAGGCCCGGCACGATCTCGGCGTCGCCACTGAAGGTAAGCTGCTTGAATGTGTTCGTGGCTTTCTGGACACGCGTCTCGGTCGCGGTCTGCCCGCCCGAGACATCGAGGTAGGTCACCTCGTTTTGATCGTTCCACTCGATCGCGTTGATGGTGGAGTTGGGATAAGTCACACCCGCGAAAGTCTGCCCGCCGCCCAGCCAGGTCGAGCCGCCGCCGCCGCGCGAGGCCAGATGGGTCTCGAAACGATCGGCCTTGTACTTGCCGTAGAGGCCGTCCAGCGTGAGGTGGACGGTATCGACCGGATTCCATTGCGCCGAAGCCGTCACGCCGAGGCGGTCCTGCGTGCTGTCCCATACCGAGAGGCGATTGCCGCGCGCGAAGCGCAGCGTGCCGGAGTTGATCTTGTCCCGCTCTTCCTGCGTCAGCGCCGAGATGTCCGAGCCGTTGGCCTTGTTCAGGCGCCAGCGATAGGTGTCCACGCCGGTTTCGCGGGTCTGGCGATGGCTGTAGGCGGCGGAGACGAGAATGCCGAAATCGCCCCAGTTCTTCGAGACCAGTCCGGTCAGGCGCGGCTGGAAGTCCTTGGTCAGGGTGTTGGTGCCGCCCGAAGCGGAGAAGGCGACTTTGGTGCCCTCGGAATCGAACGGGCGCGCGGTATAGAGGCCGACGGTGCCGGCCAGTCCGCCCTCGCTCTGCTCGGCGGAAAACGACTTGCGCACGTCCACGCGGCTGAATAGCTCGGCGGCGAAGATGTTGAAGTCGAAGGCGCGATCGCGCGTGCCCTGGCCCCGGCTGTCCTGCGGGGAATCGACGTTGCCCAGCACTTCCATGCCGTTGAGCTGGACGCGGGTGAAATCGGGACCAAGCCCGCGGAGACTGACGCGGCGCCCTTCGCCCGCCTCGCGATTGATGGCGACGCCCGGCAGGCGCTGCAACGCTTCGGCAAGGTTGAGGTCAGGGAAGGCGGCAATGTCCTCGGCAACGATCGAGTCCTGGATGATCGTCGCGCTGCGCTTGACGTCGCGGGCGCCCTTGAGGCTGGCGCGGAAGCCGGTGACGACGATGTCGCTTTCCGGCTGAGGGGCCTGTTCGTCTTCGGCAAAGGCGGGCTGAATAGCCGTCGCGCTCATGGCGATAGCGGTCGATGCCAGCCAGAGGCTGCGCTTGGTCCACATCTGAATAACTCCCCGATCTTCGGTTTCACAAGGCCACGAGCAGGAACATCCGTGGCGGTCGGGGGTGGAGAGAGTGCGCGGCGGGTATCGGGGACAATAAAGTTGTGAAAGTTAGGGGTCAGTTTTATTGCATTTCCGTTTCAGTGCCTTTTGGTTAGATTTGTTCCTCCGTATGTGACTTGTAAATCTATAATTTGTTATACCATACATTTTAAATAGAGTAGTTGTTTTTGGAGATAATTCATAATCATCTGATATATTAATAGAGATATAGTAAACTGTTTTAATATTCTATTTTAAGTAGTTCATAAGAATCCGAGGAATTCCGGATAAAATGGAAGGCCCGGCTAGGTGCAATTATTGCTCGGGGCCCAAGACTGCCAGGTGCACTCACCGGAAGCGGCGGCTATCCCGGTAGAGGGCGGGAAGCGTGCGTGTCGGGAGACGGAAAATTCCGCAGCGCATCAAAATATATGGGCAGGAACGTCCGTTTGCCCCCTCATTCCTCTAGAATCAGATTAACACCCTGCAAGCCGCTAAATGATTAATTTGGCCGGCAAGAACCCAGAGGATAAAATGCGCCAAGTTATCGCAGTCGCGGACTCCGTGACGGTGCGTTCCGCTCGCGAGTTCGCCAGTGTTCTTTCCAATGAATTCGACACTGGGCGCGATAGTGAACTTGATCTGTCTGCGCTGAAAGATGTGGATCTTGCATTTATAGAAATAGTTTACTCTGCCCGCGCGCAATGGGGGGTGGCGGGTCGTGAACTGCGTCTGACGCATCCCGTCCAGGGCGCGGTCCTGCCGCTGCTCGAACGTGCGGGCTTCCTCACGGATATCACCCCTCGGGATCTCGAATTCTGGTTCCACGGAGAACTGCCGCAATGACCGCCTCTATCCTTACCGTCGACGATTCCCCCAGCCTCCGCATGGCGATCCGTATCGCGCTGACCGGCGCGGGCTACGACGTCACTGAAGCGGGCGACGGCGTCGAGGGGCTCGCTGCAGCAGGCGCCAAGCGGTTCGACCTCATCATCACCGACCTCAACATGCCCAACATGGATGGGCTGACGATGATCCGCGAACTGCGCAAGGCACCCGAACAGGCCGGCATTCCGATCATCTTCCTCACCACCGAGAGCGACGATTCGATGAAGCAGCAGGCCAAGGCCGCCGGTGCCACCGGCTGGCTGGTCAAGCCCTTCGTGCCCGAGCAGCTCATCAAGGTCTCGCGCAAGGTCCTGGGCCGGTGAGCACGCAAGACCCGATCGCGGCGTTCCGCGTCGAGGCGGGCGATCTGCTCGACCAGATCGAGCAGGGCCTGCTCGATCTCGGCCACCGGCTGGACGACCGCGCGCTGATCGACGAAGTGTTCCGGGGCCTGCACACGCTGAAGGGCTCGGGCGCGATGTTCGGCTTCGACGCGCTGGCCGAGTTTACCCACCACTGCGAGACCGCTTTCGACCGCGTGCGCAAGGGGCTGGCCCCGGCGACGCAGGAACTGGTGGCGGTGATCCTTTCGGCGCGCGACCACATGCGCGCGCTGATCGAGGGCGATGGCGCAGGGCTGGAAAGCGCCGGCGCCGCCATCCTCGCGCAGCTTCAGGACGCGATCGAAGGCGCCTCGGACAGCGAGCCCGCCGCTCCTGCTGCTCACGCATCGAAGGGCTGGCGCCTGTTCTTCCGCCTTCCAGCCGAGGCCATGGCCAATGGCACCAACCCGCTGATGCTGCTCGACGAGCTGCGCGACCTTGGCGACTGCCGGATCGTCGCGCGCACCGATACGATCCCGCCGCTGGCGGAACTGGTGCCGACCGAATGCCACATCGGCTGGGATGTCGAACTTCGCGGCGACATCTCGCGCGACGACATCGACGACGTGTTCATCTTCGTGATGGACGACATGGAACTGACCATCGCGCCGCTGGACGTCGAGGCGGCGCCGGATCAACCTGCACTAATATCGGTCGAAGCCCCGTTGGAAGTCCCCTTGGCAGCCAAGGCCGAAGCGCCCGTCGCCGAGGCATCCCCGATGGCGCAGGACGGTCCAGCGAGCCGGACGCCCGCCAAGCCCGCCGGAGAAAGCGTGCGCGTGCCCGCCGAGCGGCTCGACGAACTGATGGACCGCGTGGGCGAACTCGTGATCGTCCAGAGCCGCCTTTCGCAGCTTGCCAATGGCCACGGCGCGGCGGCCGGCAGCGAACTGGCGCTGCGTTCGATCTCGGAGGAGATCGAGCGGCTCGCGGGCGAACTGCGCGATACCATGATGGTGCTGCGCATGGTGCCCGTCGCCAGCCTGTTCAGCCGTTTCCGCCGTCTGGTCCACGACCTTGCACGCGAGACCGGCAAGACCATCGAACTCTCGACCGAGGGCGAGACCACCGAAGTCGACAAGACCATGATCGAGCGTCTGGCCGACCCCATGGTCCACCTGATCCGCAATGCCTGCGACCATGGCCTGGAAACGCCCGAGGATCGCCTTGCCGCCGGCAAGCCCGCCGCCGGGCAGGTCCGCCTCTCGGCCCATCAGGCGGGCGGCGAAGTGCTGATCACGATCCGCGACGATGGACGCGGCATCGATCGCGCCCGCGTGCGTGCCAAGGCGGAAACGCAGGGGCTGATCCAGCCCGGCCAGTCGATCTCCGACCACGACCTGCTCCAGATGATCTTCCATCCCGGATTCTCCACGGCGGCACAGGTGACCAACCTGTCCGGGCGCGGCGTCGGCATGGATGTGGTGAAGCGTACGATCGAAAGCCTGCGCGGCGCCATCGACATCGCCTCGGCGCCCGGCGAAGGCTCCACCGTGGTGCTGCGCATTCCGCTGACCCTGGCGATCATCGACGGACTGCTCGTGCGCGTGGGCGAGGGGCGCTACGTGATCCCGCTCGGCGCGGTCGAGGAATGCCTCGAACTCAGCCTTGAGGAAGACCTGCGTTCGCGCGGCCGCAGCTTCATCACCTTGCGCGACCGGCTGGTGCCGTTCCTGCGCCTGCGCGAAATCTTCGACACCGGCACGCGGCCCGATCCGCACCAGAAGATCGTCGTCATCGCCACCGGCACCGAGCGTGTCGGGATGGTGGTGGACCAGATCATCGGCAGCCACCAGACGGTCATCAAGTCCATGTCCCCGCTGCACCGCGACGTCGCGACCTTCGCGGGCGCCACGATCCTGGGCGACGGCGGCGTCGCCCTGATCCTCGACGTGGCGCAGCTCGTCATGCTCGGCCAGAACCAGGAGGAGCGGCTGCGCGCCGCCGGATAAGCTCTATGCCCGAACAGACAGCCACGCAGTGGGATGCCGCCGGCAATCTCGAAGTCCTGACCTTCAACCTCGGCGCCGAGACTTTCGCGCTGGAGGCCACGCTGGTCCGCGAGATACTGGACCTGCTCCCCGAAACCCGCGTGCCCGGCGCGGCGCCGCTGCTGGGCAGCGTCGTCAACTTTCGCGGCAAGATCATCCCGATCGCCGACCTTCGCCTGGCATTCGCCATGCCCGCCGCCGAAGCCACGGTCGACAGCCGCATCGTGGTGATCGAGACCGAAGCGGAAGGCGAGACGTTCCAGATCGGCATTCGCACCGACAAGGTCCACGAAGTGGCCACGCTGCAACGCGCCGCCAGCGAGGAGCCGCCCGCCGTCGGCATGCGCTGGCGCCGCGATTTCGTTCGCGAGCTGGTGCGCCGGCAGGACGGCGTCGTCGTCCTGCCCGACCTTGCCGCAATCTTTCGGTCGCTGGCCGGGGGGAACGATCCCGCCGTGGCCCAGCCATCCACAGTACATTGAGCCGGGGAACCGAAATGCGCGCAACTATCAAGCTGAAGCTCTGGGGGACTTTCGGGCTCCTGCTGATCATCATGGCCTCCGTCATCGTGGTCGGCGTTTCCCGCCTCGCCACGCTCAATGACGCCGTGGGCGATCTCGTTGCCGGCCCAGCCAAGCAGCTCGACCGCGCCCGCGCGATCGATAGCGGCGTCAGCATGATGGTTCGTTCCGAAAAGAACCTGGTCCTCGCGAGCGACCCGGTGGAACGGCGCGAACTGGAAACGCGCATCACCACTTGGCGCGACCGGGTGGAGCAGGAAGTCGAGCAGGCCAATGCGGTCGCCTCGGAAGGCACGCGGGCAAGCTGGGCGCAGCTGCGCGAGCAGTGGAATGCGTTCAAGCCGGTGAACCAGCAGGTGAGCGAACTCAGCGCCCATGACAAGGCTGCTGCCGCCACCCTGACAATGGGCGAATCCCGCGATCGCGCCCAGGCCGTGACCAAGACCGTCGAAAGCCTGGTCCAGGCCCAGCAGCGCATGATGAGCAAGGCCGACGAGGATACCGAAGCGACTTACGGTTCGGCGCGTTCGCTGATGATCGGCATGGGTCTTGCCGCCGTGGTGATCACCCTGATCGCCGCCGCCTATCTCGCGCTGCTGATCTCGCGCGGGCTGAAGGCAGCCGGAGATGCCACGCGCCAGGTGGCCGAAGGCGACCTGACCCGCACCGCCGAGGTTACCTCCAACGACGAGATCGGTGATCTGCTCGGCAACGTGAACACCATGATCGAGCGCCTGCGCGGCGTGGTCGGCGATGCGACCGTGGCGGCCGAGAACGTCTCGGCGGGCAGCCAGGAACTCTCGGCCAATTCCGAGCAGGTGTCGCAGGGCGCGACCGAGCAGGCCGCCGCTGCCGAACAGGCCTCGGCCTCGATGGAAGAGATGGCCGCCAACATCAAGCAGAACGCCGACAACGCGGCGCAGACCGAGAAGATCGCGCGCCAGTCGTCGAAGGACGCGGAATCCAGCGGCGTCGCCGTGGAGCGCGCAGTCGGGGCGATGCGCACGATTGCCGAGAAGATCGGCATCGTCCAGGAAATCGCCCGCCAGACCGACCTGCTCGCCCTTAACGCCGCCGTCGAGGCGGCCCGCGCCGGGGAACATGGCCGCGGCTTCGCGGTGGTCGCCTCGGAAGTGCGCAAGCTGGCCGAACGCAGCCAGCATGCCGCCGCCGAGATCGGCGCGGTCTCCACCGAGACCGTGCAGGCGGCAGCCGAAGCGGGCGAGATGCTTTCCAAACTGGTGCCCGACATCCGCCGCACTGCGGAACTTGTCTCGGAGATAAGCGTGGCCTGCCGCGAACAGGATATCGGCGCGGCCCAGATCAACGAGGCCATCCAGCAGCTAGACCAGGTGACCCAGCAGAACGCCGGAGCCTCCGAGCAGATCTCGACGACCTCGGAAGAACTCGCCGCGCAGGCGGAGGAGCTTCAGGCCTCGATCGCCTACTTCCGCACCTCCGATGGCGGCAGCCGCCGTTCCATGGCGCCCGCGCCGGTGCGCAAGCCGGCACAGGTGGCACGCAAGGCCGCCCCGGCGGCGGTCCGCAAGCCGCGTGCGCTATCGGTGGCCGAGCAGCAGGCCCGCGTTCGCGGTTTCGCGCTCGATCTCTCGACCGGCGGTCCCGACAGCGAGGACGACGCGTTCAGCACCCACGCGGCCTGACGCCCCTCACACCGACTTCTCATTACCGACTTTCCCCCCAATCCGCCTTCCAGGATTCCCATTGCCATGCGCGCTACCATAAAGATGAAACTGGGCGTGACTTTCGCCATCATCCTGATCCTGCTTGCAGTGGTCGTCGGCGTCAGCCTGACGCGCCTCGGCACGCTCAACACCGCGATCACCGATCTCATCGACGGCCCGGCCGCCCGTCTCGACCGGGCGCAGCAGGTCCAGGTCGTGTTCGGAACGCTGGCGCGCAACGAGCGCAACATGACGATGACGAACGATCCGGAACTGGTGAAGGAATTCGACGACAAGGCCACTCGTTCAATGGCCGAATTCGACCGTCTGCTGGATGAGGGCGAGGCGAATGCCGCAGCCGAAACCAAGCAGACCTGGAGCGAGATGCGCTCTTCGTACGAGACCTTCAAGCCGCTGGACGCGCGCATCAGGGCGCTGGCACGGGCCGGTCAGAACGAGGAGGCGGCAGCGCTGGCGTTGGGCAATGCCCGCGACTCGCTGGACCGCGTGACGAAGCAGACCGAGGATCTCGTGGTCCGCGCCCGTCAGGACATGGAGCAGGTCGATAAGGAAACCGACGCGCTCTACGGCTCGGCGCGCGTGACGCTGCTGACGGTCGCCGCCGTCGCCTTCATCGGCGCGCTGGTCGGTGCGGTGTGGATTTCGCTGATCGTCTCGCGCGGTCTCGGCCGGGTCGGCAACGCAATCAACGCGGTGGCCATCGGCGACCTCGACAACGACGTGGAAGTGACCTCGAACGACGAGATCAAGGACCTTGTCGACACCGTCAACAAGATGACCGCCAACTTGCGCGTCAGCGCCGCCCTGGCCGACAAGATCGCGGACGGCGACCTGACGGTCAGCCATAAGCCCCTGTCGGAACAGGACAAGCTGGGCCATGCTCTCGTCCGCATGATCGAGCGCCTGCGCGGCGTGGTGGGCGATGCCACCGTGGCCGCCAACAACGTCGCAAGCGGCAGCCAGGAACTTTCCTCGACCTCCGAACAGGTCTCGCAGGGCGCGACCGAGCAGGCCGCCGCTGCCGAACAGGCCTCGGCCTCGATGGAAGAGATGTCGGCCAACATCAAGCAGAACGCCGAGAACGCCGCCCAGACCGAGAAGATCGCGCGCCAGTCGGCCCAGGACGCGGAAGCCAGCGGCATTGCCGTCGACCGTGCGGTAGGCGCTATGCGCACCATCGCCGAGAAGATCGGCATCGTGCAGGAAATCGCCCGCCAGACCGACCTGCTCGCCCTCAACGCGGCTGTCGAGGCGGCGCGCGCGGGTGAACATGGCCGCGGCTTCGCCGTCGTCGCTTCGGAAGTGCGCAAGCTTGCCGAACGCAGCCAGGGCGCTGCCGCCGAAATCGGCGCGGTTTCGTCCAATACGGTCGATGCCGCCACCGAGGCGGGCGAGATGCTCTCCAAGCTGGTGCCCGATATTCGCCGCACCGCTGAACTGATCTCGGAAATCAGTGCCGCCTGCCGCGAACAGGACATCGGCGCGGGCCAGATCAACCAGGCGATCCAGCAGCTCGACCAGGTTACCCAGCAGAACGCCGGGGCTTCGGAAGAGATTTCCGCAACGTCGGAAGAGCTGGCGGCCCAGGCCGAGGAACTCCAGGCCTCGATCGCCTACTTCCGTGTCGACGATGCCGGCAAGGCCCCCCGTGCCGCCGCCAGCGCACGTAAGGCAACGCCAATCAAGACGGCCGTGAAGGCGCCCGCGAAGCGCCCTGCGGCGGCCGATGGCCAGGCCCGCACCAACGGCTTCGCGCTCGACCTCGCCATGGGCGGCCCGGACGCCCGCGACGACGCCTTCGGGATGCACGCGGCATGAGCGACGTCCAGGAGATCCAGGCCGTTACCTTCGGCCTGGGAGCGGAGATCTTCGCGGTGCCGGTGACACTGGTCCGCGAGATCCTGGACTACCGCGAAACCTTCCGCATTCCGGGCGGGCCGGACTACCTGCTCGGCCTCACCGACATGCGCGGTGAAGGCGTGACCACGATCGACTTCCGCCTGCGGCTGGGCCTGCCGCAGGCGGAGCCGACCCCGGCGACGCGCATCCTGGTGGTCGACATCCCGCTGGAGGACCGCGTGCTGGTGCTGGGGCTGGTGGTGGACCGTGTGATCGAGGTCACCAGCTTCCGGGCGGACCAGATGGGCGGCGCGCCGGACGTCGGCGTGCGCTGGCCGTCCGAATATATCGGCGGCGTGGTGAAGCGCGAGGAGGGCTTCACCGTGCTGGTGGACATGCCGCGCATCTTCTCGGCCGAGGAAGCCTCGCGCCTGTCCTTTGCTGCCTGACGTCCTTCGCTGCCTGACCCTCAATTCGAATTTCCGGAGCCGCGCAGATGACCGCAACCGCGCAAACGACAGCCTTGGCCAGTCGCAATTCGTCCAGTGCCCCCGCAGCGGCACACCCGGGCAGCGACCCGATGAGCAAGCGCAATTTCGCGCGGCTGGCGGCCTACATCTACGACTATTCCGGTATCAAGATGCCCGAGAGCAAGAAGACCATGCTCGAAGGCCGCCTGCGCCGCCGCCAGCGGGCGAGCGGCGCGCGCACGCTCGACGACTACTGCGATTACATCTTCGCCGCTGAAAACCTGGCGGAGGAAGGGCTCTCGCTGATCAATGCGGTCACTACCAACAAGACCGACTTCTTCCGCGAGCCCGGCCATTTCGACTACCTGAGCAAGGTCATCCTGCCGGAAATGACCGCGCGCGGCGTGCGCACGATCCGCGCTTGGAGCGCTGCCTGCTCGACCGGGCCGGAACCCTACACCCTGGCTATGGTGCTGGACGATCATGCCGATACTCAGGGCGGACCGGACTATGGCATTCTGGCCACCGACCTCGATACCGACGTGCTCGAAGCCGCGCGTGCCGGCATCTATCCGGCGGAACTCGTCGATCCGGTGCCGGATGCCCTGCAGCGCAAATATGTGATGTTCCCGCGCGATCCGGCGCGGCGCGACGTGCGCATGGTGCCCGCGCTGCGCAGCGCGATCGGCTTTGCACGGCTCAACCTGATGGACGATCGCTACCCGGTGGGCGAGCCGATGCATCTGGTGTTCTGTCGCAACGTCCTGATCTATTTCGACAAGCCGACCCAGAAGCAGGTCGTCTCCCGCCTGGTCGATTGCCTGAAGCCGGGCGGCCACCTGTTCCTCGGCCACTCGGAATCGATCACCGGGCACGACCTGCCGCTGACCCAGGTGGCCAATACCGTGTTCCGGAAGGGCTGAGGCGATGCTCGCGAACAGGAAGATCCGCGTCCTCGTCATCGACGATTCCGCCAGTGTCCGCCAGGCGATGACCACGATCCTTCAGGAAGATCCGGAGATCGAGGTGATCGGCGCCGCGCCCGATCCGTTCAGCGCCGCCCGCCGCATCCAGGAGGAAGTGCCCGACGTCATCACGCTGGACGTGGAAATGCCGCGCATGGACGGCATCACGTTCCTGCGAAAGCTGATGTCGCAGTGCCCGGTGCCGGTGGTCATGTGTTCGTCGCTGACGGAAGAGGGCTCCGAAACGCTGCTCCAGGCGATGGAAGCGGGCGCTGTGGACGTGATCCTGAAGCCGCGCATCGGCGTTGCCGACCATCTCGCCGAGCACAACCTCCAGATTCGCGACGTGGTGAAAGGGGCTTCCCGCGCGCGGGTGCGCGGACGGCCCTCAGTGCGCGAGGCAAAGCCGGAAGGCCCGCAGAGGAAGCTGACCGCCGATGCCGTGCTGCCGCCGCCGAGCGGCCGGGCCATGAGCCGCACCACCGAGATGGTGGTCTGCCTGGGCGCCTCCACCGGGGGCACCGAGGCGCTGCGCGAAGTGCTGGAGGCGCTCCCCGCCAATGCGCCGGGCGTCGTCGTGGTCCAGCACATGCCGGAGAACTTCACCCGCGCTTTCGCCAAGCGGCTGAACGGCCTCTGCGAAGTGGACGTGAAGGAAGCGGTGGACGGCGATCCGGTGCTGCGCGGCCATGTGCTGATCGCGCCGGGCGGCAAGCACCTGATGCTGGAGCGGCAGGGCGCGCGCTATCACGTCGCGGTCAAGGACGGTCCGCTGGTCTCGCGGCATCGTCCTTCGGTGGACGTGCTGTTCCGCTCCGCCGCGCGCGCGGCGGGCTCGAACGCGGTGGGCGTCATCATGACCGGCATGGGTGACGATGGCGCAAGGGGCCTGCTGGAGATGAAGCAGGCCGGCGCCCGCACGTTCGCGCAGGACGAGGCGAGTTCGATCGTCTTCGGCATGCCCAAGGAGGCCATCGCGCGCGGCGCGGCGGATCGGGTGATCCCGCTCGGCGCCATCGCCCGCGAACTGCTGGCGGCGACCAACCGCTGATGACGATGCAAGAATACGGCCAGGAACAGAGATTGCAGATGACCGATATCGCCACTTTCCCCGAACCCGTTCTGGCCCCATCCGTCCCGGCTGCGCCCTCGTTTTCAATGTCCCTCGATACCGGACCTTCGCTGGCGGAAATGAGCGAGGCCATCGCCGGCATCGCCGGAGGGCTCGACGCGCGCTTCGTGGCGGCGGGCACGGCACTGGCGCGGGCCTATGACATCGTCGAGGGGCTGGTCGGCGCGCTTGAAAGCGTGACCAATGCCTTCGAGCGCGACGCCGCCGATGCCGCCGTGGGTAATATGCGCGGCACCGCCGATCGGCTGATGCAGTTGCCGGCGATCCAGGCCGCGCGCAAGGAGGCGCTTGTTTCGATCGAGCGGGCCGGAACCGCGCTTTCGCACCAGATCGACCAGGTCAACCGCACGCTGAGCTTCCTGCGGATATGCGGCCTCAACATCAAGGTGGCGGCGGCTGGCTCGGGCGACTTTTCCGGCTTTGCCGATAGCATGTTCGTCAAGCTGGACCTGGGCGAAACCGAAATGGAAGGCCTCTCGCGAGAGATCGCCTGGCTGGCCGAAGCCGTGCCCGCGATGTTCGAGGTGGAACGCCAGCTGGCCGGGGAATGCGCGCTGGTGATCCCGCATATCCCGCGCAAGCTGTCCGACGATGCCGTGGCCTTGCAACGGCATCAGATCGATCTTGCCGAGCGCGCCTTGCGGATCGCGGAAGTGGCCCGCCATATTCGCGCGCAGGTCGGCACCGCGCTGGGCGCGCTCCAGGTGGGTGACAGCACCCGGCAGCGGCTGGAGCATCTGGCCGACGGGCTGATCGATATCGATGCCTTCATCGCCGCCCCCGGCGAGCTTCCGGCGGATGTCGCAGCCCTGATCGCGGACCACGCCGTGGCCCTGATCTCGGCGCAGGCGGTGGATACGCTGGAGACCTTCCAGCGCGAATCCCGCCTTCTCGCCAGCAGCCTGCGCGGCATCGGCCCGAGCGCCGCCAGCCTGCTCGAACTGCGCGAAGGGGGTGATTCCGAAGAAGGAAGCGGAGACGGCGTGTTCCTCCACCGGCTGGAGCGCAGCGTGGCAGACGTGGCGAGCGTGACCGAGCGGCTGCGAGAGGCCGATGCCCGTTCGAACCGTCTGAGCGGCCATGCCTCGAAGACGGCCGAGAACCTGGCGCAGCGTCTGGCGACGGTCCACCGCATTACCAGCGACGTGCAGCAGATGGCCTGGAACACGGACCTTCGCTGCTATCGCATGGGTGCGGAAGGGCGCGGACTGGCCGTGGTGGCGTCCGAAATTCGCGGTTTCGCCGCCACACTGGCGACGATCGCCTCCGGAATCGCCCAGTCATTCGACGGACTGACCGCTGCCGCTGCCGTCATCCGCGGCTCCGAGGACGGCGCTCCCGAGGATGTGGGGGCAGCCCTGACGGTATCGCTCGACTGCATCCGGGACGGCGGCGATCGCATGCGCTCCGGCCTCTCGGCACTCGACGAGGGCGCCGTCTCGGTCACGGCGATCCTGGAGGAAACCACCGGCGCGATCGACTGCGAGGAAGACGTGGGCGGCCCCCTCATGGCGATCGCCGAAAGGCTCTCGGGGCTCGGCCGCGAGGCAGCGGAAATCCCCGAGGCGGGCGAAGCGGCCTTTGGCACCTTGCTGGGATCGATCGCGGCGCGCTACACCATGGCCCGCGAACGCGAGGTGCACCGGGCCTTCCAGCCCGGCGCCGAAGCCGCGCCGAGTGCCGACCCGTTCGACCTCGATGACGACGATTTCGACGACGGTCTGTTTTAAGCAAGACGCGGTTGGGCGGGGTGTCGACACCGCCCGTTCGCGGGAAAGGTCCTCCGGCTTCAGTCACAAGACCTGCCCGGTTACGAGATCGCTCCCTCGCGTCCCGTTAGGCCAGGTCGCGCACTTTGGGTTCGCGGGCCCAGTGCCGCTTGGTACCGACCTTGATGAAGTCCTCCACGGGGATCACGCCATCGTCCTTTTCCACGCCGGCCTTGTCGAGGATCACTTGCGTGCCGGGGCAGTGGGCGATCGTCTTGCAATGGCCGAATGCGTCCATGAACCACTGGACCGCCGCTCCCTGCGTAGCCAGCTTCGCTGCCGCCTCGGGCATCAGGATGGACGCCACCGCATCGAACAGGACTGACGGCGATCCTGCCAGCTGGCCATCCGCCTCCAGCGTGCCGCCCTTTACCACAATGCCGCCGACCTTGGGTGCGACCAGGAAGGCGGTGCCGCCAGCCTTCTCGATCTGCTTGCGCAGAGTGTCGATCGCGGCCTTGTCCGATCCTTCCGCAAACAGGATGCCGACCTTGCGACCCGCCAGCGTATCGGCGGCCTTCTTCTGGATAGACAGGGCATCGGATGGCGCCATCTCGACCGGCGCACGCGCGGCTTTTGCCTTTTCGGGCAAGTCTATCGCCAGCCCTTCCGCCACGCGCTTTGCCAGCGTCTCATCGACATTGCGCAGGCGCGAGACGACCCGCTCGCGCACATGGGCCAGCGCCACCTTCGACAGTTCGAAGACTATGGCAGAGGCGATGTGCGCCTGCTCGTTGTCTGTCTGCGAATGATAGAACAGCGCGGCCTGGCTGTAGTGATCGGCGAAGAGTTCCGGCCGGATCCGCAGCTTTTCGCCGGGATCGTTGCGCTCCGCATTGTCCGGGAATGTGGTGAAGCCGGTTTCCGGGCAGGCGCGCGGGCCGCCGCTTTCGCCCGCATCGGGAAGGCTGTTCGGCTCGTAGTTCGCACGGCCGGTGGGTATCAGCGTTTGCATCATCCCGTCGCGCTGGAAGTTGTGGAATGGACATTTCGGAGCGTTGATCGGGATCTGGTGGAAGTTCGTGGTGCCCAGGCGCGACTTCTGCGTGTCGAGATATGAGAACAGGCGGCCTTGCAGCAGCGGGTCGTTGCTGAAATCGATCCCTGGGATCACATTGCTGGGCAGGAAGGCGACCTGCTCGGTTTCCGCGAAGAAATTGTCGACATTGCGGTCGAGCGTCAGGCGTCCGACGATGTCGAGCGGGATTTCCTCTTCGGGGATCAGCTTGGTCGCATCGAGCACGTCGTAGGGCTGCTTGTCTGCCCAGGCTTCGTCGAAGACCTGCACGGCCAGATCCCAGGCGGGGAAGTCGCCGGCTGCGATCGCTTCGAACAGATCGCGCCGGTGAAAGTCCGGATCCGCACCGGCGATCTTCACCGCCTCGTCCCAGACCAGCGATTCCATGCCCAGTACGGGGCGCCAGTGGAACTTGACGAACCTGCCTTCGCCCGCCTCGTTGACGAAACGGAACGTGTGGACGCCGAAACCTTCCATCATGCGCAAGGAGCGGGGGATCGCGCGGTCGGACATGGCCCACATCACCATGTGGAGCGTTTCGGGCATCAGCGATACGAAATCCCAGAAGGTATCGTGGGCGGAAGCCGCCTGCGGATAGCCTCGATCCGCCTCCATCTTGACCGAATGGACAAGGTCCGGAAACTTGATGGCGTCCTGGATGAAGAAGACCGGAATGTTGTTGCCCACCAGGTCCCAGTTCCCGGCCTCGGTATAGAACTTGACGGCAAAGCCCCGCACGTCGCGGGGGGTGTCGACGGAGCCCGCACCGCCTGCCACGGTCGAGAAACGGACGAAAGCCGGGCAGGTCTTGCCAGCCTCCTGAAAGATCGCCGCCTTGGTCAGTTCGGGTATCGCCTTGGTGCATTCGAAGACGCCGTGCGCGCCCGATCCGCGGGCATGGACGATGCGTTCGGGAATGCGCTCATGGTCGAAGTGGAAGATTTTCTCGCGCAGGATGAAGTCTTCGAGCAAGGTCGGGCCGCGTTCGCCTGCTTTCAGGCTGTTCTGGTTGTCGGCGATGCGGTGGCCGAAATTGTCGGTCAGAAATGCGCTGGCATCGGTCGCCTCGCCTGCGAGATCCTGGTGAAGTTCGCCGCCGTGGCCGGCACGCGCCTTGACGTTCGTCTGGCCGAAGCCGGGGCTGATTTCGTCGAGAAAATTGCTAGCAGCCGGGCTGCGATCCTCGGGGCGGGTTTCCTTGGGGTCGGGCATCGGGAAATCTCCTGACAATCGATAAACGGGCAAGAATAGGCGGGCAGGGGGCGACGGGCCTTCACTCTGCTAGTCAAATTCGCAGCGGCAGGACCCGTTCCCCGCCTGGCTCTCTCCTCGTCGCGCGGTCGGGGGAATTGGGCGCTGGGCCTCATTCGCTTCATGTTTGCGCGGCAGGTGTTGCGTCGCGAGCATATCCAGATGGCCCTCTATCCGCGCGACGCGTTCGTCGCCGGAAGGCAAGGGGGCTGGGACAGGATCCAGCGTCTTCCCCGCAAAGAAGTCGCGGGGAAGCTAACTGCTATTCGGCCTTCTCGGTCGTGCGTTGGGCGCCGTCATGCTCCTTTACGCCCGTTTGCTGTTCCTGCTCGAGTTCTTCGGCGTGCCAGAGGTTGCGTCCCGCGAAGACCAGGACAATGACGGCGAGCAGGATCGCGACCACCATTATTCCGGCGCGCCCGAGGCGACGCGAACTGGGCTTGTCCCCTTCCCGCATCATTGTCCCGTGTTCCGGGCGCGCTGGTCTTCGGGGTAGTCTTCCGGCTTGACGGTTCCCACCGAAGGACGATCCCCGATTTTCTCCGGCTTCTGCGGCCCTTCCGTCTGGTGGTGCGGGTCGACTGCATCGGGACGGGCGTCTCCCAGCGCGCCGCGCCGGGCTCCGGTAGCATCGGTGTCGGACATGATACTCTCCATCAGGTGGCGAAAGTTAAGCGCGCCGCAAGCCGGCTCGTTCCCGCACTGCGGCTTCTTTGATTGAAGATGATATAACGTATCATTGACAGCTGCGACGATGCGCCGCTAAGGCGATGATACATTGTCACATCGGGGGTTGTTTTGCGTTTCAGTGGTTTGTTCGTGTCCGGCGTTCTTGCGTCCGGCTGTCTGGCGGTGCCTGGCTTCGCTCAAGAGAGTTTGTCCGTCGATCTCGACGTGTCTGATCCCAGCGAAAGCAAGGATATCGTTGTGACCGGCAGTCGCTTTGGCGGCCGCACGGTCACCCAGTCGGCAACCCCGGTGGACTCGGTTTCGCGGGAGGCAATGGAACAGAGCGGCCGCGTGGACGTGATCCAGATGCTCAAGGTCCAGGTTCCCAGCTTCAACACGCCCCGGCCGATCGCTTCGGGCGTGGGCGACTATCTTCAGCCACCTTCGCTACGCGGCCTTGGCCCCGGCGAGGTTCTGGTGCTGGTCAACGGCAAGCGCCGCCACACTTCGGCGGATCTCAACGCCAGCAACGGCATCGGCCGCGGCGACGTTTCGGTCGACTTCAATGCCATTCCCTCGCTTGCGCTGTCGCGGGTGGAAGTGCTGCGGGACGGTGCTGCCGCCCAGTACGGTTCGGACGCGATTTCCGGCGTCATCAACATGATCCTCGACCGTTCGGTCGGAACCCGCGCGCAGGCGACCTACCTCCAGACCACCAAGGGCGACGGCGAGACTTACGAAGTCAGCGTGTCGAGCGGGCTGCGCATCGGCGATGACGGCGTGCTGCGGCTGACAGCGGCCTATCAGGATCACGGCGCGAGCAACCGCGCGCGCGCCGATACACGCCAACAGTATTTCGGCACGAACGCGGCGGGCGCCCTGGTCATGCCATCCAGCTATTACGGCTCGGGTACAGGCCTGACGGCGCCGAACGGCGCACTCGATCCGCGCGAGGCGGGCTTCGACCGCAATGTCTTCTTCCAGGGCGACCAGCCCAATACGAACAAGCAGATCTTCTACAACTTCGTGGCGCCCATCCCCGGCGGGGCGGAATTCTACTCGTTCGGCGGATACAATCGCATCGATGGCGACATCACCTATTTCTTCCGGCGCGCCGGACAGGACGAAACCTTACGAACGCTCTATCCGGACGGCTACAGCCCCGGTCTGAAATCGCGGGTCGAGAATTTTTCGACCGCCATCGGCCTGCGCGGCGACGATCTGGCCGGCTTCGGCTGGGACCTGTCGAGCGCCTACGGCGTCAATTCGCAGGATCTGACCTACAAGAACAGCGTCAACGTCTCGCTAGGCGCCAATTCGCCGACCCGCTTCTATCGCAGCGGTGCGGACTTCTATCAGTGGACCAGCAACCTCGACCTTACGCGAGAGATTCCGCTGGGCGATGCCGACCCGCTGAAGATCGCCTTCGGACTGGAATATCGAGAGGAAACCTACCGGCTCTTCTCCGGCGATCCGGCCGGCTATGTCGATGGCGGGGTACCGATCCTCGACGGTCCGAATGCCGGCAAACCGGCAATTCCCGGCGCCCAGCCCGGACCCAGCAACGGCCCGGACGACCGCGCGTCGCTCGGTCGGCACAGTTATGCGATCTATGGCGAGGCGGAGAAGACCTTCTTTGACCGCCTGCTCGTCTCCGGCGCGATCCGCCATGAGAATTACTCGGATTTCGGCACGACCACCAATTTCAAGGTCGCGGGCCGCCTTGGTCTGATCGGGGACTGGGCTTTGCGCGGTTCGTACAATACCGGCTTCCGGGCACCGGCGCTCGCGCAATCGGGATACAACGCCTCGAATACATTGATCCTCAATGGCGCGCAGGCGATCGTGCGGGTTGCGGCGGTCGACACCGCAGCGGCGCGGCTTGCCGGGGCGACCGACCTGAAACCGGAAACATCGAAGAATATCTCCATCGGGACCGTGTACCAGACCGGCGGACTGACGCTCACGCTCGATGCCTACAATATCAAGGTGAAGGACCGCATTGCGATCTCCTCGACCTTCCAGGACAGCCGTCTGACCAACTATCTGGCCGCCAATGGACAGTCCGGCTTCGCGGCAATTTCATTCCTGACGAATGCCGTCGATACGGATACCAAGGGCGTCGATCTGGTCCTCAATTACCGGCACCGCTTCGGAGACGGCAGCCGCCTGGGCCTGACGCTGGCAGGCAATTACAACAAGACGACGTTCGACCGCATCGCAGGAACGCCCGCTCCGATCGCGGCGCTCGGCATCACCACGCCCCTGTTCGATCTCACGCAGCAGTTGCGGTTCTCGGACAGTCTTCCGCGCAACAAGGTGACGCTCGATCTGAACTACACGCGCGGGCCGTTCAGCGTCTCGGTTACGAACACGCGGTACGGTGAGGTTTCGACGGTTGCCTTGACGAACCGGACGCCTGCGCAGATCGCCGTGTTGACGCCCGGCTACGATACCACGCTGGTACCTGTCGCCGGCAGCGCCAACTCCGACATCATCCAGCATTTCGGCGCGAAAGTGCTGACCGACCTGGAACTGTCCTGGCAGGCGACCACAGCGCTCCGCCTGAGCGCCGGCGCCCAGAACCTGTTCGATGTCTATCCGGACGAGAACATTGCTTCCACCGCCGCCAGTGTCGCGGCGGGAACCAACGGCGCCGATAATGCCGGAACGCAGCCCTACAACGCCATCTCCCCGTTCGGCTTCAACGGTCGCACTGTCTTCGTGCGCGCCGGCCTCAGCTTCTGAACAGGCATCGGAGACCATCATGACCCGTACTTCTTCCCGGCGCCTGCCGACACTCGCGCTCGGCCTGCTGCTGACTGGCGTGGTCCCCGCCACGGACGCTCAGGCTCAGACTGCCGATGCATCCCGGATCGGCAGGAGTGCCGTGCCGAAGGCTCCCGAATTCCAGGAGCTTTACGACTTCGACGCCGCAGCGAAAACATTGGCCGATGCGACGTTCCCTTACGAAAGCCGGGTGCATCGCGCTCATGTGGTCATGCTGGCCGAGCAAGGCATCGTCACGCATGCCCAGGCTGCTGCCATCCTGCGCGGCCTTGATCAGGTCGATGCGAAGGCTGCGAGCGATCCTCCCTTGCGCACCTATCTTCCTTATGAGGCGGCGCTCATCAAGGCGATCGGGCCGGTGGCCGGACGGATGCACACCGGCCGCAGCCGCAACGACCTCGCCAACACCGTCAACCGGATGTTCTACCGGGATCAGATCAACCGCACGATCGAGGCTCTGATCGGCCTCCGCACGGCGGTGGTGAACAAGGCGGCGGACAATCTCGACACGGTCATGGTGGTCTATACCCACCGCAAGGAAGCACAGCCGATCACGCTCGGCCATTATCTGATGGCGATCTCGGAGAGCCTCGGAAAGAGCATCGATCGCTACGAGCAGCTCTACGTACGGATGAACCAGAACCCGCTGGGCGCGGCGGCATCGGCCGGCACTGGTTGGCCCCTGGACCGCGAGAGGACGGCTGCGCTGCTGGGCTTCGATGGACTTGTCGTCGATACGATAGAAGGCACGGCGGGCTGGGACCACATCGCCGAGTTCGCTTCGGACAACGCGATCTATCTGAGCGGCCTGAGCCGCCTCGGTTCGGAAATCCAGCTCTGGACCAGCGACGAATATCGATCCGCCGAACTCGATCCTGCTTTCGCGGGCACCAGCAGTATCATGCCGCAGAAGAAGAACCCGGATTCGATAGAACGATCACGCGCCATCGCGTCCAATTCCGTTGGCCAGCTCGTCTCGATCCTGACCTCTCTCAATTCGATCGAATATCAGCACAGTGTCGCGCGCGTGCCGCTGGAGCCGCGCTCGCTGGACGCGATGATCGCCGCGACACATGCCATGACCGGCGTGGTCCGTACGCTGCAACCGAACAAACCGCAGATGCTGCGCTATGCCGCGCAGAACTTCTCCACCATGACCGATCTTGCCGACGCGCTAGTGCGGGAAAGCGGTATCGATTTCCGCGAAGCGCACGAAGTCATCGCGCGCGTGGTCAATGCCGCGATCGATCAGGCGAAAACGGCAGATCAGATCACCGTCGAGATGATCGAAACGGCGGCACAGGCGCAGCTCGGCCACCGGTTGAACCTGTCGGCTGCCGCCGTGCGCGATGCGCTCGATCCTGCAAAGAACGTATCACGCCGCGACGGCATCGGCGGGCCTGCCCCAAGTTCCGTGGCAAGGATGATCGCCGACACGCGCAAGCAATTGGACGAAGAAAGGACGAGGCTAGGCAAACGCGAGAAGAGCGTCGTGACGGCCAGCACGGCTCTCGATCGGAGCGTGAACGAAATTCTGTCCCGGTGAAGCCCTCGGGGGCCGGTATCGTCCTTGCCAACAAAGGTCGCAAATGAAGCGTTTGGGCCACATCAATGCCGGAAAGAGATGGTCATGAAAAAGTATCGGCCCACTTGGTCGTAGATCGTCGTGTCCTTGTAGACGGGGTAGATCTGCGGCGGATCGATGCCGGTCAGATTGCGCACGCCGAGCGATGCAGTTAGGCCGTCGTCCAGGCGGTATGAGATCGAGACATCCGCGTAGGCATGGGCGGAAATCGCGTAGCGGTCGAAGACCTCGCCGGATTCCGCATTGATTTCGTACCGGCTGGCGCCAAGGAAGCGCAGGTCCGTCTGCGCGATGAGCCGGCCGATTTCCCAGACGACCCTCGCGGTGGCCTGGATGCGAGGATGCTCCGAATCTCCCGCATAGCGAACGTTCCCGGTGGTCACCCCCGGCGTGCTTTCCACCAGTTGCTGCAGCAGGTAGGTGCCGTTCGCCTCGATGCCGATCTTTCCGGCGCCCAGCCTGCCGTGATAGCGCATACCGAAGTCGATGCCGCGCGCCGTCAGGCGCTGGGCGTTGACCTGGCTTGTCGATACCGAATTCACACGGCCATCGACGGAGCTTCGGGCTATGGCGTCGCAGAAGATGTTGTCGATCGTCGGCAGGTCGACGCACAGGTTCAGGATCGTGGTATAGCTGAACTGGGTGATGGCATCGCGAATGTCGATGTTCCAATAGTCCAACGTGAGTTCGAACCCGGGCAGCGTCGCGGGGCTAACTACGGCGCCCAGCGTCAGGCTGTTGGACGTCTCGGGCCGAAGATCGGGGTTGCCCCGGGTCGTGATGACCGGGCCGACCTTGAAGTCTCCCAGCGGCACGAGGATGCCCAGCGCCTTGCAGTTCGCCGAACGGGTGGCGCTCTGGAAATAGTCCGCCGCCTCGCACGGGTCGGTGATCGAGCCGCTCTGCCGCGAGATCGGGACTTCGTAGAGTTCGCCGAAGTTGGGCACGCGCACGCTGCGTGAACGCATCGCACGCAGCATCAGGCCCCGTATCGGGGTCCAGGTACCGCCCAGCTTCCAGGTGCCGGTGGCGCCGACCGAACTGTACCGCGAAAGGCGGTACGCTGCCTCGAGATCGACGCTGCGGGCGAGCGGGAGGTCGCGCAGGACGGGCGCCTTGGCCTCGGCGAAGAGTTCCCAGACGCTGAATGCGGCGTCGAGGTTCGGGTGCACGGTATAGCCCGATCCGCCATAGGCATATTCGGATGCGGCAAGCGGGTCGTCGCGGGTGTGCAGGGTCTCGCGGCGATGCTCCAGGCCCAGCACGGCCATGAGCGGGCCTTGCGGAAGCTGCAGGGGCGCGCCATCGATGTCGAGCCCCCAGATCGACTGGGTATTGACCCGGCGCTCCCTGCGCATGCCGAGAACGTAGTCGGACAGCGCGGCAGAGGGCGGGGCAAGGCTGAATATGTCGAGCGGCTCACAGCCCTGCTCACGGGCCACCGGATCCCGGCACGCCGGCAGCCCGGTCTGCGGATCGGTGATGACGTCACGCGCGGCGAGCCAGTGCGATACATAGGGAATATCCGTGGTGCGCACGTTGTCGACCGTGCGGCCATATTGCTGCGAGACCTGCCAGTGGAAGCTGTCTCCCAAAGGGCCTTCCAACTGCTGTCCGACGGTGAGGCTGCGGCGGCGGTGATATTCGCGCATCACCGGGAAATTTCCATAAGTGCGCTCGATGTCGAGCCGGCTCAACCCGTTGGCGACCATGAAATCACGCAAGGCGGGCGGCAAGAAAGGATTGTCGAGATACGCCACCGAGCCACCGGCGCCGTTGAACCACATGGTGCGGCTGTCGTCGCGGTGACGGGGGAAGCCGGCGGTGCCGCGATAGTTCGAGGCGCCGAAATCGGCATAGGCGCGGTACGTGATGCTGTCGGTCAGTTCGTAGTCGAGGCGGCCGAGCGCGGCCAGCGAGTCCAGCCCACCGCGCAGCTGGTCGGTATCGCGCAGGTTCCGGCCGTCACCGCCGTTCCCGTAACTGAAATGGCCGGGATAATACGTCTCGTCATAATGCGCCGGACGTGGGGTTCCGCCATCGACGATCCAGGACTGTCCTGCGAAGTAGAAGCTGGGCTGATATGAAAAGTAGATCTGCCGGAAATCGGGAATGGTGATCTGGTCGGGAATGCCGTCGTTGGCGCCGGTGTTGGCGGGGTTGGCGATGCTGCGGATGTATGTGGGATAACGCTGCGCATAATCGAGCGGAGCGATACGCGAATAGGTCATCCCTAGCGCCAGTGACCCGCGGCGATGGGCGAAGGTGGTCCCGGTGGACAGCGAGAGGCTGGTTTCGGAAGCATCGCCTTCCTGGGAAATGCCCTGCGTCGCGGAAAGGTTGAGGCCTTCGAGCCGCTTCTTCGTCAAGATGTTGATCGCGCCGGTCACGGCGTCCGCGCCGTAGATCGCGGTGGCGCCTCCGGTGATGATCTCCATGCGTTCGATCATGGCGGCCGGGATCATCGTGATGTCGACGGCCGAGGATCGCGCCGATCCCGACACGCGGCGCATTCCGTCGATAAGGGTCAGGCTGCGGGCCGTGCCGAGGCCGCGCAGCGATACCGAGGAGACACCGGCGTCCCAGCCCTGACCGAAGGCATTGCCCAGCCCGATCCCCACGGCAACGGCGGGCTCGCGCGTCAGCACGTCGTAGGCGGTCGTGCGGCCCGCGCGCAGCCCCACTTCCATGTCGATCACGCGCAGCGGCATGGCGGTCCTGGCGGAATCCTGGGGAATACGCGATCCGGTGACGACGATCGGCTCCGCCGCTTCGACGATGGGCGGCGGCACCAGCGGCATGGGTTGGGCCACCAGAACCGCAACGCTGCCGTCGAACGACTGGACCCGCAAGCCGGATCCCGCGAGCAGCCTTTCGAGCGCCGCGCGCACCGGCAACCGTCCGCGCAGCCCCGATGTGCGGCGGCCCTTCACCGCCTCTCCGCCGACCAGCACCTGGATGTCCGCCTGGCGCGAAAACACGCGGATCGCATCGGCGGCCGGGCCGGGAGGGACATCGAAGCCGCGCTCGCGCGCCTCGGCGGGCGCGGCGCAGGCGATGCCCGCCACCAGCGGCACCAAGATCAGACGAGCGCGGGAAAGCATCGCGTGGCCGCCCTATGCCCGGCTCATTTCTTCTGGATGACGAGCATCCCTTCGCGCTCGACCACCTGGGCTCCGGCGAGGGCGGCTGCGGCCTTGGCGAATTCGGCGGGGCGGTCAGGCTTGAAGCGGCCCATGATCGTCATCCTGCCGATCGCCGGATCGGCGACCACGATCCGCGTGGCGTTCGCAGCGTTGAAGCGCGCGGCAGCCTCGGCAATCGAGGTGTCTTCGAACCAGAAACTCTGCGCCGAGGCAGCAGCCTTGCGCACGGACTCGGGATCGAGCGTCAGGGCATGGCCGGCGTGGAGCATCACCGCCTTGTCGCGCGCACCTTCGCTCCACACCCGGACGGTACCCTCGGTGACGCGCACCGCGCCGCCGTTGTCGCCTACCCGGCGCACCGAATAGACGGTGCCGGTCGCCTCGGCATAGACTTTGCCCGACTGGACGATGAAGGGGCGCGAGCGGTCCTTGGCGACGTGGAAGGTCGCCTCGCCGCGATCGAGCGTGATGCGCCGCGAACGGCCGTCGATGGCCGAACGGATCACGCCCCCCTTGCCCAGATCGACCGAGGAACCGTCCGCCAGCTGCGTGACGTGTGCCGAAGATGCCGAAGGGGCCCGCAGCACCGGGAGGGAGAATACCAGCGCGGCGAGGCTGGCCGCCACGGCCAGCCCGATGGCCACCGCGCGGCGCGGCATTTGATTAGGTGCCCTGGCTGGCTCTTCGGCTTGAATGGTCCGCTCGCCCGGCTCGTCATCGTTGCTGGGGGTCGGCACCGGGCTCGCGAGCGCGGCTTCTTCCATCGCGTAGTAGGACGCCTGCGCGCGCAGGTAGGCACCGGCGTGGCGGCGGTCCTGCGCCAGCCAGGCATCCAGTTCGGCCTGCTCGGCTTCGGTCAGTTCGGCGAGAGCATGGCGCGCGGCCCATGCCGCTGCCTCGCCGTCGATGCGTTCGCGCGCCTCGGGATCGGTCACGTGCTCGAACCTCCCCTGGTGTCGCGATCGGTGACGTCGCCTTCCGCATCCGCGAGCATCTTCATCACCCGGCGGATGCCGCGCGTGACGTGGTTTTCCACGCTATGTTCGCTGATGCCCAGATGCTGCGCGGTCTCCTTCTGCGACAGCCCATGCAGGCGGCGCAATTCGATGACGCGGCGGCATGTAAGCGATACCGTCGATAGAAATCCGTCGATGCGCAACAACTCCTGCCTGGCTTCCGCCGCGCGATCGGCGCGGGGATAATCATCCTCGACGCCGCACAGCTCGTTTTCCGTCAAGGATTTCTCACCCGCGACTTTGGCCCGGCGAAAAATGTCCATCGCGATCGAGCGCACAGTGGTGAAAAAATAGGCGCGGCCGTTGTCGATGTGGTCGGTCGAGGCGAGTGCGGCCAGCCGGCAGTACGCTTCCTGCACCACATCGTCGACGTCAAGCGAAGAGCCGTAGCGACGCGCCAGCCAGCCGCGCACGGCTCCTTCGTGAGGCAGGATTTCCCGCGCCACCCATCTGGCAATATTGTCGCGTTCTGCCGTCATGGCCGCGCCCGAATCCCGATTTTCTTATCAGCGCCGTCGACCCATGCCGACCTCGCATCGCGCCCTAGGCTTGGTTGTGTGACGGGATGATTACACTCGCCGTGGACGGCGCCACGGTCCACCGATTACGCAAAAGTGCAATAAATTCGACCACAAAGTGTAATTTAATTTCAGGTGACGGAAACTTTTTGGAACGTCGTCTCAGGGCTGTCTGCTGGTTGCAGGGGGGCCGATTTTACCATGTCGTTTTCGCATTACCTGAATTTCGCATCGCTGGGCGCCGTTGCGCTCGCCACCAGCCAGCCGGCATTCGCCGCCGAGGAACCCTCGGGCGACATCGTCGTTACCGGCAGCGCCCTGCGCAACAAGGAAGCGATCACCCAGCGCCGCGAAGGGCTGGGCATCGTGGACTCCGTCAGCCAGGACGACACCGGGGATCTTGCCGACGAGACCGTGGCCGAAGCGCTGATCCGCCTGCCGGGCGTCAACGACATGCAGACGCTCTATGGCGAGCAGACCGCGAAATACCTGTCGATACGCGGCATTTCGCCCGATCTCAATTTCGTCTCGTTCGACGGCATCGGCATGTTTTCCGCCGCCAACGACGGCGCGGGCAGCCGGCGCGTGGACCTGGCGCTGATCCCGACGCAGGTGGCGCAGACCACGCAGGTCTTCAAGACTTTCACCCCCGACATCGACGGCGGCGTGATCGGCGGTGCGACCAACATCGTGCCCTACAGCGCGCTCGAAGGCCGCGACCAGTGGTACGTCAGCTCCCGCGCCCAGTACCGGCCCAGCTCCACCGACGTCTATGCCAGGAACAGCCTGGGCGATTACGTCGATACGAAGTTCGGCGGCACGCTCAAGGGCCTGTGGGTCAAGCGCTTCGGATCGGAAGGGCAGTTCGGCGTCGTCGCCAGCGCGGTCTACACGCAGGAGAGCTGGACCGCCTCCAAGCCCAACGTCAACGCCCGCACCTACCTCAACGATGCCGGCAAGGCGGCTGCGGCGGATCTGTCGGACTGGGACGGCAATGCGGCGATGCCCAACCGCATTCGTACGCTGAACTACACGAAGTTCCGCAGGCTCTACGGTGGCTATCTCGGCCTCGAATACCGCGCCGCGCCGAACGTGACGCTGTCGGCATCGGTGTTCGACTACCGGCAGGACGAGGACCAGACGCTCAACGACTACCGCGTCGATTCGATCGCCAGCCCCACTTATCTCAGCCCCACCGTCGCACGCATGAAGATCGGCGTAATCCGGCCTTTCGTAAACTACGACCGCTTCAACACCGAGTTTCGCGGCGGCATCCTCAAGGGCAAGTGGGAGATCGACCCGGCGACCGTCCTGGAGGCGCGTGGGGGCTACGGCCTCTCCACCTTCCGCAACACCGATCTCGGCGTCGGCTACTCCTACAGTCCGAAGGCTGACTACGTCACCGTGGACATGACGAACCCGCGCCCGACTTTCGTGTTCGAAAACCCGGCGGACATGACGAACATCGCCAATTTCACGGGCTATTCGGCGGCCGACATCACCAACCGGGCGGACTTCGAATCCTGGGAAGGCCGCGCCGACCTGAAGCACAACTACGGCGCCGACACGCTCGGCTTCGGCTTCGCGGCGGGCATCGACGCACGCACCGTAGACGCGGTGCGCGACCAGACGACGATCAACTACAACAAGCCCGCCGGCGGCCTCGGAGACCTGGGCTTCGTGCCCGAGCAGACCTCGTTCGGCTTCCCGTACCAGTCCGTCTACATCGACCTTGCGAAGTTCAATGCGGCCGTGAAACCCTCGCTCACCGTCAACGAGACGTCGAGCCTCAGTGCATCCTACGCGGGTGACTACGGCTATCGCGAAACGATCCTGGCGGGTTACGCCAGCGCCATGTTCGCCACCGAGCGGACCCGCGTGATCGCGGGCCTGCGCCTTGAGGACGTGGACTACCGCGCGGACGTTCCGCAGCGGGTGGGAAGCGTCTACGACGGCACCACGCAGGTCTACAACGGCGGCTACCGCTATGTCCTGCCATCGGCCAGCGTGTCGCAGGAGCTTGGCGACATGCTGCGGCTGCGCGCTGCCTACTCCAAGTCGCTGGGCCGCCCGGCCTTCTCCGACATCGCGCAGGCCGAACTCGTCAACAACGAGAGCCTGACGATCACCAAGGGCAACCCCGACCTCAAGCCGCGCAAGTCGAACAACTTCGACCTCGCGCTGGAACAGTATTTCAACGGGGGCAACGGCCTCGTCGCGGTGAGCGGCTTCTACAAGAAGATCAGCGACGAGATCTTCGACTTGCGCACCCAGCAGGAGCGCGGCGGCGTCCTCTACGACGTGACGACGCCGCTCAACGCCACCAGCGCCTCGATCAAGGGCATTGAGTTCCAGTTCATCGACAACGGCATCGGCTGGCTTCCCGATCCGCTGCGGGACCGGCTCGGCGTTTCGTTCAATGTCGCGCGGATGTGGGCGCACATGAGCTATAAGTCGGGCGAGGACACCATCGAGCGCGACAACCTGCTGTTCCAGCCCGACTGGGTGATCAACGGCAGCGTGTTCTATCGCATCTTCCACGATGGCGAGATCCGCGTCGCTTACCGCTGGGCAGACCGCAATCTCAATACCGTCAACGCGCAGCCTTATGCCGACTACGTGCTCAAGGCGCGAGGCCAGATGGACGCGTCGCTGCGGCTGCCGGTGACGCCGAACCTGATCGTCAAGCTGGAGGCGAACAACCTGCTGGGCGACGACTACTCGATGATGCACGGCTATTATTCCGAGCGCTACACGCTGAGCCAGGACCGCAAGTTCTTCCTCGACATCGTGTTCAAGCACTGAGGCGCTGGACATGAGCACTTTCACCCGCCGCCGCCTGTTGCAGAAGTCCGCGCAGGGCCTCGCGTTCTCCGCCGGGGCCACGCTAATGCCACCCAACGTGCAGAAGGTGCTGGCGCAAGGTCCGCGCCGCAGCGGATCGATCCGCGACATCAGGCATGTCGTCATGTTGATGCTGGAGAACCGCAGCTTCGACCACTATTTCGGCACCCTGCCGGGGGTGCGCGGCTTCGGTGATCCAAGCGCGATGACGCTCTCGACCGGGCGCAGCGTGTTCCATCAGCCGGATGCGCTGAACCCGGACGGGTACATGCTGCCCTTCCACCTCGACACCGCCGACCATGCCGAGCTGATCCCCTCCACCAGCCATGCCTGGGCCACGCAGCACGCGGCGTGGAACGGCGGCAGGATGGACAACTGGCTCCCCGCGCACCGCGCGGCGGACGGAGCGCATGGTCCTTACACGATGGGGTACTTCAGGCGAGAGGACATCCCGTTCCACCACGCGCTCGCCGATGCCTTCACGATCTGCGACGGCTATCACTGTTCCGTCCTCAGCTCGACCCGGCCCAACCGGCTCTACTACCTGACGGGCACGATCGACCCCGAGGGACTCTCGGGCGGCCCCCACACCACCCAGAAGACCCCGCCGGAGGGCCTGCGCTGGAAAACCTATGCAGAGCGCCTGGAAGAAGCCGGCGTCAGCTGGAAAGTCTATCAGCATGCGGACAGCGGCACCGGCTTCAACGTCCTGCGCCTGTTTCGCCAGTTCATGGACGCTGCGCCGGGCTCGCCGCTGCGGTTGAAGGGAATGCCGTCCGCTTCCGACGGCGAGTTCGAGTGGGACGTGATGCACGATGCCCTGCCTACGGTGACGTGGCTCTGCCCGAGCCAGGAAGCGTCCGAGCATCCCCACGATTCCATCCCCTCCGCAGGCGCGGAGTTCATCGCCGGCAAGCTCGATGCGCTGGCCGCCAATCCCGATGTCTGGGCCAAGACCGCGTTCATCATCAACTACGACGAGAACGACGGCCTGTTCGATCACGTAGCCCCTCCGGTCGCACCCGAGGGCACGCCGCACGAATACGTGAACGGCGTGCCCATCGGCGCGGGGTTCCGCGTGCCGTGCATCATCGCCTCGCCGTGGACGGCAGGTGGCTGGGTGTGCAGCCAGAACTTCGACCATACCTCGGTCCTGCAATTGCTCGAACAGGTGACGGGCGTGCGTGAACCCAACATCTCGCCGTGGCGGCGGCGCACTTTCGGCGATCTGACCGCCGCCTTCCGCTTCGGCGAGGCTCCGGCCCAGCCGCCGCAACTGCCCAGCACTGCCGGGCGGTTCCACCGCGGGCGCCACGCGAAAGGTCACCTGACCTCGCCGCCGCTGCCTGCCGAGGCGCAGCAGCCGCCGGTGCAGGAGCGGGGCTCGCGCAACCGCATCACCTGAGCGCGCCGCCGCTCCACCAGTTTTTGAAAGGCCGCGCGACTGCGGCGATTTTCGGGGGTAAGTTCATGAAATCTCGGTATTCGATCCTGCGCTGCGGGGTGGCGGCGATCGCCATCGCGCAGGCCCTTCCTGCGGCAGCGCAAGCGCAGGAAAAGCCCGTCCCTGCGGCGCCGCAGAAAGCGGATGGCGCCATACGCGGCCGCGTGTTCAACACCGTCACCAAGGAATACGTCCGCAATGCCGAAGTGCGCATCGCGGGTGAGAAAACGGTCGTCTATTCGGAAGAAGGCGGGACTTTCCGCCTCAACAACGTGCCCGCCGGCGATGTGCGCGTGATCGTCCATTATACCGGCCTTGAGGACCAGGCGATCGTCGTGAAGGTGGTTCCGGGCGAGACGTCCGATGTCGATTTCCGCCTGAACGCGCCCTCGTTCGACGCTGCCAGCGGCGTCGACGGTGCAGCCATCACCGTCACCGCGATCCGCGACGGCCAGGCCGCCGCGATCATGGAGCGCCGCGCCGCCACCAATGCCAAGACCGTCGTGGCCGCCGACAACTATGGCCTGCTGACGATGGGCGACGTGGGCGAGTTCATGAAGCAGATGCCCGGCATCTCGCTCGACTACACCGAGGTGGACGCGACTGCAGTGCGCATCGGCGGCCTCGACCCCAAGTATTCGACCTTCACCACCGATGGCGCGCGCATGGCGACGGCCACCTCGAACAACAACAACGGTCGCCAGAACTCGTTCGAGCAGATGTCGATCACCGGCATCGAATCGATCGAACTGAACAACACGCTGAATGCCCGCATGGACGCTGATGCACCGGGCGGGACGATCAACTTGCGCTCGAAATACGCCTTCCAGCGCAAGGGCCGCCTGTTGCGCCTGCAAGTGGGCGGCGTCGGCACATCGGATTCGGGCTTCTTCAACAGCATCTACCTGCCCGACGATAAGAAGCACGCGACGATCAAGCCCTCGGTTTCGTTCGGATATGGCGACGTGTTCCTGGACGGGCGGCTCGGCGTGGCGTTCAATGCCAGCTACAACGCCAACTACGTCCAGCAGGACCGCATCCAGACCGACTGGTCCTACCTCGCCGATGGCCGGGTGATCCCCTATCAGGTGATGTGGCGTCCGGGGCCGAAGGAGACCAGCCGTACCGCTGCCAACCTGACGGTCGACTTCAAGGCAAGCGACAAGCTGACTCTCTCGCTGCGGGGCACTTATTCGTTCTACGAGGTCGAGTACTTCAACCAGTACACGTACCTGATCTTCGGCACGACCTCGCGCTCTTACGCGACGCCGGATTCCACATCGACGCATATCGAGGTCAATCCCAACGGCACCAACACGCGCCTGCACACGCAGTATTCGCATCGCTACGCGGGCACCCCGGCGATGCTGCTGGCGCCCAAGATCGAGTACAAGAGCGACACCTGGGAAGCCGTGGCGCGCGGAAGCTACTCCAGCTCGGAGTTCAACTTCCGGGACAACGACAAAGGCTTCTTCCAGCGCACCGACAGCCGCCTGACTCGCATCGGCTTCACGCTCGACCGGCCTTCGGAAACCTCGAACGAATGGACCCTGACGCAGACGGCTGGCCGTCCCTGGGGTGATCCGAACAGCTACAACCGCGACGACGACATCGGCAACAACATCCGTACCGCGCAGTCCGACGCGCGCAACGAAATGTACGGCGGCAACCTGGACCTCAAGAAGATGGCCGATTTCGGCGCGGTCCCGGTCACCTTCATGGCCGGCGCGGGCGCGCGCGTGAACGAGTGGTGGACCAACGAAGGCTCCTACCAGCAGTTCCAGTACGTCGGCCCTACGGGCGACCTGTCGCAGAAGGCGCTGGAAGCGGTGATCCCGGCGACCGAGAAATACAAGTTCGAGATCATCGGCTTCGACGCCGGCAACCTCAACGCCCAGAACTGGCGTGCCGACAGCAACTACGCCGTCTACGACATCTACAAGGACCATCCCGAGTACTTCGTCCCCGACACCGTTGGCAACCTCAAGCGCGAGCTGGACAACAACAAGCGCGTCAGGGAGGATATCTACTCCGCCTACGCCGAAGTCCAGGGCCAGGCCGGTCGCCTCAAGTTCGATCTGGGCCTGCGCTACGAGAGCACCCGGACCGGCGCGCGGGTGGCCGACATCCGGCCGGTCAGCGAAGTCGAGGCGGCAGGCTACAAGACCAACACCGTCGAAGGGCTTCTCTATCAGTACAACGGCGGAACTTACGGCACCCGTCGCGGCAAGTACGACGACTGGTTCCTCTCGGGCGGCCTGAAGTATGACTTCACCGACAAGCTGGTCGGCCAGGTCTCCTTCAGCCAGGCGATCCTGCGCCCGGACTACGGCAACCTTGGCGGCGTGGTCTCGATCAACGACGACAGCCAGACCGTCAACGTACCCAACCCGCTGCTCAAGCCGGAGCACTCCACAAAGTACTTCGCCAGCCTGCAGTACTACCTCGAACCCTCGGGCATCCTCGGAGTTTCTTACTACCGGCTCGACCTCAAGGACATGCAGGTTACCGGGATCGAGGTCGATCCGGCTGCGGTGGGCTTCGATCCGAACGAATATGCCGGTTACATCTTCCGCAGTGCGCAGAACCTGCCGGGCACCAGCACCAACACCGGCGTCATCCTCGAATACGACCAGCAGCTGACTTTCCTGCCCGGCGCGCTCAAGGGCCTGGGCCTGCGCGGCTCGCTGACCCTGCTCGATCCGGACGGTCCGCGCGTGAACATGCCCAAGCAGGCGGCCAACTGGGGCCTGCGCTATAGCTATGGCGGCTTCGACCTTCAGCTGACGGGCAACTGGCAGTCGAAGTACCGCATGAGCTCGCTCAGCAACACCGAGACGACCGCCAACAACGGCATCCTCTATCACACCGACCGGGCGCTGTGGAACCTGAGCCTCAGCTACAAGATCAGGAAGAACCTGGAAGTGCTGGTCGCGGGCCGCAACATCTTCAACGCGCCCGACATCGTCTACTCGAACGTGCGCAGCCGCGTGCGCCAGTACACGGTCTACGGTTCGATGTGGAACGCCGGCATCAAGGCGACTTTCTGAGCTGACATACCGCTCCCCGTGCCGGGTCGCGCGCGGGGAGCCCCCCTTTTCTACCGGAGACGATTTTCATGGTTCTGACGACGGATCGCCGCTCGCTCTTGCTTGGGGCCGGGTTGGGCCTGGGCGCCTTCATGCTGCCTGCGGGAAGCGCGCTCGCCGCCGGGATGCTGGCGGCGCAGGGCTTCACCCACGGCGTCGCGAGCGGCGAGCCGGCATCGGATTCCATGCTGTTGTGGACGCGCTACGTGCCCGCTGCGGAGACCGACAGCGTTCGCCTCGATGCCGAAATCGCGCTCGACCGCGAATTCACCAGGCCGGTGCCCGCAGGTTCCGTGCGCACCGGATCTTTCCGCGACTGGACCGCGAAAGTGACGGTGGACGGCCTCCGGCCCGGCACCGTCTACTGGTATCGCTTCGTTGCGCCGGACGGCAGCAGGTCGCCGGTCGGCCGCACGAAGACGCTTCCGGTCGGCGACACCGCGCGGTTCGGCCTCGGCGTGTTCTCATGCTCCAACCTTCCTTATGGGCGCTTCAACGCCTATGCCCATGCCGCCGCGCGCGACGACCTCGATTTGTGGCTGCACGTGGGCGACTACATCTACGAGAACGGCAACGCCACGGTGAACGCGGTCACCAGCATCGCCGGACGCACGCTGCAACCCGATCACGAAATCCTCGCGGTGGCGGACTATCGCCTGCGTTATGCCTGCTACCGCGCCGATCCCGACCTGCAGGCCTTGCACCGGCAGGCACCGATGGTGGCCCTGTGGGACGATCACGAGTCCGCCAACGACAGCTGGGAAGGCGGTGCCGCCAATCACCAGGGCGACAGCGAAGGCGACTGGAACATACGCCGCGCCGCTGCGATGCAGGTCTATCGCGAATGGATGCCGGTCTCGGACGAACCGTGGAAGGCGTACACGATCGGTTCGCTGGCGACGCTCTACCGCACCGAATCCCGCCTGCTCGCGCGGACGCGCCCGATCGACATCAACGCCGCCTTCAAGTCCGGCGATCCGAATGCGCTCAAGGCATTTCGCGACGGTCCCTGGCAGGACACTTCGCTGACCATGCTCGGCTCCACGCAGGAAAGCTGGCTGGCGCATGCCTTCAAGGCGAACGCGCGCACGACTGCGTGGCAGCTGGTCGGCATGGGCACGATCATCGGCCGGACGGTAATGCCGCGCCAGATCACCGATTGGCTTAAGCCCGATGCGAAAAAGGGCACCGTCGCGCGCTACCGCAACGGCGTGCGCGCCGCGGCGCTGGGACTGCCGCTCTGGATGGACCGTTGGGATGGCTATCCCGCCGCCCGGAAACGGTTGCTCAATGCAGCCCAGCAGGCCGACGCCGATCTCGTGATGCTGGCAGGCGACAGCCACAACGCCTGGGCCTATGCACTGGTCGAGGACGGAAAGCCCGCAGGCGTCGAGTTCGCCGGTCAGGCGGTGACATCGGGCGGCATGGAGGGTGATCTCGGCCTCGATCCGAAGATCGCGGCCGCCGGCTTCATTGCCGCCAATCCGGAGATGAAGTTCGCCGATACCAGCCGCCGCGGATATATGATGATCGAGGTAACGCCCGAACGCGTCACCGGCGAATGGCTGTTCCTGCGCACGGTCAGGGAGCGCAGCATGGCCTTGTCCGGAACGCATCGCATGTCGGTAGAGCGCGGGCGCCGGGTGTTCTCGGCATGACGGCCCGCCTCATCGCGCCGTTGTTCTTGTCCGCTCTTGCCTGCACCGCCGTCCCCGTCGCGGCGCAGGCCCCGGCCTATCCCACGACGCAGCACGCAGGTCCGTTCAAGTCGGGGCACGTCCAGGGTATCGCGGTGGATCGCAAGGGCGGCTACATCTACTATTCCTTCACCAACATGCTGGCGAAGTACGATTTTCACGGGAGGCTGGTCGGCACCCTTACCGGCTGGAGCGGCCATCTGGGCGATCTCGACTTCAACGACGCGGACGGCAAGATCTACGGCTCGCTGGAATACGGCAAGCAGTCGGCATTCTACATCGCGGTCATCGACGGCAGCCGCATCGATCGGGTCGGCATCCCGGCCGAGGGCAATGACGTGCTGCGAACCGTCTACCTTCCCGAAGTGACGCGCGACTTCGCGGCTCCCGGCCATCGCTACGGCTGCTCGGGGATCGACGGGGTCGCGTTCGGCCCGGCGTTCGGACGTACCGGTGGCCCGAACTACCTCACGGTGGCCTACGGCATCTACGGCGACAACGCGCGCAGCGACAACGATCATCAGGTCTTGCTGCAATACGATGCCTCGGACTGGACGCGGCTGGCCCGGCCGCTCGTCGAAGGCCAACCCCATCATCGCGGGCCCTCGCGTCTGCGGTCGAAGGTCTTCGTGCGTACCGGCAATACCCGGTATGGCGTCCAGAACCTCGCGTATGACGAAAGCCTGAAGCGCTGGTTCATGGGTGTGTACGTCGGCGCCAAGCCGTCTTATCCGAACTACGGACTCTATGCAGTGGAGGCCAGGTCGAAGCCCGTTCGCGGCGCGCTGCTTGGCGTCCCGCGCCCTGCGGGCAAAGGATGGGAACAGGGCCTGCTACTCCCCCTCGCGAGGGATGGAATCGAACATGGCCCTAGCGGCATTCGCGGTTGGCGGCAGAAAGCCGATGTCGGATTTCAGCCCTTGGGGAATGGTCTCTATTTGCTCGCCGACAATTCCAAGGATGAGGCAGGACAGAGCGCGACCCTGAAGCTTATGCGCTGGACGGCCAATGCAACGGCGCCTTTTGCGAAGCTCGATCAATAAAAAGGGTCTCTCTCAGGACAACTCGAAAAGGATGGGCACAGTCAGTTCCACGATGCCGGGCCGGTCTGCGGGAATGGCGGGCAGAGGCTGTGCGCGCGCGATCGTATCGAGTGCGGCCCGATCGAGCGAGAAGAAGCCCGATTTGCGGACGAGGGTTCTGGCCAGAACGGTGCCGGTCCGGTCCATCGTGAAGCGGATATAGGCGACGCCTTGCTGGCGCGCGGCGCGGGCGCGGGGCGGATAGCGGCGAAAGCGTTCGAGATGGGCGAGTACCGATGCTTCCCAGTTTGGGAGGGTTTGGCTGGAGAGGCGCTCCGCGGCGGGGGCGGCGATGCTCTTGGGTGCCGTCGTTTGCGGAACCGGGGGGCCGGGATCGACGGGTTCGAGCGGCTTCGGCGTGGCCGGCGCGGAAGATGAGGGCTCTCTCAGCACGATCGGCGGGGGTGGAACGTCCTGATCAGGCGGCGGCTTGCTGTCCGTCCTTTCCATCTGGACGGGCCCCGGCGGCAGTTCGCGCACCGGATCCGGAGGCGACGCGAGCGGCTGGAACTCGACCATGAGAGGGGCGGGAGACGGGGAAACCGGCGGCCGCACGATCTGCCAGGTGAACAGCAGGGCAAACACTGTCAGCGCGGCAATGCAGACGGTTCCCGAGAGCCCGGCAAAGCGGGAACTCCAGGCCGTTGGGCTTTCGCTGTAGCGTTGCCGACCATCGTCCTGGAACGCGGCAGGAGCAACGTCGGAGCCGGTCGGCGCAAGGAGCAGGTGCGGCTTCATGAACTGGTTTCCAAAAGGGTATCCGGTTCTGGACGCCTGACAATCCAGGCCGCCCAGAACAGCATGAAGCCGCCGATCGCGGCGGCCGTCAGCGGTCGGGGTTGGACGTGGAACCAGAACAGCGCGAAGCCCGTCGCCATGCCGATGCAGGCGGCGATCTTGGCCCGGCGCGGCACCGCGCGCTTCTGCCGCCAGGCGCGCAGGCCGGGGCCGAAACGGCGGTGGTTCAGCAGCCAGGCTTCCAGTCGCGGTGATGAGCGCGCGAAGCAGGGCAGCGCCAGCAACAGGAAGTCCATGGTCGGCAGCAGCGGCACGAAGATGCCGATGAACCCGACCGCGACCAGCGCCAGACCGAGCACGAGCCAGGCCGTGCGTGCGAGGCGCCCCCGTTTCAGCAGGTCCGCTGAAACGGGCTCGGCTGCCATGAGTTCAGGCGACGTGGGCATGGATATGGGCCTGCACCCGCGCGAATGCGGCAAGCGCGCCTTCGTCTGCCTTCGCCTCCTGCGCTTCCGAGAGCGCCACGGCATCGAGCGCGGCGATGAAAGCGCGCCAGTGCGGGGCGGGCCCGGCTTCGGCGGGGGCGAGATGGCGGGCGCCGAAACTATCGGACAGCGCAAGCTTCTGCGCTTCCTTGCGCAACAACGCCGCACCCATGTTGGAGCCTTCTGCTACATAGAGCCAGCCCAGCGCGGTGCCGAGGTCTGCGGGCTCGTCGAGAGCAAAGACCGGCGTTTCGGCGGCGGGCGGTTCGAGGCCGAGGTCTTCCATGTCGGCGATCACGCGGGCCATGCGGCAACGGCTCGCAAGATCGGGAAAGGCATCGCGCAGGCGGGGGTCGGCGTAGAGCGCTTCGACGTCGCGGTGGAACAGGTACTGGATCCTCAGGAACCGTCCGTAACCCTCCAGCGAAGCGAAAGAGGCGGCCGACATGATCGAGCGGTCCACCCCTTCGTGGACCGGACCGGTGGCGGCCTTGAGCCGCTTGGCCCGGCTTTCCGTGGAATCGGTGATGGTCATGGTCATCATGGTCTCCTGTTGGGTGGTGGTTTCAGAAAGTCCGGCTCAGGCGCAGGCTGGCGCTGGTACGGCGGTAGGAAAAGAGCCAGTCGATCGTGCTTTCGACGCGGGTGTGCTGGAGCACCAGTTCGGGGACCAGCCGGGCGAATTGCAGTCCGGGAAAGCGGGCAATGGCGGTGGCGTTGTACTGGTCCTCGCGGCGACGGGCGGCGAAGACCTCGTTGAAGGCGCGGGTATCGCGGTGGCGCCAGGAACCGATCAGCAGCAGGCTTGCGGCGTTGCCGAAGGCCTTGTTCACCCCCAGCCGCGCGCCCCACTGGCGATAGGCATCGACGGCTGCGGGCGCGTCCTTGTTGGCGAAGTCCGGACCGGCAAACACGCTCCAGCCGGGGGATGGGGCATACCAGGCGGTCAGGCTCAGGTCCGTCAGCGCTCCGTCCTGGGAGCGGAAGCCGCGCTGGCGGTAGCGGTAGTCGCGGTAGTTCGCCTCGATCCGCAGCAGCGTTCTCGGCGAAAGAACGTGTTGCCACACCGCATTGCCGCCGGGTGCCTCGTAAAGCAGGTTGGATCCGAACGTGCCGAGATCCAGAGAGGGCGACAGCGTTACGGTGTCGCGCGCGGACTGGTACTGATAGCCGGCGCGCAGCATCAGCGTGGTTTGCGAAAAGTCGTGGTGCCCGGGGTAGACGTCCCCGAACAGCAAGGCGCTGACCCTTGCCGCCTGGTGGCCGGAGAACGGCAGGGTGCGCCCGAGCGTGCCTTCGAAGTTGAGGCCCATGGCGCGGATCGGATCGGGTACCTTGCGTTCGAATAGGCAGGAGCCGTCGAGTGCGGCCAGAAGGCAGGTGTAGCTGGCGGAGGACTGGTTGAGGTTGGTGCTATAGCCGGGCCCCAGCGCGAAGCTGCCTTGCCAGCTGCGCCGCTGTTTCAGGGCGCCCAGGAAGGCGTCGACCGTGGCGAGCACGCCGCGCGATTGTTCGCCTCGTGAAGCGAGCAGCCCGCGTATGTCCTCGAAAGCACGCCGTGCTTCGCGGTCCTTGTGGTTTTCGAACAGGACTCGTGCCAGTTCCAGGCGGGCGGGCATGAAGCCTGGGCTCAGCCTGAGCAGTTCGCGATAGCGGCGTTCGGCTTCGGCCAACTTGCCCTGCTGGCGCGCCAGCGCGCCCTCGGCGCTGAGCACCAGCATCGGGTCTTGATCCGGGTAGCGGCGATAGGCGGCGAGGAAACGGCGGACGTCACGCCACTGCTTGCGCCCGATCGCGATGTAGAGCGCGCGGCCCATGTCGTCGACATTATCGCGGACCTCGTAGGTGGTGCCGTCCAGTTCCAGCGAGGTGGGCAGGGTGTCCCAGTCTTCGGCATCCTTCAGCCGCTCGCGTTCGGCCTTGCGCCGCTGGACCTCGCCCTGCTGGTCGAGGCGCAGGCGCGTGTCCTGATCGCTCGCGCTCTGGGCCGCGGCGTGGACCGGCAGCAACATGGCCGCCACGCCGGTCGAGAGGAGGAGCCGAAAGGAAGTGCGCGGAAGGTTCATGTGTCGCCCGAAAAGCGGTGTCGGAAAACGGGACCGGACCGTTTGTGCCGGATAGTCCGGTCCCGTCTTCAGTTCATCCAGCCGTGATTACTGGGTCCCGCCAAAGGCGGTGTCGTACTGCCGGGCGCCCGCGAAAGTCGCGACGCCTGCCAGTGCCTGTGCAGCCGAGCCGAAGAACTGGCCGCTGACAGTGCCGCCGGACGCCAGAGTGGCGTTGGTGGCGGCGTTCGAGGCCGTCGCGGTCACGCCGGATATCTGCGAGCCGAGGATATCGGCGGTGCCGATGTCCACTTTCAGCGCGGCATTCTGGATCGAGCCGGTGAGCGTGCCGGCGCCGAAGTCGGCCGTGAAGCTGCCGGTCAGCTGCGCGCCGCTGCCGACGTAGTTGCTGATGCCCTTGACGGCATAGGTCGCGGAGCCGCTGGCGGCAGCGGTGGCGCCGGTGCCGCCGTAGTAAACGGTGTGGTCGCCCGCCGTGGCACTGCCGGTCTGCGACCATTCGCCATAATAGACGTCGTAGGAGCCGACCTTGGCATAATCGAAGCGGCCGTACTTCGAGTGGTCGGTGGTGGCCTGCGTGGTGTTGACGAAGCTGGTCACGCCGTTCGCGTCCGTGCCCAGAATGCCCTGGAGGCCCTGGAAGTCGATGAACTGATCGGATCGCATGCTGGGCACGTTCACGCCGACGCGACCGGGAACGTGGATCGAGCCTGCGGAAACGGTGCTGACATCGATCTTCACTTTGCCGGCGTCGCTGGATTCACCGACGATTTGCGCATGGGCAGCACCGGAAAATGCACCGGAGATTGCAAGGGAGAGGCCAAGAGCCTTGAGATGAGAGAAATTCATTCTACTTCTCCTGCGTGTTGGTGCGCCTGATCTTCAGGCGCGTTCATCCAGGGTCGCCTTCGCTGTCCGGGTCTTGTCAGGGATTGCTGGACACGAGGGCGGCCCTGAAATTCGTCTCAGAACCTTCCTGTCAGGCTGAGCCGTACCGTTCTGCCCGGAGCGGGCAGCATGGAGCGCGACAGGGGATCGAGATAATAGCGGTTGTTGAGGTTGAGGCCGGTCACCTCGGCGCTGAAGCGCTCGTTTATCCGAAACCTGGCATAGGCATCGAGCGTGACGATCTCGCCCCAGGTGTAGGGGATATTGAGCGCACACCCGCCCACGCAGTCGTTCTCCTGCGTGAATTCCGAAAGCTGCGGATTGTCATAGGCGCTGTACCAGGTGAGCCGTCCGCCCAGTTCCAGGCGGCGATCGAGGAAGCGCCCGCCCATGGTCCAGTTGAACGAGTCCTCCGGAGTGGCCTGTGTCAGCAGAAAGCCGGCGATGAAGCCGTATTTCACGCAGTCCGGCACCCGCCCGCGCGACGGGTCGAGCTGGGTGGCGATGGATTCATCGCAGGCCTTGTTGGTGGTCATGTGACCGGCGCTGATGTCGGTGAAGAAGCGGCCGTTGTCGAAGCGGGCCTGAAGTTCGAACCCGGCGATCACCTGACGGTCGAGGTTGGAGAACATCATGTTGGTGCTGCGCTCGATCACGTTGCGCGTGGTGTTGTGATACCAGGTGAGCTTGAGGTCGGCGTGCTGGTCCTCGCCGCCCAGCCCCAGCAGCGGGCGCAGGTCCTGAATGAATGCGGCTTCCCATGAGTGCACGCGCTCCGGCTTGAGCTTCGCCAGCGGGTTGATCGAAGCGCCGAAGCCGATCGTGCTTTCGAACATGCTGGGGAAGCGCAGCGCCTGCGCATAACGCAAGTAGGCGCGGCTGCTTTCGCTGAAGGTCATCGTGGCCGATACGTTGGGCGTCCACCCTTGCGCGGACTTGCGCGTCGCTTCGGTGATGGGAACGGCTACGAGACTGGGGCTGACGACGCATGAACCGGCCACGAGATTGGTCAGGCTGTCGAGCGAACCGTTCAGGCAGATGTTGTCGGCACGCCTGTACCGGCCGTTCGCGCCTGCCTCCCATAGCGGGCCGGTATGGGTCCATGTAAAGGGCTTCGGGTTGGCGGCGTATTGGGCCACATTACGGGCAATGACACGTTCGATCGCTGCGGGGTTCGCGCCGCTGGAGGCGTACTGTTCGCGCAGTGATGCTTCATAGGCCGCAACGCCGAATTCGTTGGTCCGGTACGATGTCTTCCATTCTCCCACCATGTAGGTGTTCACCGAACCGCCTTGCAGCGCGAGATACTTTGGGAGGAAGTCGTCCTTCGCCCAATAGCCGGAGTAGGCGATGCCCGCGTTCAGCTTGAGGAAGCGCGTCGGCTTCCATTCGCCGCTGAAGGCGATGCGGTATTCCTCACGCCGTCCGGCGCGCGGCAATTGGCGCCAGCCGTTGGCGGCGGCATCGGTATATTCGTCATCCGAACGCAGCTTTTCGTGGCTCCAGTTGCCGTCGATCAGGAAGTTGAGCGCGTCTGACAGCGCGAACTGGTTGCTGGCGGAGAAGCCGAAGCGGTCGTTGCGCGCGTTCATGATCGCGCTGTTGATGATGATGGGATCCGCCAGCGAGGCCGAGTTGGGGAAGCCGCCGGAGCTGTAGGTGTCGCTGACGGTATCGGTTACCCAGCCGGTCAGGCGGAAATCCAGCCAGCGGCTGCCCGGCTGGAACTTGTACTCGGCATTGTAGGCCTGCGCATGGACCTTGCTCAGCGGCCACTGGATGTTGCCGAAATAGCGCCCATCCGTGGTCATGATGCGCGAGGGCATGATCTCGCCGAACTTGCTGCGGCTGTCGCGAAAGCCGAATTGAAGGGCCTGGTCGTCGGCGATGTGCCAGGTGGCCTTGAGCAGCACCGATTCCAGTTTGCTGGAGGTGTTCGGCACTTCATTGCCGGGCTCGTAGTTGAGACCCAGGATGCGCACATACGTGTCGGCATTCTGCGGCAGGCCTTCCTGCCGATAATACCCTGCGCCTGTCTTGCCCGAGAAGTAGTTGCCCCTTTCGCGGAAGGCGTAGGCGCCCATCAGGTCGAGATCGCCGACGCGACCCGCCACCGCCAGCCGAATCGCGCGGTCGCCGAAGGAGAAGCTCTCGTTGTCGTCCGAGTCGCGCAGGTTCACCCGCAGCGAGGAATCGCAGTAGGGGAAAGTGGGTGAGCCGCCGGTTCCGCACAGGAAGCCCGGCACGTCGTTATAGTTCTGCCCGGTGAGCAGCGTGGGCAGGCGCGGGTTGGTGGAGTTGTTGCCGCCTTCCAGCCTGAGTTCGAAGCCGAGGGTCACTCCCGGTTTCAGGATGTCGTCGGCATCGAGAGTGTTGATCACCACCGCGCCGCCGGTGGATCCGTGGATGCCGCGCGTGGAGACCGGCCCCTTGAGCACTTGGATGCCCGAGATCAGGCTGGGGTCGATATAGCTGCGGTTGCTGGCGCCGTTGTAGCCGCGCCAGACGGTCAGCGCCTGCTCGGTACCGTCGATCACCACCGGTACGCGGCCCGGCCCCTGGATGCCGCGAATGCTGGGATCGATCGCGCCCCCGTTGCGGGCGTCGCCGCTGTAGACGTTGACCATGCCCTTCAGCACGTCCGCGGTGTTGACGCCTTTGTAGCGTTCGACCTCGTCCTTGCCGGCATAGACCGAGGAGATGTCCTGATCGTAGACGGCGTCCTTGCGCCGCGCGTCGCGCTGCGCACCGGTTTCGGTCGTGGCCTCGATGCTCTGGCCCTCGACCCGCAGAGTGCCCAGGCTGACGACACCGGCTTCCGGTGCCGCGTCACTGACGACCGGTTGCGCGCGGGCCAGAGTGACGACATTGCCCTCTACCCGGAACAAGAAGCCGCTCCCGGACAGCAGCCGGGCCAGGGCATCCTGCGCGGACAGTCTTCCGCGCAGGCCCGCGCTGCGCTGGCCATGCAGGTCGGCGGCGTTGATGCTGACCTGAAGGCCGGACTGGCTGCCGAAATCCATCAGCGCCTCGTCAAGAGCCTGTGCCGGTATGTCGAAACTGTGGACCGAGCGAGCGGCATCGGCCCCTGTCGCTGCAATGGCCGGGCTCGCCAGCACGCCGACCGAGGCGGTCGCCAGCAGAAATACCGATATTCTCCGGACTTGTCCGGAACGTCCCCATTTTCCCCCCGAAATCACACTATCGCTCCCTCTGCCGATGTCGATATTCATAAAATGCTAATGATTAGCATTCGCATATCGTTGACGGGTGGGTGCTTGGGATTTCCGGAAAAAAATTACAAAGTTATATGAAGTATATGTTTTAACGTGAGAAAAAGTCTGATCCCGCAGCCTATCCTCAATCCACCGTGATGATCTTCAGCCACGGCGTGATACGCCGCATCCGGATCGGATGCGCCTTGCCCAGCGCCGAGAGGGCAGCGTCCGGGTCGCGGAGATCGTAGATCCCGGTGACGCGCCGGGACGCCAGTCCTGCTCCGCGGGTGATGATATAGCCCTTGTACCAGGGATGCAGGGCATCGATCACTTCGCCGATCGGGCGGTCCTTCACGAACAGCCTGCCTTCGACCCACCCCGCGACGCGATCGGCCCGCACGGCGCTGCGTTCGGCATGGCCATTGGCGGCGAGCGAGGCCCGTTCGCCTTTATGAAGCACGGTATGTCCGCCTTGCCCGGCGTAATCGACGGCGACGATGCCCCGGCGCACGGCAACCGTGGCATCGCCGGAGAGGCCATCCACTTCGAAAGCCGTGCCCAGCACGGTAACTACGGTGTCCGAGGCCATGACCCGGAACGGCCGCGCCTTATCATGTGCGACGTCGAAATAGGCCCGGCCCCGGAGCAGGCGCGCGGATCGCGCCCTGTTGCCGATATCGAAGGACAAGGCGCTGTCCGGAGCAAGGGTCACGCGGGTACCGTCGCCCAGTGCGACGGATCTGACTTCGCCCGTGCCGGTCATTTCCTCGGCGCGAAGCCTCAGCATCATCTCGGGTGCGAATGCAAGGCACAGGCAGGCGGCCAAGCCAAGGCCGCCGACCAGACCCCAGCGTCGGGTGGGTGAAAGGCGTCGGGTGTTCCTGCGGGGCAGGGGAACGACATTGATCGCTTCGAGACCATCGCGGGAAGGTGCGTTGTCCTGAACGATGGCAGAGGGAAACGCCGCTTCGACCGCTCCGGCCAGATCCAGCGCCGCTTCCCAACTGGCCCGATGCAGGGGGCTGCGTTCCAGCCAGGTATCGAACGCCGCGTGCACCGCATCGTCGCCCGGCTGATCGTCGAGGCGTATCAGCCAGTCCAGGGCCTCTCGGTCGAGGGAGTTCATGTTCCCGTCTTCGTTGATCATGGAGCCTGCGTCTTTTCCGTCGAATGCCCGAAATTTTCTCGCTCTTTATCTGGACGACGAATGATGCCGCTATTTTTCCGGAAAAATGTGATCACCTTGGTCATCCTCCCTGTCGCCGGGCTTCGCGGCAGTGTTCCAGCGCGGAAACGACCAGTTCGTGGACGAGGCTTTTCGATAGCCCGAGCCGCGTTCCGGCCTCGACCAGCGTCAGCCCTTCGACCCGATGAAGAAGGAAGGCCTGGCGTGTCCGTTCGGGCAGGCGCGAGACGGCGGCCATGATACGGGCCAGTTCTTCTGCCGCTTCCGCGCTGGTCTGCGCCGAGGGCGCGTCGCTGGGGATCCGCTGCGCCGCGTCGGTTTCGTCCTGCGCGAACAGGCGGCTCTCGAAAGTGCGCCGACGTTTGGCGTCCAGCGCAAGATTGCGCACGATCCGGAACAGGAGGCCGGTGGGTTCCTGGATCGTCTGCACGGCGGCAGCGGAGACGAACCGCGCCCAGGCGTCCTGCACCATGTCTTCAGCCAGTCCGACGTCTCCGGTAATAGCGGACGCGTAGCGGATGAGTGCGGAGCGGTTCTTGGTGAACACGCTCACGTGATCTGGCTTCTGTTCAGCCGTGATGGTGCCAGGAAGCTGTTCCATGCCCCGCAGCTAGCAGAACAGTTGTTGCGAACCAATCGCAAAAGAGTGTGGGCACGGCTTGGGCAGCTAATAGGCCAAAAAAGAGAGGGTTATATCGCTAGGGCATCGCAATAGTCGTCCCAGGAGGCCGAAAGCCGGCAGCGAATGTTCACGGACCACCGGCGCGACGTGGCCGCTTATGGCTCGACGCCGGTTAGCTACCGTTCCGACGAAGAGACCTTTCGATCAACCAGAAGTGAAGAACCTGGATGAAAACGAACGTGGCACCAAGCCCGATCAGGGTGGGAAGCACCATGCCTTCCTGCCCAGGCCGAGGCGCTACGTTGCGGGACAGGACGATCAGACTTGCAAACACAAAGAACGCCAAGGCGGGGATAAGAGCGAGGGCAATCGGGCGCGGCGCAGTCCACGTGACCTCGCCGTTCAACCACCACTGCATTGGCAGACGATCTTCACCCCGGAACCGTGGGTTTGCCCTCCAGGCAAGACCGCAAAGCGCTAAACTGAAGATCACAGCAGTGATAACCAAGCTCATAGGCCAAAACTCCCACGACTTCAGAATAGCACACGGGGCATCGTTCCACTACTGCCTGATCATTTGAGGGCGCTTCCGGGTGGAGCAATCCACCCGCGTGGATTGATTGCGTTTTCTTTTCGGAACGTATCGAGCACTTCGATCAGGTGTTTCGCTTCTTCGGGATGCTTTGCGCTCACGTCGTGTGCCTCGTTGTCGAGGTCGAGCGAATAGAGCGAAGGCTTGGCATTGTAAGGTTCGCCGCCCGCACCCACAGGTGAATCGTTCGGCACGATATCGCGGTACTTGAAGTGACGGTCGCGCACGCCGGCGAAGCGGCCTGACCAGGTGGTTGTGTAGTACAGATAATCGTGCAGGGTTTCGCCGCCGGCAAGGAGCGGCTTCAAGTCGGTGCCGTCTATCGTGCGGTCTGCGGGCAGGGGGATATTCAGGGCGCAGAGAATCGTGGGGAGGACGTCGAAGTTCATCCCCATTTCCTGGCTCACCGAACCGGGTTTCGTTACCCCCGGCCAGATCACGAAGGCCGGTATGCGCTGACCGCCCTCGAAAGTCTCTCCCTTGCGGCCGCGGAGATTGCCGGCGCTGCCGCCCCAGTCGCCGCCGTTGTCGCTCATGACGATGACGATGGTGTTGTCTTCCAGTTTCAAGTCTCTGAGGGTCTGCATCAGGCGGCCGACATTGGCATCGAGATCCTCGATCACGTCTCCATAAGTCCCGCCTTCCGAAATGCCCTGGTGCTTGGGATTGGGATGGTGCGGAAGATGCGGCGCGGTGTAGGGGACGTAGGCGAAGAAAGGCTTCTTCGCGTTCTTGCGCACGAAGGCGACCGCCTCGTCGGTGATGCGCTCGGTGAGCGTTCCCTGATCGGTCTTTTCGGCAGGCGTGTCCACGACATTGCCGCGCCAGAGCGTCTCCGGCTTCATGTCGTTGCTATAGAGGATGCCGAAATAGTCCTGGAAGCCGAAGTCCGTCGGCCGATGGCCCGGCTGATCGCCGAGGTGCCACTTGCCGAAAGCTCCGGTGGCGTACCCCGCCCGCAGCAGCACCTCGGGCAGCAGGATCTCGTCTTGCGGCAGGGCATTGGCCCAGCCCAGGCTGCGCCGGATCGTTGCCATGGGATGACCGCTGGGGAAGAATACATGATTGGCCGCGTGCGCCCGCTCGGGATAGCGGCCGGAGAGCAAGGCCGCGCGGGATGGTGTGCAGACCGGGGAGGCGGAATAGAACTGTTCGAGCTTCACGCCGCGCTGGGCCAGGGCGTCGATGTTCGGCGTCTTGATAAGCCGGTTGCCGTATGACGAGAGATCGCCGAAGCCGAGATCGTCGAACAGGACAAGGACGATGTTCGGTTTCTTGCCTGCGACCGGCTTGATGCTCTTCAGATAGGCCTGCTTCTGGGCAAGGTGCTCCACCGCCGGTTCGCCATGCGCCTGCGCCGCGCGCTGCAAGGCGTCGCTGCGTTCCAGCCTGACCGTAACCGTCTGCCCCATCGCTACCGTCTGAAGGGCCGGGCGGAACCCTTGGGCACTGACCGTCACCGCCATGTCCCCGCTCGGCACGTCGGTAAGAACCGCCGCTCCGTCCGATCCGCTCGTTGCGTTCCGCAGCACCTCGGGCGCCGCGACACGGGCCCCCGGTACGGGCTTGCCGTCAGGCCCCTCGATCCGGATCGCGATTTCGCCTGCCAATGCGGAACTGCTGGCGAGGACGGCGGCTATGGCGGCGATACGCATGAAGGTGGAGCGCATGGATGATCCTTTCGGGAGAGGCGTGTGGGCGGCGTTCGAATGGGCGATCAGAAGCGGAACCGCGCGCCGAGCATGTACTGGTGGCCCACGTCGTAGTAGTCGACCGGCAGGTCTCCCAGAGTGGTGCGGCTCTTGTCGACATCGTCCAGCACATTGGTGCCCTGGAAGATCACCGAGACCTGGCTGGTGACGTTAACGGTCACGTTGAGGTCGAGATTGCCGCGCGCCTGCGTGGTCACGCCCAGGCCGCCGAAACCGCCGGGCAGGCCGGACGATACGAACTTGTCCCGCCAGGTATAGGAAGCGCGCAGGGCGATCCGGCTGTCCTCATAGAAGCCGCTGAGGTTGAAGTTGTTCTTCGAGGCCGCAGTGAGCACGTCCGGGTCGGAGTTCGAGATGTAGGTATAGTTGGCTTGCAGGCCGGTGTTCGCCAATGGTCCCGGCAGGAAGCTGAAGACCTGCTGGTAACCAAGCTCGAAGCCCTTCAGCGTCACGCCTTTCGCATTCACCGGCCGGGTGCGCTGGAAGACCTGATCGCGCAGTTCGTAGGTATTCGTCGATGCGGTGTAGAACGTGACCGGCAGCGTCACGGAATCGGTTTCCGACCGGACGAGGGTGGCCAGGTCCTTGGCGAACAGCGCCAGCGTCACGGACGTATCGCGATTGGGATACCACTCGGCGGTCAGATCGTAGTTCGTCGAAGTGAACGGTTGAAGCTGCGGGTTGCCGGCGGTGATGGTATAGTTGCCGCCGCCTCCGCTGACGGTGGTGGAAGGCGAAAGCTGGGTCAGGGTGGGGCGGCTCAATGTCCGTGAGAAACCCGCGCGCAGGATGATCTCGGGCGTGATTTCGAAGCGCAGGTTCGCCGAGGGCAGGAACTTGGTGTAGGAATTGCTTGCGGCAACGGCGCCGGCGGGTGGCACCGTGACCGTTCCGCCGGTTTCGCGCTGGACGACCAGGCCGTTCAGGTCCGGCGACACGCCGGCTGCGGTTTCACGCGTATTGACCACGCGCAGCCCGATGTTGCCGGTGATCCGCTCATCGTCGGAAGCGAAGTCCATCTGCGCGTAACCGGCGAAAATTCGCTCGCGCACGTCGACGACGCTACTGAGATTCTCCTGAATGGCACCCGGCACGGCGGCAAGCTGGTCGCGCGATACTGCCGCCAGCAGCGCGCGGGTATCGGAGGCACGCCAACTGGTGGGGAACGCTTCGCTGCCGTCATAGGCCCCGAGGAATGCCCCGCGGCTCGCCCCGGCCAATTGCGTATAGGGGCCAAGTCCCCAGCCGGTCGCCTGAACCGTGCTGCGGCTCAATCCGGCGAGCGACGCCAGAGCCGATGCCGGGACCACCAAGGTCGTCGCGTCGGCGAACGTCTTTCGCCACGAGGCTACGCCGCCGATGGAAATCCGGCGGAGCCAGCCGCCGCCGAATTCGCGGCGCAAGTCGCCCTTGAGTTCGTTGACCCGGTCATAGGTCTTGCGTCCGAACGCGCCGTTGAGGCTGGCGACGACGCCCTGCGCCGGATCGAGGTAGCGCGCCTGCGATTCCGGAGAGAGCGAGATGCCGCAGATGTCCTGGCCGGGCTGGCAACTTTCCGCGACCTGGAAGCGCTGGATCTGCGCCAGGTTCAGGTTGTCGCCGACCTGATCCGACTTGGAATAGGCAAAGCTCGCGCCGCCCGACCATGTGTCGTTCCTGAAGTCCGCGCCGAGCTTTCCGTAGTACGTCTTGGCGACCGAATCGTTTATGCGATCGTTCGCCCGAACATCGGTATTGGTAAGGCCCAGGTTGGTCGCATAAGGTATGCCGTAGGCCAGCTGAGCGGGATCGATGCCCTCGATCGTGGTGAACCGGGTGGAGGAAGGATCGTAGACGCCGCCCGTCGCTCCGGTAAAGATATGCAGGTTTTCCAGGCTTTCGACGGTCACGTCGAACTTGCTGTAGAAACCTTCGGCATAGAGCTTCAGGCTGTCGCTGGCCTGATACTCCAGGACGCTGGTGAAGACGGTGCGCTTGCGATCCTCGCGGGCGATCTCCGTTCTGATCTGGCTGGGCAGGTTGAACCGGTCCGCCAGATCGCCGTCGCCGTTCAGGTCCTGTCTGAGCGTCGCCTCGGGCGTGACCGCCCATCCGACATTGGCGACGCTATGGGTTTCGGTTCGATCGCGGCTGTAGCCCCCGGCGACCAGCACTCCCAGACGTCCGTCTGCCAGCGTGGTGGAGAACAGTCCGGAGGCCTGCGGCGTCGCCTTGCCGGAGTTCGAGTTCCAGACCCCGAAGAGCGAGCCCACCGCCGTGGTCTTGCCGAGTTCCAGCGGACGCACGGTCTTGACGTTGATGGTGCCGGCCAGGCCGCCTTCCTGCATTTCCGCCGTCTGCGACTTGGTCACTTCCACGGCGCTGACGAACTCGGTCGGCAGAAGGCGGAAGTCGAAGCTGCGGCCGATGTTGCCGCCGGCCCCGCCGCCGCGCAGGTCCACGATGGCCGAGGACAGCGTGCTGCCGTTCAACTGGACGCGCGTGAAGTCGGTAGGAAGGCCGCGGATGCTTACGCCGGTGCCGGAACCGCGTGTTCGGGTGATCTGAACGCCGGTAATGCGCTGGCTTGCATCGGCGACGTTCTCCGTCGGGAACTTGCCGATATCTTCCGAAGTGATGGCGTCGATGATCTGCGGCGCATTGCGCTTCCGATCGGCGGCAGAGCGCAGGCTGGCGCGCACGCCGGTGACGATGATGTCGTGATCGGAATCGTGCGCTTCGTTGCCCGGCGCGGCCTGGCCGAAGGCCGGAGCGGCGAAAAGCGTGGTCGCAAAAAGCGCGAACGCTGAAGTCAGCGTCGAATTCATGGATGCCCCCTGTCGGCTGTCAACTTCACTCGGATCGAGTCAGCTGACCTCCGGCGATCCGGTGGGCCTATGCTTTTTCGCTGCGCGACATCTTCGAATGTCAGCGCTGACATTTGTGTAGCGAGGGCTTTCCGATCAGGAAAGAGGACGATTGCCATGGTCGGCATAGATTTTCTATTGGTGTCGCAACCGGCTGCAATATGCCGTCCCAAGGAGCCCGCCGGACGATGCGCGCAGTAACGCTGGACGATATCGCGGCCATGGTGGGGGTTTCGGCCAAGACCGTGTCGAGGGTCGTCAACCACGATACGCGCGTAAGCCCGAAGACCCGGCAGCGGGTGACTGAAGCTATCGCGCGATCGGGGTACCGGCCGAACCTGGCGGCGCGATCGCTTGTGACATCGCGATCGCGCCTCATCGGTATATTCGTGCCGCCTACCGGCTCTCACTTCTTCAGTGAGCTGGTGCGTTCGGCCATGCGGGCTTGCCGGGAACTCGGTTACAACCTGGCGCTGGAGGAATTCGACGGCGGCCGGGACAGTCCGCTGGGCATTTACATGGAAGGGATCAGGCAGCTGCGCTGCGACGGCATGATCCTGCCGCCGGTCGTCGGGGACGATATCGATTTGCTCGACCAGTTGGACCGGGACGGGGTGCGTTATGTGCGGATATCGCCGGCGCGGCAGCTTGATCGTTCCCTTTCCATCAACGCCGATCATGCGCAGGGTGCGGCGGCCGTGGCCGATCATTTCTGGGAAAACGGCCATCGCCGGTTCGGCCTGATAGCCGGAAGCGACACCGTCGCCTCGGGCCGAATTCGGCGCGAGGCGTTCGTGCGTGCTTTGCTGGCAAAGGGCGCAAGCGCCGACGCGATAACGATCCTCCCCATCGAACAGCTGGTGAAGACTCGCAAGGACGGAGATACCTCGCTGATAGAGCTTGGCCGGCGGGGGGGCAGCCACCTGCTGAAAGCTGAGTATCCGCCTACCGCTATCTTCACCTACAATGACGAACTGGCCGCAGGCGTCGTCGCGGAGGCGCACTCGCTCGGCATCGAGGTTCCGAAACAGCTCTCGGTCGCCGGCTTCGACGACAGCGATGTGGCAAGGCTCTGTTCACCGCCCTTGACGACGGTTCGGCAGCCCATTGCGGAGATCGCAGCAAAGGCCGTAGCCCTGCTGGCGGCGACACCGCAGGAAGAGGTCAACACGATCCGATGTCCCGTTTCGCTTGTCCTCAGGCAAAGCACAGGATCTGCATGCACGCAGGCTTTTCGGTGTGATCCTAGCGATAGCTGACGCTGCCGTCGAATGTGCGCGGCTTGTCGTCATGTTGCGAAACGAAGGTTTCTATGTCCGCTCTGTCGGAGGCGGCGTCCCATCGCGCATTTAACCGGCCTCCACTATCGAATATTCCAGCCGCACATCGTCGAGCAGTCGCTCGATCGCGGCACGCTGTGCATCGGTGCCACTAAGCCTGAAATCCCAATTGCAATGGGCATGGGTCTTGGTGTCGCGCACAATGACCTTGCCAAGGGCGCGCCGCCATGTCTGCGAAGTGCCGCCTCTCTCCCGGACGAGGCGGGCGACAAGCAGCTGTTCGAGGTCGGATGCGTTCATGCCTATCGCTTAGCCATTGTTGGCGGCCAAGCAAGCCGGGCCTCTTGCGCTAGCTGGATGGATCGACGACAGGTTTCGAGTTTACGGCCTAGCCGCGGAGCGGCAAACGTCGGTGCGGTTGACGGTCGCTTTCGGAGCGCTCAAATCGTCTCGCTCGGGCGGTTCGTGGCCTCTGCCGCTGTGCGCCGATCATCGCCAGCTTCTGCACGCCCATTTACACGCGCCCTATTGGACCGATCTGCATCCTGGGCTAGGCAGCAGGGATGCGGGGGCTGAACATTGCGATTGCCGGCTGTGGGCCGTGCGGGCTGGCGGCGGCGCTGCTGCTTCACGAGGCTGGGCATCACGTTACCCTGTTCGAGCGGTTCGAGAAGCCCCAGCCGATCGGTTCCGGACTGATGATCCAGCCCACGGGGATGGCGGTGCTCGCGAGGCTCGGCTTGCTGGATGCCGTCCTGGCGCGCGGTGCGCGCGTCGATCGGTTGTTCGGGATGGCGGGCAAGCGGGTCGTGCTCGACGTGCATTACGCCGCGCTGCGTCGACCCGACACCTTCGGCATCGGGATACACCGGGCCAGCTTGTTCGCGGTCCTGCACGAGGCCGTGCTGCGGTTGGGCATTCCCATCCATTCCGGGCGCACGTTGGCGGGCAGTACGCCGCTGGGAACGAAACGCGCGTTGCGCTTTGCCGATGGACAGAAAAGCGATCGCTACGATCTCGTCGTGGACGCCCTCGGTACGCGGACACCGCTGGCTCCGCCGACGGGCCGGGAGCTGGCTTATGGAGCGCTATGGGCCAGCCTCGACTGGCCCGAGGATGCCGGCTTCGATCCCCACGCCCTTGCGCAGCGCTACGACCGGGCGAGCATCATGGCCGGGGTTCTGCCCATCGGGACACCGCCCGATGCCACTGCGCCCAAGGCGGCTTTCTTCTGGTCGCTCCGGGCGGATCGGCTGGACGAATGGCGCGAGGCCGGACTGCCCGCCTGGAAGGCGCGCGTCGCCGCACTCTGGCCCGATTGCGCGGCGCTGCTCGACCAGATCACCGATCCGAGCCAGTTGACCTTCGCGCGATACGCGCATCGCACCCTGTCCTCGCCGGCAGAGCAGGCGCTGGTCCATATCGGCGATGCATGGCATTCCGCCAGTCCGCAACTGGGTCAAGGCGCCAACATGGCGCTGCTCGATGCCTGGGCGCTCGCCCGCGGTCTGGACCATGCGGGCAGCGTCGACGAAGGTGTTCGGCAGGGCATCCGGCTACGCCGCCGCCACGTTCTGACCTATCAATGGCTCACTGCGCTGTTCACCCCCGTCTATCAGTCCGACAGCCGCCTGCTGCCGCTGATCCGCGACCGGCTCGTCGGCCCGCTGTCGAAGCTATGGCCGGCCACCGCCATACAGGCGTCGATGGTGAGCGGACTCGTCGGCAATCCGCTGCGGCCGTTGGGACTGGAGGGCGACCGTCAGATGGCTCGGCCCACCGTGGAGGCGGCATGACCGCCACTTCGGGGCCGATCATCGTTTTCGACGCGATGTGCGTGCTCTGCTCGGCCAATGCCGCCTTCGTGCTGCGGCACGACGCGGCCGGACGATTCCGGCTGGCGTCGATGCAGGGTGAGGTCGGAGCCACGCTCTATCGCAAGTTCGGGATCGACCCGGCGAATCCGGAAACACTGATCGTCGTCGAGGGCGACGGTGTCTTGCGGGACAGCGATGCGGTGATGGCCATATGGGCGGGCCTCGATCGTCCTTGGAACGCTCTGGCGGTGCTGCGGATCGTACCGCGCAAGTTGCGTGATCCGATCTATCGCTGGGTGGCGCGGCATCGCTACCGCTTGTTCGGAAAGAGGTCTACCTGCTGGCTACCAACGGCTGAGCAGGCGGCTCGCATCCTGTGACCCACGTCCTGCTCCTTGGCGGATGCAGGTGCCAGCTTTCATCGATTGGGCAATCGAGGTCGTCAACTGGAGACCGAAGTTCGGTCGTTCGACCATCGGAATGCAAATGACCGCTCCGATCGAGATCGGCCGTTCGCATTCCGTGCTTCTGCCGGTCCATCGCGCCGGTTTCCGACCTTGTCGTGCTACCAGGCTCACCGCTCCCGATAGCGCAACGCTTCAATGACCGCAGCAAGTGCCGGCGATTGCTGGCGCCTGCTGGGATAGTAGAGGTGATAACCCGGAAACGGCGGACACCAGTTCAGGAGGACGCGAACAAGCTTGCCGGAATCGATGGATGACTGGACGTAATCGAGCGGCAGATAGGCAATGCCGCTGCCCTCGATCGCGCCCTGATGGGCAAGCGCGATGTCGTTGACGATTAGCTGGCCGTCGACGCGGACGTTGAGCGGCCGTCCTTCCTGCTCAAACTCCCAGACGTAGATCCCGCCATGCGTCGGGAAGCGGATGTTGATGCAATTGTGACCGGCAAGACCGTGGGGATCGGCAGGAGGTGGTCGCGAGGCGAAGTAGGCGGGTGAGGCGACAGCGGCCATCTCCATGTCCGGGCTGATGCGGACCGCGATCATGTCCTGCGCCAGTGTCTCGCCCAGCCGCACGCCGGCATCGAAGCCCTGTGCGGCAATATCGACGAACCCGATATCCACGTTGATCTCGACCTTGAGGTCGGGATGCAATGCCAGCAGGCGCGAGATCGCTGGCAATAGGTAGTGTTCCGAAACGTGGTCGCCGGTGGTTATGCGCACCGTGCCTGCGGGCTTGTCCCGTAATTCGCTGAGGCCATCTACCTCGATCTGGATCTGGTCCAGTTGCGGGCCGACCCGTTGGAGCAGCCGTTCCCCTGCTTCCGTGGTAGAAACGCTGCGGCTGGTGCGAATGAACAGACGCAGGCCCAACCGTTCCTCCAGCTTGCGGATCGTGTGGCTTAATGCAGAGGGGGTAACCCCCAGGCCCGCAGCGCCGCGCGTGAAGCTGCGTTCGCGGGCAACGGCGAGGAACGCCACCAGATCGGCCATCGTTTCACGTTGCATCGTTGAATTTCACTCAGTGCCATATGTCCATCTTTCAGTCTAATGCATGAAAGAGGCTGCGCATAGGTGGTGGGCATGACGATTTCCGTTGCCAAGCCCACTGGCCTTGCGCCGCCTTCACGCGCCAATTGGGGTGCCGTCTACGCTCTGACACTTTGCGTATCTACGCTGGTCGCCTCGGAGTTCATGCCGGTCAGTCTGCTGACCCCGATCGCGCGCGACCTTTCGCTTACGGAAGGGCAGGCAGGACAAGCCATAGCGGTTTCGGGCGTGTTCGCGGTGATCGCCAGCTTGCTCGTATCCTCCGCGACCTATCGGCTGGACCGGAGAGTATTGTTGCTCTGGCTGACGGTGCTGATGCTGGTGTCCGGAATTGTCGTTGCAATCGCGCCGAACTTCACGGTGCTTATGCTGGGCCGTGCGCTGGTCGGGATCGTAATCGGTGGTTTCTGGTCGCTGTCGGCTGCCGTCGCCATGCGTCTGGTGCCCGATGCCGACGTGCCGCGCGCGCTGGCGGTGTTCAACGGTGGCAACGCCCTGGCAACGACCGTAGCGGCGCCGCTTGGCAGCTTCCTGGGGCAATACATCGGCTGGCGTGGGGCGTTCTTCTGCGTAGTACCGCTTGCCGCCCTGACTTTCGTCTGGCTGCTTGTCAGCCTGCCGAGCATGGCAAGCCAGGGGCGGCCCAGGCTGGGCGCGCCGTTCGCAGTGCTGCGCCGGCCGAACGTGCCTTACGGCATTGCGGCGGTGGCGCTGTTCTTCATGGCGCAATTCGGCGTCTTCACCTACCTTCGCCCGTTCCTGGAAGGCGTTACCCGCGTCGGCGGAAGTGAGCTTTCCATCCTGCTGCTAGTGCTTGGCCTTGCCGGGCTGCTGGGAACCTACCTGATCGGCCGCGTGGTGAACGCCCGCCTGCATGCATTGCTGGTGGGGTTGCCGCTGGCAATGGCGGCAATTGCCGTGGCTCTGACCGCCTTCGGCGCTTCGGTGGCATGTGCCGGGCTGTTGCTCGCGCTCTGGGGGCTTGTCGGCACCGCAGCACCCGTGGCGTGGTGGACCTGGCTTGCGCGCACGGTTCCCGACGATGCCGAAGCCGGTGGGGGGGTGATGGTGGCTGTCGTGCAGATGGCGATCACCGCGGGAGCGGCCGGCGGCGGCCTGATCTTCGATGCCGGCGGCTACGAACCGACTTTTACGACGAGCGGGATACTCTTCTGCCTCTCCGCCTCGGTCGCGCTCTTGGGCGCAAGGGCGGCAGCTAAAAGGACGCCCGCTGCGGACAACCCGGAGCCCTCGATGGAGGCATCGCATGCGTAGCAAAAGTGCGCTCGATCGCAGCCTTTGAAAGGAGATCAGACATGCAAGTCACCCGTCAGGCCGATATGCAAACGGTCGAAGGATCGGCAGATTACTTCACCGGCAAAGTTACGATTACCGGTCAGTTCCAGCGGCCCGAACCTTCGCGGGTCTGTGGCGCCGTCGTTCACTTCGAACCGGGTGCCCGTACGGCATGGCACAGCCACCCGGCCGGTCAGACGCTGATCGTGACGGAAGGTGTAGGCTGGACGCAAGTGGAAGGCGGGCCGGTGGTAGAGTTCTACGCGGGCGACGTGCTGTGGTGCCCGGCCGAGCACAAGCACTGGCACGGAGCAACGCCACACGAAGCGATGACGCATATCGCGATCCAAGAGAGCGTCGACGGTTCCCCTGTGACGTGGTTGGAGAAGGTGACCGACGAACAGTATCGGGCGGGACCAGCCGACAAAATGAACAGGCCTATTCCGGGTGTCTCAGGTTTGCGGCGGTAACGTCGGGTTTCGACCGAGGCTGTGTAAAAGCGTCATCCTGTGGTAGAGTTTCTCTGTAATTCGGGAGGCTATTGGATGGGCCGTTGAACGTGAGGCGCAGCGCAACATCGAGCTGATGTGGCTGACCGGCCGACTGGCGCCAGACTTCAAGACGATCGCCAACTTTCGACGGGATAATGGTGCCGCGATCCGGGCAGTCTGCAGCCAATTTGTGATGCTGTGCCGGCAGTTGAGCCTTTTTGTGCAGGCAACCGTCGCGATTGACGGCGGCAAGTTCAAAGCGGTGAATAACCGGGATCGCAACTACACAGAACATAAAGCGGCCAAGCGGATCGAACAGGTCGAGGCCAGCATCGGGCGCTACCTTGCTGCACTCGACCGTGCCGATCGTGAGACCAGCGACGTCCCGCAGGCACGAGTTGAACAGATCCAGGACAAGATCGCGGGCTTGTGCGGCCACATGCGGTTCCTGAAGGAGATGGCCGCGCAAGTCGAAGCGGCGTCCGATCATCAGGTATCGCTGACCGATCCGGATGCCAAGTCCATGAACAGCAGCGGTCGGGGAATTGGCATTGTTGGCTACAATTTGCAGGCGGCGGTGGATGCTGAACACCACCTCATTGTCGCGCATGAAGTGGTGAACGAGGGCAACGACCGGGCGCAACTCGCGCCGATGAGCCGGCTAGCTCAGGCAGCCATCGCCGAACCTGAAATCACCGTCCTGCCAGATCGCGGCTATATGAACGGGGCGCTCGTACTGGAATGCGAAGGCACCGGCATTTTACCCTGCGTGCCCAGAACCGACACCTCCGGCAAAGCCCAGCGCGGCTTATTCACCAAGGCTGACTTCGTGTACGATGCCGATCACGACCATTATACCTGTCCGGCAGGGGAGCATCTGACCAAGGCACTTGCGCGGTCCAATCATCATGGGGACATTCACCACTACCGCAATCTGAGCGCCTGCCAGAGCTGCGTTCTGCGACCGCGCCGTACCACTGAATACGTGAAGCGATGGAAGCATGAGGCGGTCATCGATGCCATGCAAAAGCGGCTCGACCTGTTACCCAATGCCATGGACATCCGTCGCCGGACCGTAGAGCATTTCTTCGGCACGCTCAAATCCTGGATGGGTAGTACGCATTTTCTAACCAAGACACTCAAAAACCGACCTACAATATGAAGCGGATGATCCAGATCATGGGCGTCCAGCCCCTCATCGCAGCGATCCGGAACTGAAGGGTTCGCGCGGAAGCTAAGCAATCGGCAACGCTGCTCCCAAAATCCATCTCTCGCGCAGATCACTTCCGAAGCGTTTCTACACAGCCTCGACCCATCAAAGCCATTTGGCGGCGCGTTTAAGCTGCCCAGTGCGGAAGGTCGGCTTCAGCTTTTTCGTCTCGTCCAAACATGCTCGCGCGCAGCACCGATATGCTCCAAGGCTACCACTAGACATGTTAAGCGTCAGCTTATCAGTCCAGCGCCATTGATGATCAAGGCTAGCCCGATCGGGTTTCTCGCTGCGGCTGGGACATGGACGTCGAGTGCGCCAGCAGATCGCGTAAAGGGCAATGGCTGATCACTTCCCGGCAAGGTAACGCGGCGCACCTCACCTCTACTGACGGGGTTGGCGCTGCTCAGCAGTGTCATGTGGACCACTCCATCTGCAGGCCAGCCCAGAACGAGCGCGTGAAGTGCGCCGTCGCGCGTAACATAGCGGATGTCCTGCGAGGTGTAGGTCGATGCCGGACCGCCCTCGGAGAAGGCGCCTGCGTCGCGGGGCGATGTTCCCTCCCCATGCACACGCCAGGGCCGGGTGCCGTAGATCGCTTCCCCATAGCGCCCCATCCATGTCGCGATCTCTTCAACAATCTGCCGTTCTTTTTCATCGATGGTGCCATCGCCGCGGATTGGCACGCTCAGCATCAGATTGCCGTTCTTGGAGACCACATCACAAAGCGTATGAATAACCTTGGCGGACGTCTTGTACCGGTTTTCGCGAAGATATTGCTCGCCATAAAACCAGTTGCCCAGGCATGTTTCGGTTTGCCAGGGATATTGATCGATATAGCTTTTCTGGCCGCGCTCGACGACATCGACCAGGCCCATCCGTCGCTGTGGCGGTGTTTCCTTGGCCGTGACCACAGCTTCCAGTCGGCCGCCGTTCCACTCCATGCTCCTGTTGTAGAAATAGGCAGCCATGTCGAGCCCGGCTTGCTGCAGTGGGAGGTCGTGATTGTCAAAATACAACATGTCGGGCCGATATTTGTCGATCAGTTCCCGGCAACGTTGCGCCCAGCGCCGCACGAATTTGGGATCGGATGGCACGCCCTCATTCCACAATCCGTCGGTGCCGGCGTGCCAGGCATTCGCCTCTGCGACCGAACCGATGCCATCGGGCATCGCCATGCTCGGTCCGGTATAGAGCAGTTGCGGGTCAAGTCCCTCCCACCAGGTACCTCGCCCGGCTGCCTTGGTCAGCTTCGCTGCATCATAACGCTGCCCGCGTCGGCTTCCTTCGGCGTCGTAGCCATAAGCGGCTTGGTTCCAGTGCCACGCATGTCCGGAATGGTTCGACACTGCAAAGCGAAGTCCGCGCTCTCGTGAGAGCTTTTCCCATATGCCGATGATATCCTTGCGCGGGCCCACGCGCGTCGAATTCCAGGGCTGGAAGGATGACGCATAACAATCGAAATTATCGTGGTGATTGGCGATCGCCATGAAGTAGCGCGCGCCAGCCCGCTTATAGAGGTCGAGCAACTCCGCTGGGTCCCAGCGCTCCGCCCGCCATCTGTTCTGAATCTCCATGAACCCGGTGTCTGCAGGGTGCCCGTAATTCCTCAGATGATGGTCGTAGGAGGGATGTCCTTGCAGGTAGATGTTTCTGGCATACCAGTCATCGCCAGCGGCAGGAACAGATGCAGCCCCCCAATGCGCCCAGATTCCAAATTTCGCGTCGCGGAACCAATCGGGCGCACTGTAGCCAGTCGTCAGAGACGCCCAGTCGCCGGCAAAGCTGGCAGGAGGAGGCACCTTGGGCAGCCGTAATGCGGGAAACTGTTGATCGGGGCGAACGATGCCGGCCAGTGACGGCGTTGCCGCGGCGGCAAGCCCGGCGCCCAGAATCCAACGCCGTGTTTGATGCATCTCGATCCCCTCCATCTCTTCGCTGAATAGAGGGCAATGGTTTTTATAAGTAAAGGTCTATTTCGTCTGTGCAATTATGCTTGATGACGAGATACTCCCGCGCATCAAGCCGGGTACGACCCTTTGTCGCCGTTCCAAGGCCAAAATCCCATGCTCAGGTGCGGTTCGTCCGGTATTCCGGCCGGTCGCGACCGAGGTTGTGTAGAAACGCTTCCGAGGTGAATTGCGCGGGTGATGGATCTTTGGGGGGCGGCGGCGCCTGATGCGCGGCCTCCGCGCGAACCCTTCAGTTCCGGATCGCTGCGATGAGGGGCTGAACGCCCATGATCTGGATCATCCGCTTCATATTGTAGGTCGGCACGCACAAACTCATCTCGGTTCTGACGTTTTTGAGTGTCTTGGTTAGAAAATGCGTACTGCCCATCCAGGATTTGAGAGTGCCGAAGAAATGCTCTACGGTCCGGCGACGGATGCCCATGGCATTAGGTAACAGGTCGAGCCGCTTTTGCATGGCATCGATGACCGCCTCATGCTTCCATCGCTTGACGCGCTTCAAGTATTCAGTGGTACAGCGCGGTCGCAGAACGCAGCTCTGGCAGGCGCTCAGATTGCGGTAGTGGTGAATGTCCCCATGATGATTGGACCGCGCACGTGCCTTGGTCAGATGCTCCCCTGCCGGACAGGTATAATGGTCGTGATCGGCATCGTACACGAAGTCAGCCTTGGTGAATAAGCCGCGCTGGGCTTTGCCGGAGGTGTCGGTTCTGGGCACGCAGGGTAAAATACCGGTGCCTTCGCATTCCAGTACGAGCGTCCCGTTCATATAACCGCGATCCGCCAGGACGGTGATTTCAGGTTCGGCGATGGCTGCCTGAGCTAGCCGGTTCATCGGCGCGAGTTGCGCCCGGCGCTCACGAAGAGGATGTCGCGCTCGACGTGTGCTGCGGCACCGGGGCGCTGGCGCTTCCCCAGAAGCCGCGCTTCCGCAGTCGGCCCGGCCTCGGGCGTGGGTGGAGGTTGCACCGGACGCAGCAAATGTCCGATTTGGTCATGATGCCGTTCAACGCAGACGATGAGAGAGACGGCTTCGTCCCACGACCTGGCGGTCGTCCCCGATGAAACCCGACCCTTTTCAGTCGCTCAGGGGGCTACATGCCGGTCCTCAGATGCGGACCAGCATGTTGTCGAGCGTTGCGAACGATCCACGCAGTCCCATTTCGAGCTGTGAGCTATCGCTTGTGTCGAAACCTGCCGTTGGCCATCGCCTGCCAGCGTTCTGTCGTCCTTTACCTAGGGGTGCTCTGAAGTAGTCGATGTTTCGGAGCTGGAGGATCGCTCGTCCGCCGCCGACACGGGAACAGCACCTCCGCCAGCCAGCATGCCATTCAGGGACTCGCCGCTCATCCCGAGTTCGGCCATCAGACCATCAATGAGCGGTCCGCCCACCCGGTAGCGGAGCGCCGCTGCGACGGCGGCATCCGCGAGGTTCTCACGCCCGCCGCCACTTGTGCCTTCCGCAGCACCGTTGCCATGAAGCCCGCGCGCATCAAGGATGCTGATCCGGTCGATATTTTCCATGGGCTTGCTCGCCGCTGCGATGATCGAGGGCAGGGCGGCCAGCATGGCCTTGCGCAGAAGCAGCGCGGTCTGCGCATCGTTGAGCAAGTTGGTGGCTTCGTTGATCGCTGCCTGACCCGCTGCATCGACTTCGAAGGCTGCCTGGCGCCCTTGTGCACGTGCCTTCTCTGCGTCCGCCTCGGCCGTGGCCTCTGTACGCAAAGCGCTTGCCCGCGCTTCGGCAGCTTCCTTCTCGGCCGAAGCCGCCACGGTGATGCCGACGGCTTCCTCCTGCGCGCGCTGAGTGGCGGCGATGACCGCAACGTTCTTGTTGCGGTTGGCGATTTCGGTGGCCTTGGCCGTGGCGACGCTCTCTTCAGCCCTTACGGCAAGCGCGCGAGCTTCGTTTGCAGCGGCGGTCGCGGTCGATTCTTCCTCGGACTTCTGGGCCGTCTGCACGGCGGTAGTGATGCGGGCGATCTCGATCGTGCGGTCACGCTCGATGGTCGCTGTCTGAACGGCCCCGTCGCGGGCGATCGTCGCCGTCTTGATGACCTTGTCCGCCTCCGTCTGCGCCACGGTCTGCGCCTGTTCCGCAGTAATCCGCGCGATCTCGGCCAAGCGCGTCTGTTCGGCCTCGGCCGTCGCGATCGCGGTAGCCTGTTCGGCACGGCGGGCGGCCAGCGTCTGCTCTTGGGTCAGGCGTGCCTGCTCTGCAGCCTGCGCGATCTCGAGCGACTGGTTGTTCGCCTCCAAGTTGCGCTGTTCGATCTCGACGCGGTTGGTGGCGACGATGTCGTTGCGGATCTTCTTTCGTTCCTCGATCGTGCGCGTGAGCACGGTCAGGCCTTCTGCGTCGAAGGCGTTGTTCTCGTTGAAGTGTTCAAACGCCGTCTGATCGAAATGGGTGATGCTGACCGACTCGAGTTGGAACCCGTTCATATCGAGATCGGTCATCAGCGCTTCCTGCACCTTCTGGATGAAGTCGGCGCGGTTGGCGTGCAGGTGCTCCATCGTCATGGTCGCGGCGACCGAGCGGAGTGCCGAGACCAGCTTGCCGTCGAGCAGGGATTTCACCGCATCGGCGCTGTTGACCGAATCGCCCAGCGTCTGCGCGGCAGCGGCGATTGATTGTGCATCGGGCTTCACCTTGATGTGGAACAGGCCGACCACGTCGACTCGCAATTTGTCCAGCGTGATCAGCGCGTCCTTGTTGAGGCGCGACACCTCCAGCTTCACCGTCGTCAGGCGCACCTGCATCAATTCATGCAGCACCGGGATGACCATGATACCGCCGTTCAGGACGACCTTTTCGCCGCCAAAGCCGGTGCGGATGAGCGCGACGTCCTTGGTGGCTCGTCGATAGAGGCGGGTCAGGATGATCCCGATTACGACCAGCGCGATAAGGACGATGCCGGCGTAGATCAGGATATTCAGAAGCGAAGCGGGCACGATGAAATTCCCCCGGATAGTACGTGCAGAATATGTATTAGATCGGATTCAGGAATGCGGCCCGTTCGGGCAGCGCAAAGAAGAGTGTCCCCTCGCGACGTACGAGAAGAACCGTCTCACCGGCAGCGATACTGTCTTCGTCCTCGTGCGGTTCAAGCATAACGAAATGGGCCTGCCCGTGGTGATCGAGCACTTTGGCCCGGGCAGGTGACCCGCGCCGCGCGGTGCCTTCGAGGACCGTGCCTCGCCGCCGCAACAGATCGTTGGTGGAAACGACCGTCGACTCGAACCCCGGCATGACACGGGCCAGTCCGTTTGCGGCAAAAGTGTTCAGAACCGTCCCGATGAGCAAAGCCGCCCCGGCTGCAAGGCCCGGGTGAAGCGGCGCACCAAAAAGCGCCGTCATGGATTGTTGCACCGCAATGCCGCTCACCGTGAAGCAGCCCAACAGAGATGTGAGCCAAATCAGGATAGGAAGCTCGCCACCCAACCCGAGCCAGCCAAGAACACTGTCTCCGGCATCGGCAGAGGCGTCCGCATCGAGGTCGAGATGGCCCAACCCCAGTCCGACGACCTCGATCACGCCAATCCCAATCATGATCAAAAACGAAAATGTGAAAGGAATGTAAGGAGGTGTCAGAAGTTGCGCGAACATCAGCCATGAATATCACGACAAAGTCGGCTTGTCAGGTGGAACCGGAGTAGCGTTCATCTGGCATACTTTGATGGCGCATTCCAGTGCCGGGGGCGCGTTCACATCCGCCACCTCCAACCCGTTTTCACCGTTCCGGTGCGGATGCTGGAGTTTCAATTCCGACCCATCTTTGCCGTTCAGCCTTAATTTCGAGGTCCCTGAATGGGGACAGTCCGGTAAGGCAAGTCGCGACCAAACCCAGACATGCGCTAGTACATCAACAAACGTCAGGTTCGAGCGAACCTGGTCGATCGCGCCAGTGGATGCAAACGGTTGAGAAACGCGAGGTGCATCCGTCTGCCGCGAGGCTTGTCCCTTTTCGTTCGGTGCTGAGGTGACCGCCTACCCCGATGCACGATATCGAAACGCGCGAAAGTTCACTTTGCCCTGACCTGCCGCGAAAAGGACTGGTTTCATTTCTCCTCCCGATGCCTCCCCTCAAGAACACTGCCGGCGGAAGCCGCGAATACGCTCGGCATTTTTCCGCGACTCTGCTCGTCCAACGACTTCAGGCGAAAGTCCCCTAGGGCATTCCCCTCACCAAGTCTGAGGAGAATGCCCGATGGGCCGGCTTCCCGGCAAATGCTTGTCTAGGAACCTTCTCAGTGGCTCC